>JBHLRC010000005.1:0-48452 GCA_048882965.1 Candidatus Thorarchaeota archaeon
AAAGTCGGATTTCAACGCTTCTGCATATAGAAGACCATGTTTGGCCCTCAGGTCATCTTGTCTATCATCAAGCAATGGGATAGAAATAGTCCCTACTAGGAAATTATCGAACTCAATATCCTTGACAAGTTCCATTGCCTCCATAGCCACTTCATCTATTCTATCGAAGACTGATTTTCCATCGTATGAACAGAGATGACACTGTGTGCTTTCACTATATTCAATGGAATTCTTCTCCGCAACTCGCTGGGCTGGTGGGAACATCCCATGGCCTGCTAATAGACTAATAATCCTCTTCGCATCCTCTGGGTCTTCTGACTTCAATTTATTATCAGCTATCATTGAGAGAGTGAGTTTTACCGCTTGTCCTCTCTCGATATTAGTTGTACCAGAACCCAACCACGCAAACTGTCGACCAAGACACCTATCACAAATGGTATGCTGCTCAAGCATACTCACTGCCGTGTCCAATACATCGTTTTGGACCATATCTGACATATGTCTTGACCTCCTGCTGCCTGATATTTTTTAGTTCATAAAGCTAGAGGAATGGATTGATGTATCTTACAGCCTTCAGACCCAACAAAAGTGTACGTGGATTTGCGATGAGTTTTCGAATCACTTGACCTTGAAGGTCCATATCTCCCTCTTTTCGTACGATATTGAGAAGTCCAAGATTATTTGCATCTCGAACCACAGAATCAATGCCTTTGTCTGTCAGAGAGGCGAGGACTTTCTGGGTATAGAACATTGTCTTGAGCTCCTGATAGTATCTGGACTTGCATGTTTTGTCATATCGCGAAAGCATCTTTTGTGAGGTGTCATTTGCTTGAAGTGCCTCATTGATTGTTTCTCCAGCTATCCTCGCAGTCAATCCCCCGATGATCACACCCCCACCTGTTGTGGCTTTCACCATACCTGCAGTGTCTCCAACGATGACCATTCCATCTGTAGATAGTTTCTGATTAGGCTGTCCTACTATGACAGTTCCTCCCATGCCACGAATCTTCTTTCCATCTTTTAGTCGTTCACCAATAATGGGGTGATGAAGAAGAGCTGAATCAAGTCGAATCTTTGACTTAGTTCTTGCTGCCAGTCCCACTCTAGCCTTTCTTTCACCAATAGGAATTATCCATGCAAAAAATCCTGGAGCAAGTTGACGACCGTAGAACATCTCAACTAAATCACCTTCAATTTCAATCCTCTCGATTTCATATTGATATGCTGGAAGTCTGCTTTGCTTGGGTATAGTTGGAAATCCCACACTCTTTGCAAGAACAGACCGTACACCTTCCGCAATAACTACCACCTTGGATTGGAGAGATTGGTTGTCTGTCTTAATAGTCTGTGTTCCCTTCTTGGAATGAGATATTTCCTTCACCCTACTACCAGTGACAATCTTGACACCCAGGTCCGTTGCCCTTTCAGCAAGCCATGAATCAAATCTTCTCCTATCAATAATGAATGCCTCGCGACGTCCACGTTCAATGAAGATTGAATGCCCTGAAGGTGAATGGATTCTTGCCCCAGCAACTGTGTTCTGAATAACCTCCTCTGGTGGTCTGAGCTTCAGAGCATTGAGTCCAGATGCGCTTAGTAACCCTGCGCAATGATCGGGTTCTCCTACCTTTTCATGCTCCTCCAACACGATAACACTATGCCCATTCTCAGCTATCTTTGTAGCTGCAAGAATACCTGCAGGTCCCGCACCAACTATGATAGCATCAAAGTCCATCAGAAGACCCCTGCTTACTGAGCTTTGAGCACGTTTTTAACTCTCCCGTCAGAATAACCTTCGAGCCCGAGTCATTTGGGGGATAGATTCATTGACTGAGAGAACCTTCACCTACAAACAGGTCATCGTTGTACGGACTGATCTTGATATGAGTAGAGGAAAAATCGCTGTCCAAGTCGCTCATGGGTCTGTTTCAGCAGCTGAACAAGCGAGGATACACAAACAAAACATCTGGAAAGCGTGGTTGCGTGAGGGACAGAAAAAGGTGGCTGTTAAGGTGAGTTCTGAGGAAGAACTCATGGAACTAAGACGTCAGGCAATAGACCACGATCTTTCCTTTGCACTGATTCGAGATGCAGGAATGACTGAACTACCACCCGGTACAGTGACAGTTCTTGGGATTGGGCCTGCTAAATCAGAGGCCATCGATGAAGTGACTGGAGAACTGAAACTGCTATAGGTGACCACAATGATTGATGCGCATCCTCTTGAGAACGCATTGGGGATGGAGCTCTATTCAACAGATTTTCCCGGTCTTGGGGGGAAACTAAAAACGCGGTTCGAGGACTTTCTCGTTGAGGAAATATCGATAGACCAAAAAACAATCAATTTACATGAGTGGTCTGAGTCTGTTGACACTCCTCGAATGGTTGAAGGGAACTCTGATAGATTTGTGACGTTCACAGTTCAAAAAATGGGTCTCTCAACAATGGATGTTGCCAATATCCTAGCTTCAAACCTTAAAATATCACGAAACTATGTTAGCTATGCAGGCCTCAAGGATAAACGAGCCATAACAACTCAATTGATGAGTGTCCCCTCCAGTGCTGCTGATTTGTTACGCTCAGTAGAACTTTCTCGAGTTGATATCCGCAATCTCTCATATACGCGACACCCAATCCAAGTTGGAGACCTTTGGGGCAATCGATTCACAATTCTGCTCAGGGACATCAATTCAGACTGCGATTCAGCTACGAGCGCTGTAAATCAGATAAAAGACCGACCATTACTAAACTACTTTGGAGTACAGAGATTTGGTCTGACCAGACCAAATACACATCTTGTCGGCAAGGCTCTAATCAAGAGAGATTTTGAAGACTCGGTTAGAGCGATGTTATGCACCCTCAGCGAGTTTGAATCCGAAGAACTCCGAAATGTCAGACTGCAGCTTT
Source organism: Candidatus Thorarchaeota archaeon (assembly GCA_048882965.1). Taxonomy (GTDB): domain Archaea; phylum Asgardarchaeota; class Thorarchaeia; order Thorarchaeales; family Thorarchaeaceae; genus SMTZ1-45. Next base: position 2,908 of record JBHLRC010000005.1, read on the forward strand.
CGGAGGGTCTCACACCTACTGAGAAAATAATCGATTCTTTTCCAGATGATCTGGGATACGAGAAAGTTGTCATGAAGGAATTAATGAAACATCCTGGGGATTATGAGAAAGCAATCTCTAAAGTTCCTCCAAGAGTCCTTACACTTCAGGTACATGCTTATCAATCCTATATCTTCAATCGTCTTCTCAGCCTCCGCATGAAGTCTGGTATGTCTATACAGTATCCCACTGTTGGCGATTTTGTCATCAAACTTGATGAAGCACATTCCGGACGTGATACATGGCTCTACGTCACAGAAACCACACTTGAGAAACGTTTGGCTCAAGTGGAATCAGGTGAATATGCACTTGCCCTTCCAATACCTGGTTATTCTACTAGATTACCCCCAGTGAAGCAATCTGATCTACTACAGCAGATTCTGGAGGAAGAGGATACCCTCTTGAGAAACTTCAGAAACCCCAGAATGAAATCATTGAATTCTCCTGGTGGCTTGCATCTTGCATCCATAAACCTCCCGGATTTGGAGGTTTCATGTTCTGAAAAGGGGCTTCTAACGAGTTTCTCTCTAAGAAAAGGATCCTATGCTACAATCGTAATGCGTGAAATAATGAAAAATCATCCAATAAACCGAGTATGAATCAACGAGATCTATGTCTTCTTCGACCCAGTTCCTCCATCCGTTGGTCAAACTCATCAGAAGGTTCATCCTCTTCCTCTTTCTTCATCCGGTCCTCCTGATACTCAAAGAGTACAGACTCTCCCATAATTGCCGATACAATCTCTCTCAGTTCATCAGTTGAGTACTGAATTCGCTCTCGGTCCTCTCCTCGAAGCATCACAATGCTCTCTTTCGACCCATCAGGAAGATACAAGCTGTTCACTCCCACCTCATTTGCTGGGTTAATGAACTCACGTACAATCTTTCTGAGTTTGGGAGGTCCTTCGACTACCATTACTCCTCCAAACCTTTCAGAGAGTTCATTAACAAGGGTCTCTTCTGCGAGAAACAAGTCTTTTCCCTTCTTCTTTAGAATGAGTATTAACTTTCCCTCAATTCTCGTGGCTCTCAGGAGTGTTATATCATCCAGTGTTGGGTAGTCTTTCTCTCTCTCTAAGAACCATTTACTCATCTCTATATCAAACGCAGTGATCTCTCCTCTGTCAAGCTTAGCCTGACAACTTGTGCATAACATATCCGATTCAAGATCGAAGGTACATACAGGTAGTCGCATTAGTTAATCCTCGCCAATCTCGAAGGCACAGTGAAGACTGAGCTTCGGGCGAGAATCAACAGATTATCCAACTACTTTGTCAACGTAATGTCAATTGTTGATACGTTGAGGTCGCTACCTTTGTCTGTTTGGACTGTGGTAGTACCGATTTCTATGCTCTTCACCGTGAGGTCGGATATAAACCTGTGACGAGTAATTTCAGCAACATCCACGGCTCGGCTGATTAGCCTACCTCTCGCCTTGATGACAACCTCTACTGCGCCCTTGTTAAACAAGGTCACGCAGGCTAGAACGTATGACATTACGTTCTTGTTGCCAACTAGGATGCAATCCATGTTGTCGCTATCCTGCAGCGCCTCTTTTTCGGCTTTCTTGCTGCTGGACTCCTTGCCAGTGTTTTCCTCCGTCACCCGAAGTCTCTCCGCCTACTACTGTGGCCATTCATAGCAAAGAATAGGACCTTATCTGATATAGATTTCGTTTCAAGGTCAATTCAGGCTAATTGGGAGAAAATCGCTATTTGTTATCATAAAACACATCTGACCTGAAAGCCAAACCTTTTTGTTCTATTTGTGATGGCTCGAGAAAGGGAAGTAACAGTACATGTCACAACTAACATTTCTAGGCTCCTGCCGTGAGATTGGTCGGTCCGGTTTCTTTGTCGAACAGAACGAAGAGAGTGTGCTGGTCGACTACGGCGTAAAATTCACAGAACCACCCTCTTTTCCAGACATGGTTCCCACAGACGAATTGCAGGGTGTTGCACTCACACATGCTCATTTAGACCATTCGGGAGGAATTCCTCGGATTTTAGCAAAGAGTGAGGCGTCATTGTTTTGCACTCCTGCGACACGTGATCTCAGCACCTTATTACTGCGTGACATGTACAAAATCTCCAGAGGTCCATTGCCATACACACGCAAAGATATCGCTCTTGTAAAACGTCAGTGTCAGGCCACCGCATATGAGGAGACAATTCCTCTGGGTCATCACTTTGAGATGACTCTGTTCAATGCAGGTCATATCCCCGGAAGTTCAATGGTTTCCATCAGAGTGGACGGAAAGAGGATTCTCTTCACAGGAGACTTCAACGCGACTGAATCTCAACTCAACCCAGGTGCAAGGAAGAACCTCCCTAAACATGACATAGTAGTCACAGAAAGTACCTATGCACGAAGAACTAACCCGAAACGAGAGGATATCGAGATGGCTCTTATGGATTCAGTGATTGAAACATTAGAGCGTGGTGGCGTGGTTCTGATTCCTGCTTTTGCAGTGGGTAGAAGTCAGGAAATCATGTGCATACTCGAACGAAATGGACTGCCACAGAAATATCCAATTTATGTTGACGGTATGGCCCGTGGTGTGAATGATGTTCTTGTGAAACACCCTGAGTACCTCCAGAGTCCTCAAGCTTTCCAACGTGCCGTTAGTAGAACACACATCATTCATGATAATCGAGACCGCACAAATGCCATCAAGAAGGGTGGTGTGATTATATCCCCTGCTGGGATGTTGAAAGGCGGAGCTTCGCACCTCTACTTTAAGATGGTCCATGATAATCCCAAGAACTCCATCATTCTGGTGAGCTATCAGATACCAGGAACTCCTGGAGCGGAACTTCTAGAAACACGAAAGGCGGAAGTCAACGGAAGAATGTTTGATGTCGTAGCTGATGTTCGTCAGCATCATCTATCTTCACACTCAGACTCCCGAGGGATGCTGGATATGCTCCTGAAAATCCCGGGCGAGCCTAAGTTCTATTGCATCCATGGAGAATCTGAATCATGTGATGCATTAGCTGAGCGGCTTGAGAAACGAAAGCGTGAAGCCCATGTTCCAGAAATAAATGAGTCTGTTGAGATTTAAACCTCTTAGTCACCAGACCGTGCTTCAACCACCTGACACTTGACCTGTTGAAGAATCTCCTCAGCTTTTTGAGGTTCAACGATGAGTGTGTAGAGGTAACTACGAGTACGGAGCTTGAGCTTGACCTGATCTTTACCTCTCTTGACGCGGCACTCCTCTGCGTCCTCTGTCATCTCGAGGAACTTTTCGACATCGTAGATCTGTTTTGGCATTGATAAGCACCATACTGTTGTTGTGATGTGGTGGGTCGGGGGAGACTCGATATAATCTCAGGTCTGACTTTCCACCTGCTGTTGGCACGGCTGATGATTGTGTTATAACTCTAACGCTATGAAAGAGAAGCAATGGTGGGCCGGACGAGAGTTGAACTCGTGATATTCGCCGAATTCCATAGAGTTCCAGAGAACTCCATTTGTGAAGGCGACGTCATAACCGGGCTAGACCACCGGCCCATGCTGAAATCGGATTGGATTATCAATTGTATTTAAGAGTGCTGGAGTTTCACTAAGACCCTGAAACATCTCGGATGACTAAGAATTATGGGCTCTTCAAACTAGGTGAAAGATTATGGTTCTCGGAAAGATATGCGCATTCATTGTGACCAAGGCAGAGTACTATCGTAAAACGAAGATAGAAGATCGTTTTTCTAATGTTAGCATAGGGAAAGACTCTGTGATCAAAGGAAACGTCGAAATTGGGGCTGGAACAAACATAAATTATGCTCACATCATAGCAGGTCCAAACTCCATGGTCAGAATTGGTGAGAACTGCCAAATCTCCTATAATGTCCATATTAGATCTCACTCGAAAAAGGTCAGTGATCTCCATTCATACAAGGATGAGGATGTTGTTATTGGAAACAACGTATGGATTGGCGTCAATGTTTTCATCAAACCAGGCATAACTATTGGAGATAATTCAGTTATCGGTGCAAATACTGTCGTGACAAAAGATGTACCAGAGAAATCCTTGGCCACTGGTGGCGAGATGAGAATAACCTCTATCACTGACTAGTGGAGAATTACTTCTTCTGACGTCTCTTGGGCCTGAGGTCCTTGTTCTTGCATTTTCTACATTTCTTTGCCTTAAATGGATTAGTTGCTCCACAGTATCGGCAAATGGACTTATACAGCATATAATGCTGTGCTAATCTACGTTTTTCGATGTCAGCTACTGGCATCTTTCAGGCCTCATATCATTGACGGCAAACAGAGTAGTTTCTAGTTAGCCCGCTCGGCTTTCCAGCCGTGTTGTGTTTTAAAAGCTTGTGCTCTTTCCACAAAAAGATTCCATAGAATTCTTCACATGGCTTCATTCAAGAGCCTTGCTACATCGCTTGGCTTGTCAGCCACTGCTATACCTGCGTCATTCAATGCTTTGATCTTTGCAGCTGCAGTCCCTGAGCTTCCACTGATAATGGCCCCCGCATGCCCCATTCTTTTTCCAGGAGGTGCGGTCCTACCAGCAATAAAGCCCACTACAGGAAGGTCATACTCCTTTTTGATATATGCTGCAGCGCGTTCCTCAGCATCTCCCCCAATCTCGCCGACGAGAACCAGTGCCTTAGTGTCCCTGTCCTCTTTGAAGAGCTTGACTGCCTCAATAGTGGTGAGTCCAACGCATGGGTCTCCTCCGAGACCTATGGCTGTAGAAATTCCGATACCTGAATTAGTCATTCCTGCTGCAATCTCATAGGTCAATGTTCCGCTTCTAGACATGAGTCCAACCTCTCCATCCGAGAAGACATGGCCTGGCATGATACCTACTTTTTGTTTAGCACCAGGTGTGATGATTCCTGGAGTGTTCGGACCGATTACGGTGATTCCTTTCCGCTTTGCAGCGTGGATGACACGTATTTCATCTTTGACAGGCACGTGTTCAGTGATTACTACAACAGGATTCAGATCGGCAGCAATTGCTTCAAGAGCTGCATCTCCAGCGAAGGGGGCTGGAACGAAGATTATCGAGGCATTCGCTCCTGTGGCTTCTTTTGCATCAATGACACTGTCAAACACAGAGATACCATTGACCTCTTGTCCCGACTTGCCTGGTGAGGTTCCACCAACAACCTTTGTGCCATATTCTAACATAGCCTTTGAGTGGAATGTTCCCTGGCCACCTGTTATTCCTTGCACAATCACCTTGGTGTCTTTATCAACTAGCACAGTCATCTATGCCGCCTCCTTCACAAGTTCAACCACCTTTGAAGCAGCCTCTTCCATTGTCTTGAGGAATGGTATACCTGCCTCGTTCAGAATAGCTTGGCCCTCCTCCTCGTTCGTACCTACCATACGAATGACCATGGGCGCTGTAATATCGCTGTCATTTCTCGCTGCTAGAATCCCTCTGGCAACCTCGTCACATCTTGTGATTCCACCCATTATGTTGACCAAAATCGCTTTCACCTTAGGATACATCAACGCTATCCCTATCCCCTTCTCAACTCTCTCAGCATCCGCTCCTCCTCCAAGGTCAAGGAATGTGCTTGCCGTCCCACCGTAGAGAGAAACTGCATCAAGTGTTGCCATTGTGAGACCTGCGCCATTACAGATGCATGCGATATTTCCATCGAGTTCTACATATGCCATGTCGTTCTCCGTGGCCAATCTCTCACGTTCATTCTGCTCTACTGGCTCACGCTTTAACTTCTCAATCATTTCCTTATGTCTGTAGAGAGAGTTATCATCGATATTCAGGCGTGCATCTGCAGCATAAAACCCTCCATCTTTCGTGAGGATCAATGGATTAATCTCCGTTAGTTCAACGTCATAAGCCTCTACAATGTTCCAGAGTTTTAAGAAGAAACTTCCAAGCTGATTGATTTGTTTACCTTTGAAACCCATGTCTATTGCCATTTGCCTGGCTTCATAGGCTTGGAGACCAAGACTCGGATCAACATGCATTTTGATAATCTTCTCTGGACTCTCTTCTGCAAGTTCTTCGATTGACATTCCGCCTGCGGCACTTCCGATCACAACATACTTTCGTTCGTTCCTGTCAATCGTTATACCTGCATAGATCTCCTGCTGAATATCCAATTTCTCCTCAATCAAGACCGCATCAACTGGAAGGTCATTGATTCGCATCCTCAAAATCTCTTCAGCACATTTCTCTGCTTCCTGTGGTGTGTCAGCAAACTTCACACCACCCGCCTTTCCTCGTTTGCCTGCTAGCACCATTGCCTTAACGGCAACCGGTTTTCCAACCTCTGCTGCGCGTTCCTTTGCTTCTTTAGGCGTTCTAGCGACGCCACCAGGAGGGGTTGGCATCTTAAAGGCACGGAAAATGTCCTTGGCCTCATGTTCAAACAACTTCATTGGTCAACCACCGGCTTGGGCGACATAATGCCCAAGGTCTAAGCGGCCACGAGTCTACTCACGTAAAAATGTTACCGCATAGACTCTAATAATACAAGTAGGCTTTCCTCGAGCTTTTGGCTCTCTTTTCTTGCACTGTGTTTTGAATCCAAGAGCTTCAAGAGGATTGAATTGACATACTCCAGTTCCTCCAAGCAGTTCTCCACAATACCCGGCATGTCATCTTCACATAAAATCTCTTCAATGTCCCTTGCAGGTAGTTTGCTCAATACACGGTTTACTACTTCTTTTGGAATCTTCGTACGAGTCAACACAACATCTCTAAGGATTGTTTTTAGGTCACTCTTTTTATCAACAACCGCTTTCATCACGCGCTTTGCATCCTTCACAGGTACGCCAAGAACTGTTACGTCTTTTCCTAGTCCTGTACAACGCACACCATCCTTATCACGAACTATCAGTTTGTCCGCCTCTAATCCATCATACACCTCAAGTCCTCGAAGCGCCTGTAAAATCACTCCTGCTGCATAGGGCTTGGTCCCCTCATCTTTGAGTGCAAATCCTGCGAATTTTATCAGATGTTTGCAAAGCCTATGTCTACGTATGCCTTGATATTTCCACGACTCGCATGAACAAGAAACACCTTCCTTGGCTCTAAGAGTCGTATAGTGCCAAATCTCTCTGCTTCCGCTATGCACAAGTCCCTCTATCTTATCAGGTCTGACCGACGTGAACTTGACACTTTTGTCTGGTATTTCCATAGCCCTTGAAAATGTGGATCTTGTGGAACGACGTTTTAGAAGATTCTCGACAATGGCCTCATCCTGATCTTCTGCTTGACTGATGTCAGTAACAAGTCTGCTACTTCCCCAAAATGTTCGATCAATCACTGAGAAGGGATCTTCTTTCTCCTTGGACTTGCCACATAGCTGTTTCAATACCAAATCCTGCACATTCTCAGTTTCATCCATAACACTATCCACTTCACCAAGTAGTGGTTTCAAGTTGCCACTCGAATCTTTTCGAAAGTATTTTGCAATCACCCGCTGTCTCTCAGACTCGTTGTCAACTACTACGATGCCAAATGCCTCATTGTCAATTCCTCGCCGTCCTGCTGCTTCAAGGACATCGCTCAATTGCCATTCTGATAACATTGAAACTCTGTCCTCTTGAGGGCCCTCCTTTCCTAACTCCTGCATGAAAACCCCCATCAAGAATACCACAGTTGCCTTCAAACCACTAGCGATCGCAAACCGTGTCGGCATCACAATAACTGGAAGTATATCTTCTTCCCACGCCTCAGAAATATCCCTTCGTTGAGTCATTCCGACTCCTTCGTGAATGAATCCAACTCCTATTGAAACAAGTTGGCTTAGTTTCTTTGTAGTTTCACATAAGGGGTATTTTGATTTAATTTCCGCAGAAAGCTGTCTGAGGTCATCTCTATATTCTGGGGAAAGTCGTAAGTCAAGCGGCTTCGTTTTATTCCCAGTTTCAATGCCTGCAAGTTGAAGTGCGAGTTCTTCACATGTGTCTATATTTGAACAGAGAATCATCACCTGTCCTTGACGATGCACAACAAATTCAGTCTGGTCAACAAGTGAGTCATCAGAGGACTCAAATGCTTTAACACTGAAAATCAGTTTCACATCCACTTTGGGGTCTGTTACAATACCTGCATTCAACCATTTGCCTAAGTCTTCTACATCTTCTAAGGGCGGACAGATGGCGGCATATTGGATATTAGACCTACCTAATAACGTGACAAGCGCAGTTTCAAGTCTAGCTCCAATCTGTGGCTGTCCAATGAGATCAAGTCTGTCCACTAAGACAAACACAACTCCTTCAAGAATATCTGGATTAATCTGTGATGCAATATCAAACGAACTATAGGTCGCAACAATAACCCGACCAAACCCTTGGGTTCCTATCTTGGTGGCCTTTCTTCTTCGGACAATTTCCGAGGCTTCTATACCGAGTCGGTTACACTTCTGACTAATTGACCTGAATCTTTTCTCAGCCTGATGTGGATTCGGGCAAAGAACGACTGCCCTTGCTCTATGATCTGAAGCAATACGATTTAGGAGCGCAATCTCACTTATCATGTATGCCTCATTATAGTCATAGGTAAGTAGGATTTGGCTTCTCCCTCTCATTATTCCTTGGTCAACTGATATGGATTGGAATCTAGTAAGGGTGGCAAGACCTTGCCTCCTAAGCAGCTCCAACAAACGGGGGGCTACCTGTTGGAGCTCTAATTCTCTTAAAGTACTCAAGAAATCCCGCTCCATCAATTGCGCATTGAATGATATGAGGATATAGTATAAACTCCTATTAGTTTTATGTGTGGCTGGACACTATACCGTAGAGCTGGTCCAAAAATGCACACTTTAAGGCTTCTTTTTGCTATTCCAAAAGCGTGTGTAATCCGCCCTCTAATGTCAATCTTACACAGACACATATAAAGCCTCAAAAGTAACTGCCGGAATCTGAGCATGTAACCAAGAGAGAGTCTGAGAAATCAGTCAACTCAATTGAGGCTTGAATGGTCATGGCTTTCGTAGCTACAACTGATTCATCTTTCAAAATCATACTAAAGAAGGACTTCAAGATAAAACCAGGGTCTACTTTCATCTGTGGATTTCATGGACTCGGTGAAGTGGGTTTCTTGAGCACTGCTCATTTGACTCGTACATTGGAGGCTGAGCGTATCGGTTTCATCAAGAGCGACATGTTACCTCTCTTCGTTTCAATGGAGAATGAGCGTCTTGTTCTGCCATTCGAACTTTATTCATATGACAAGAAGAAAATGATCTTTCTAGTCCCAAGGTTTCAACCACACCAGTCTGAACAATGGGGATTCATAGATAAGCTGGCCAAGTGGGTTGCTGAGAACAAATTCAAAGAGACCCTGCTTCTTGGTGGTTTAGATGCATCCTTCAAGGAGGATGAGGAGGACATGCGATGCGTTCCTACCACTGCATACGGAGAACTTCTTGAGAAGTGGAAGGTTCCTCTTCTTGAGGAGGGATTATTCGTTGCAGGTCCTCTAGCACTGTTTCTTGCTGAGCTTGAGATGCGGGAGTCCCCCGCAATCGGACTTCTCACCTATGCGACCAGAGGTCGTCCTGATCCACGTTCTGCTGCTACTATGCTTGAAAAAATCAATGAGATTTATGGTGTGGAAGCTAATGTGGAACAACTTCTGGAAGAATCCAGAGAGATTGAACGACTTGAGAAGATGCGAAAATCAATAGAGGACTCTGACCGAACAAGCGACATGTTCGTCTAGCCTAAGCGTCTTATGAACCAACCAACGTCAACAAGGTTCTTGGCAACGAGTCTTTCCGCTCCCAGTCGATTCACTTTGGATGCATCCACTGATAGAGCTGCGATACCTAGGCACTCACGATTCTCATTGAGTACAAGCACCCTTTGCCCCCTCACCAGTGAACTATCTACATTGAGTACAGACTGTTTAATGATACTTCTACCATATGTAAACGCCTCAGCTCCTTGCTTTGATACAATTATGAAACTCTCCGTCAGATGAGCTAGTTCGCTGAGAATGTGAAGACTTAGTCTGAATCTCTCCTTCTCGATAGATCCAAGTTCCTTTCCTATGAACTGAATATCCGGAGTTTCAGCGTGTTCAGTTACTATTGTCATCCAGTCAGTAGGTATTGCGTAGAATATCCTAGTAGCCCCTCTTGACATTGTCACTGGCACAAGATTTCCAACGAGTCCCTTTGTCACTCCTGCTCCAAACTCTATGTCAATCTGCTCAATGATCGAATCCCACTCTACCGGATCCACAAGTGCCAAAGTCATGTAGTTGAGCCCTCCCTCTTTTCCATCTTACAGATGAAGAAGCCCTCAGTCCCATGGAGATGCGGGAGAAATCGTCTGGCTTGTTTCAATGACTCATTCAGTTTAATGCCATATGGGTCAGTATATCCGGGTGAGCCAAAATCTGCCTTTATCTCAACTATTTCCATCTCAGGGTAGCGTCTTATGATATCATCCACAATATACTCATTCTCCTCTGGTGCGATAGAGCATGTTGAGTACACGATTGTACCACCATCAGCAAGAACATTTACCGCTGCCTCCAGCATATCATTCTCTCTTGTTGCACAGAATCTTATGTCCGCCATAGTTTTGCTAGTCTTTCGTGTTGGATCCAGAGGAATCAAACCTTCTCCAGAGCAAGGTGCGTCAAGTAGAATCTTATTCGGCGCAAAGGGTAGATTGTTGAGTTTTCGTGCATCACCACGCATGACAATGGTATTAGTAGCACCACACCTAATGATGTTGCTCTGAAGGCTGATCATACGTTGTCTGTCCTGCTCAACTGCAATGACTTTTCCAGTGTTTTGCATCATCTGTGCGATGTGTGTTGTCTTCCCTCCAGGTGCGGCAGCAAGATCTAAGACCGTTTCGCCCGGTTGTGGGTCTAAGATGTTCACTGTAGTCATTGAAGGTACGCCTTGAACATAGTATAACCCGAGCATGTGCTCAAGCAAGGCTCCTGGGGACGAACCATCGAAATCAGCATAGAAACCAACATCCAACCAAGGGACTTTTTCAATTGTGATTCCCTTTTCTTGGAGCCGGCCAAGGACCTCGCCAACAGATGCTTTCAGTGTGTTGATTCGAATTGATGTCCCAATAGGTTGTTCACAGGACTCGATGAATTTGAGAGTATCCTCTTCACCCCATAGAGCAAGATAACGTTCAATCATGTATTGGAGATACCCATGTTCCTTTGCCAGTTCCTTTGCTCGTTTCCGCAATTCCTTCTTTGACATGCTGGGTTCCTCAAATGACTAGTCTTTACTCACCAATGTCTTCGTTCCATAGTGTTGGATTCTCTCGGATGAATTTCTCCATCATCCTGATACACTCAGGATCATTGAGTACAGTGACATCTACACCTCTATCGAGAACGTATTGTTCTGGTCCTTGGAATGTTTTATTCTCACCCACTATGACCCTAGGTATGCCATAGAGGAGTACTGCTCCACTGCACATATCACAAGGTGAGAGCGTTGAGAACAGAACGGACTTCTTATACTCTTTAGCAGTCAGTCTTCCAGCGTTCTCTAAGCAGTCCATCTCTGCGTGAAGTGTAGCACTACCTTTCTGTATCCTCTGATTGTGACCTCTCCCTACAATCTTGTTATCAATGACCAGAATGGACCCTATTGGAATACCGCCCTCAGAGAGTCCCTTCTTAGCCTCTTCAATTGCTTCATCCATGTATTTCTTTATTCTCTCCTCGTCCATGCTATCAGCTCAATCATAGTTCTCAAGTGCTTTCTTCAGCGTTTCTGTATCAGGTGGTATCAAATGCACTTTAGGTGTTAGTCTATCTGGAGTTGACAGGTCCTTAAAGCCTGAGCCTGTTATTGGTACCACAATCCTATCAGATCTGTCAATGGTCCCCTGCTCAAGTAGAGCCTTCAGCCCTGCCAAGGCCGCAACACCACTAGGTTCTGCAAATATTCCCTCTAATTTACCAAGAAGTACAAGGGCTTTCTCTATCTCGTCATCTGGAACTGTTATCACATCACCCTTTGCTAAGTTGAGATATTTTAAAGCAGCATCCCCATCCCAAGGAAATGGATCAGCAAGTCCACCCGCGACGGTTTCATTTGAGTCCCAAGGTATGATCTCAAGAGGCTCTTGCTTCTCTTTGAACGCTCTCACGATTGGAGCACATCCCTCAGGTTGCACAACCACAGGTCGTGGAATACTGTCAATCAGTCCCATTTCTTTGAATTCCCAGAATCCTTTCATTGTACCCGCCATGAGGCCTCCACTACCAGTTGGGAACAAGACCCAATCTGGAGGGTTCCAATGGGTCTGTTCTGCAATCTCATACCCCAAGGATTTTGTGCCCTCAAACTGGAAGCAATTGAATGGTCCAAATGAAGGGGAAGGAGTCCAACCAAACTCAGCGACAGCAGCAAGCAGGAGCGTGGTTGTAGGGTCAACACCTTCCTTGACCTTCCTTACTCTGAAGACCTTGGCACCTAAAGTTCTCAAATGAATTAGTTTGCCCAAGGGTGCATCCTCTGGCACAAAGACAACAGCCTGAAGTCCTGCTCGCGCTGCAAAGGTAGACATAGATGCCGCTGCATTGCCAGAAGATGCAGCCGACACGGTATCTGCACCGTCTTCCAGAGCCCTACTTACTCCAACACAGATTGGTCTATCCTTGAATGATCCAGAGGGGTTCACTGTTTCAATCTTTAATGAGAGGCTCTTCAACTTCCACTCATCAGCAAATCTCTTGCTCTCAACAAGCGGTGTTCCACCCTCTCCCAATGTGACTATGTTCTTCCTATGCCTGAGAGGCATCAACTCAAAATACTTCCAGAGTCCTGGAATTCTCCTTTCAAGACTCTCTCTGGTGACTGTTTCCTTGAGTTTCTCCAAGTCGAACTCAAAGTCTATTCTTCCTCCACATCCATCATTTGGAGGTACAGTGGACTCATCGTACTCCTTCCCGCATTTTGCACATCTGATGGTCTTAATACTCGTCACAGCGACACCTACCTTCAGGTTTGATACATCACCGTTATTTGGGTTATGGATGGAAACACCTAACAGCCTGATGATTCAGAGTCTATTCAAAGAAGATGATTTACATGTCCGAAACATTTGAAGTGGAGGTCAAGGTTGCAATAGAAGACGAAAGGGTGATACGGAAGAAACTCATCGAATCTGGTTCTGAAATGCTTAACAGCGAGGTCCAGATTGACATTTACTTTGATCATCCCTGTCGGACATTCATAGAAACTGATGAGGCTGTAAGAATACGGACACGGAGCCCCTTCGACGAAGAGGGACTATCAACCTCACATGTTCTAAAAGAACTGACATACAAGGGTCCGAAATTGGACAAACAGACAAAGACTCGCGTTGAATATTCTATTGGAATTGATGATTCTGAACATCTCACCTCTATACTTGAAAGCCTAAGTTTTACACCTATCACTAAGATTACGAAGAAACGGACATTCTTTGAGCTTCGTGGCATCACTATCAGCATTGATGATGTGGAAGGAGTTGGTTTGTTCCTTGAACTAGAGTCCATTGTACACAAGAAAGGTGAGATGAAGTCTGCTAAGAAAGTCATCTTTGAATTACTTGATGAACTAGGTATATCGGCAGAAGATACGATTCGTGACTCCTACCTAGAGATGTACCTGGCTGGTAGACGTTAGCCTCACTATACCCCACATTCTTCTCTTAATTGCATCACAAAGGTTTCCAAAGTTCTGTGCCGCTCCTCAGCCACAATCCTTGCTGCATCAGTATACATCAGGTCCTTTAGACGAAGTAATTTCTCGTCTGCATGGTTCAGGAATCCTTTGATTCCAGACCCACGTGTTTCAGCTTGCGCAATAGCTCGATATACTCCAATCGCACCTATTGCATCTAACTTGTCCACATCACTCAGAATTCTTCCTTCAAGGGAGTTTGGCTCAAGTCCTTCACTGAACCTATGAGTCCTGATTGCATTTACTACACTCTTGATTTCTTCAGCATCATATCCTATCTTTGACAGGACTTCATGGCTCATCTCCCCTGAAAGAATAGAGTGAGAAACCCCTGTTTCACGCTCCTTCGGACGTCCTACATCATGAAGAAGTGCAGCAGCACCTAGAATCTTCAGATTGGCACCCATCTGCTTACCAATCTTGATTGATAGAGCATAGACACGTTTGATATGATTGAATGCATGAGCCCCCTTACTGTTCCCTTCCATTTTCTCTCTAACATATTTCTCAATCTCGCGATGATCCGACCTCATTTCAATATCCTCTCAATTTGTATACTGGTTGTGCCCATTTTGTCGAGTCAAATATAGTGATGTAATGAATTAACGGGTATCTTGATACTTTCGATAAACGATATTGAGTCCAGCTGAACAACCCTTTAATTGCTAGGAAAGGACGTTTGAGAGTAGCTTGCATCCACCGTGAGTTACTAGACACGCCGAATTTCCAATTGGTGAACAAGAGGACTAGTCAAGTGAGCGCCGCAACAAAATCGTCTCGTAGAAGAATGGGTCTTACTACCCTCATAGGTGCAATCTTCATAGTTGCTAGTCTTGTTTGGGCAACATACAACTTCGTTATCGTTCAGTCTGGTTCAGTTCGCCAGTATAACCCACACTATCCATATGATGATATTCCTTCTTGGCCGTATGATCTTAACTGGGCGGGAGGAAGGGCCACATGGTTTGATTACGACAACGTTCCACTTGACATTAATCTCCCTCCGGACCTGATTGACCAATGGGATCAGGTCATGTTCATGGTAGGGCCTGCGGACCCTCCGCAATTATGGCGGATAGGCGCGTATGATTATTATAACGGGTCTGATTGGGGGAAGACAATTCCCGGTTCCCAGTTCCTAACATCTTCTGAACTAATTCCACTAGGTTCAGCTCCTAACCAAGTCTACACAGTTGCACTGAATGTAACTGCTGGTGCTGCTGTTGGTGCAGTAGAGCTACCTACACTGTTTCCGTATATCCGCGTCATTGAAGACTCCTTCATGACTTGGAGTGTCGATTCAAATGGTGATCCTTACCCTGATCCTGGTCGTCTTATTAGCTATGAGTTACGAACTGATGATTATGGGACACTCCTCTTCAGTCCGTTCATTCAAGGAGAAACAGGCGAACAGGTAATCGTTACTTACAACCTCACGTTTGAAACACAGAACATGAATAACATTGTCAATAATGCACTGCCTGCGTCAACAGTGGTGGGAATGGATGAGTACCTGAACTATCCATCATTGACACCTGAGGTGGAAGCAAATATCACACAGTTCCAATCAGTCGGTAGTAATGCGTACGAACAGGCCATGGCAGTCCAACTCTATTTCCAGAGTACCTTTCAGATATTCCTCGATCTCAATGACAGGCCTCCTGCTGGTCAAGAGGTGACCGACTGGTTCCTTGAGCGTGGCGGTGGTCTGCCCATGGACTTTGCCACTGCATATTGTGTCTTTATGCGTCGTCTAGGTATTCCCTCCCGGTTAGCAATGGGTTATGCTGTTGGCGACCCGGATTACGCCTTGGATGTGAGAACACTCAGAGTCAGACACATGTCATTTTGGTCAGAAGTCTGGATTCCTCTAGCTGGTGGTGGTGGCGAGTGGATTCAAGTCATACCAGCCACCTTACCACCTGACATGGGTGGCGGAGAGGATCCCAATAACACACCAAATCCAAATGTCCAGCTTCTTGTCTGGCCTACAAGCGGACAGCCTTGGGAACAGATAGGCACACCATTCGAGTTGAGTGCTGCAATCTTAGTAGATAATGTATTAGTCACCACTCCAGAAACGATTTCTTTCGTCGATGAAACCGATTCTGTCTATTTGGGTACATCAATCACTAGTCCAATTGCAAATATCACATACGCTTTTCCCACGGATGCAACGATTGACTATCATATATTCGCAGCTACATGGACAACGTCCACTCTGTCAATCACAAACCGCACATCGGTCTTTGCTGTGGGAACTCCTAGCCCATTTTCAGGACCAGCACCACCAACTGAAGGGAGATTTATCCTCAGTGATACAACTGAGCTGAATGTCAGTCAAGGTCTTGACACTTATGTGGCATACTGGGAGGATACAGTTCATGTCTATGGTACTATGACCGTTGGTGGGGTACCTGTCAACAGTTCAAATTACGACAACAGAAACGTCGGAATCTATTGGGACAATGCGTTCATGGGAAACGCCTCTATAGACGAATACGGATACTATGAACTGGATGTCTATGTAGACCCACTTGATCTTGCAGATATGACTGTTGGAACACATGAGGTCTGGTCCTGGTACCTGGGGGACTGGGATCAATATGGAATCCCTCGTCTGAATGAGGCTCGTTCAGGTGATAACTCAACAATCACAGTTTGGGGTCGAGTTGGATTCAATCTGAATGTTTATCCGACTGCAGTAACAGCTGGACAGTCAATCGATTATGATGGTGTTGCATATCTTCTCAATGGAACCACTCTACCATTGGGGCAACAGGTCGGAGTATTCTTTCACTCACAAGCAAATACCACACTTGGTGTAAATTCAACTGGTGGGTTTTCATGGAGCTATACAATCCCTGTGACACAATCCGATGGAACCTACTTTGCATATGCAAACTGGAGTTCTCCATGGCCCCTAATCGAAGGTAATTGGAGTTACTATATCCCAATCGATGTAGGTTCCAGTGGAACCCAACTCTCAATATTTCCAACTTGGGATCCTCTTTACGTTGCTTTGACTATTACAATCAATGGAAATCTGACACATGTTTCAAATGGTACAGGTATAGTGGGACGCTGGATCGATATCTATTGGAACAATGGATCGACCTATCTTCTAGGTTCGGTTTTGACTGGTCCGAATGGTTACTATGAACTAAACTATACAATCCTTGTAGGAGATGAAGGGCCAGTTGAATTCTGGGCAAACTTCACTTCTATGGAACCAACACTTGCTAGTTGCGAATCAAATCATATCTTTTCAAATGTGAAAAAATGGGATGTGTCTCTCGATCCTATTTCTATTACTCCCGACCCAGTGTTTATTCTACAACCTGTCGATATTCAAGGGAATCTTTCACTCCCTGAGATTCCATATAATCTCGCTAATGAATGGGTTGACTTCTGGTTGGAGAACAGCACCGGCATCTTTTATATCGGCAGCGTCATGACTAATTCCACAGGTGGTTATTTCTATCCATACACAATTCCAGTTGGACAAGCTACTGAAACTGTGTACATCTGGGCGAACTATACATCGCTGTACATCAATTTGTATGATGGAGAGTCTTTGCATGAACCTCTTGATATTCAAGCAACAGGCACTCTCATCTCGATTCAAGAAGACTTCAACTCCTACTATGTGAATGAAACAATCTTCCTATACGGAACGCTTCAATTTTCAAATGGCACACCAATCCAGTTTGAGACAGTCTATATCCATTGGGTAAATGCATCTGGGACTTTTCTTTTCCAGAAGAAGACAGATGCATTTGGTGACTATTGGATGTTCTACAACTGCTCTCCAACTCAAGATGAACCCGGTTTCATTAGTGTAAATGTGAACTGGACATCATGGACCCCAATCTACGATGATGCATTTAGCTCGATTGCTCCTAAGATTCAGCTCCAACGATACGACCAAGAGATCTCACTTATGGTACCAACACAATTGTATGTTGATGAGCTTGACTTTGATGTTCTAGGTAACCTTACTTATGTCGGTGGAACTCCTCCAAGGCCCAATGAATTGGTCTATCTTTATTTCTGGAATGGTACAGGGTGGGTGGGTCCTCTTGCTAGTGATCTCACAAACTCATCAGGTGAATTTCTTTTTCCTATGTCATTCTTGACCTATGATACGGGAGATTTCACGTTTGGCATATACTCGCCCAGTTCTGATTTATTACACAACGATGCTGCAACTACATTTAATATCACCCGAATCAAATACGCAATCAATCTCGATGTGACCATCAACCCAAATCCTGTCATGCAGAACGAAACGCTACAAATCCATGTTCATGCCTATTTTGCGCATAATGGAACTGACCTTTCTGGTGAAGCGGTCTCCCTATACTGGAACAATGGCACCTTACCTCTTCCATGGCTGGGCAATGTAGTTCTGGATGGAACTGGACAGGCTGATTTCTTCTACTCAGGAATGGACTGGGACACTGTCCGCACAGGTATTGAAGTCTATGGAGTCTATGCTGGTACTGTCTTCTTTGGCTCGAACGAGTCAGTACATAACATTCTCACTCTGAATCAATGGTTGACCACATTCACAGGGGTCAATCTTCCTGTTGGACCCTACAGAATCGGCGAAACTGTGATTGTAACCGGAAGTTTAGAATATACTATTGGAAGTATACCATATGGTGGCGCTACCGTCGAACTCACGCTATTTGGAATCACACGTACAACTAATGTGACAGCCTCTGATGGTTCGTTCACTCTCAGCTGGGATATTCCTGGAACCATTTCTGCTGGTGATTATGACTTATTTGTCGAGTTCAACTCTCCATTTCCTTGGATTGCTGACACATCATCACCTCTACCTCAGATTACAATCATTGCACCTGGATATCTCTGGCCTGCATTCGATGTAGTTCCCACAACAGTCTATCTAGACCAAGCATTGACCATAACTGGTACAGTGACCTGGGATAATGGGACTCCATATGCTAATTCACCCATCGACATCTATTGGGGTGACTACTCTGGTGCAAACGAGGTCATAGTAAATGATTTCCTAACTGATGGTAGTGGCGATTTTGTCATTGTCTTTGACATTCCCGATGATCTCAGTCTCCTCTCTTACGTACAGCATGTCTGGGCGTACATTGATCCAGTCGGATATGCCACATTCGGAGAGTCCCCAGTTATCGGAGTCACAGTAGATATCTATCACGCAACCATTGTAACATCAGTTGACTTGGCAGTAGTGTATCTCGGGGGGAGTCTGAATTTCTCAGGTACGTTACAATTCACAAATGGAACACCGATGGTGGGATATGACCTGCAAATCTGGTGGGATGGTGGCCTTCTTAACACAGTATCCATCACTGACTCCGTGTCAGGTGCTTTTTCATATGTTTATCCAGTCACCTACAGCAATAGTATTGGTATTGTTTCAGGGTATGCTTTGTTTGCGCCTCCATCAATTGCCTGGGGTACTACCGATACAATCGAGCCCTTCAATGATGTGACTGTGATGGAGCGTGTAGATGTTGATATGGACCCAGAACCTAATCCAAATATAGTCACTCGTGGATCAACTCTGATTATTAATGGAGACGTCTTCAACGATGGTGGGTTCGCAGCTGATGGTGTGACTGTAGAAGCTCTTGTTGATGGTGGGTTTACAGGCGCAACAGATGTCACGGCGTCTGATGGTAGTTATTCCATATCCTTACAAGTCCCAACAAACCAACCACGTGGTTCATACATCGTCAGCGTGACTGTCACATCCACATATCATGAACTCCGGAATGGTCCTGTAACATGGACAATAAGGGTCTTTGTTGACTCACGTCTTGCTGTGACGACTAATTTGGAATCAAAAATGCCTGGCGAGAGTTTCAATGTTGATGTTGCTCTCACGGCTGATGATGGTGGCTCACTTGATGGTCAATGGGTTTCACTATATCTTGGTACGACCTATCTTACTGATGTACAGCTTACAGACGCCTCAGGAATGAGATTCCAATTCACTGTCCCACTTTCATGGAGCGAGGGTAGCGGTCTCTATAACATCACATGTGAGTTTGGTGGTATATCATTTGTCAATCCCAGTACAGCTACTTCAGCTGATTCAATCCATGTCTTCACTGATATAGTGTTCTCAGCAACACCCAACAGAGTGGACCCAGGTCAATCATTCATCCTGGAGTGTTCCCTCCGCGATCCTGAGGGCAATCCAATTATGTTTCGTGACGTCCGGCTGAATTATAATCAAACAGACGTTTATCCATATTTCATACAAGAGGACGGGCGGTTCCAACACAACCAAGCCGCTCTCCCAGATGGTTCAGTAATAAACTTCAGAATCACACTCATATCTACTGAAGTTGATAATATTGTATCCGGCATTTTTACAATCAACATACAAACAACAGGTGGTAATCCATTGCAAGGAACAGATTTACTCATAGCAGGTATCTTACTCATAGGTGCAGTCGTCGCTGTTTTAGCGTATCTGTATATCGTGAGAGGAATGTTCCGCAGTCCTGTTATTTCGCGAGGTATTGATATCCCGACCAAACTGAGAAACATCAAGAAACTCGCTGATTCTGGAAAGTACGGTGCGTCGATAACGTTGGCATATCGGACTTTCGAGCAGATGTGCGGCACAAAGATGGGGTCCGAGAGAACTCACGCTGAAACCGCACGCGAGTATTTGGACCGGGTCTTACAAGCAATACCCCTCGATAGTGCGACTGTAGAACAATTCGTACAGACATATGAAGAGGCTCGATTCTCACATCATGAAATGACCCGTGAGAGGTATGAAGAGGCTGTTCGAATCTTTACAGACCTCTATCCCAGAATCGATTCAGCTGCACCGGTGGAGTGAGAAAACGGAGAGGTAAAGATGGGCTGGAAAGAGATCCTGCAAGTGACCTTATTCATCTTGGCATGGGTCCCAGTTGGTATTCTAGCTACAAGCACCTTAATTGGAGCAGAGACTACATACAACTATGACTTCTCCATCTACAACGATAGCTATTCAGGTCTCAGCCAGTTTGCAAACGATATCCAGAGTAATGGTCGAGATGTGATGTCCATTCAAGCCAGTATGAGCGTTTCTTCAAGGTACAATGGCTCATCTGTGATTGTCATCATGGGCCCCGTCCGTGACTTCACCCTTGATGCTGCCTTGGTCGTGTTTACGCATTTGATGGCCGGGGGAGGTGTGCTCATAGCTGATGACTTTGGGTCTGCTAACGCCTCACTCCAGCTGCTGAATTTCCTCATGAACTCAATTATTGGTGATAATACAACCAAGGGTCTCTTGACATTCTTGGACGGTGTCGTTTTCGATTTAGACTCTTATGACACATCTAAGGACCCGCGACTCCCCATCATACGAGATTTTAGAGCTGGCCTTGACGGAGGGGCATTGACAGCAGGAGTATCAGAACTTCATCTCAACTGGGCATCAGCAATCAATCCATTATGTCTTCTGGGAAGAAGTGGGATTGCTTGGACAACAACGAGGACTTGGTGTGAAACAAACATAACCGACCCGCAACCCAGCCCCGATCCGAATGAATGGAATGGTAGTCTCCCAGTGGTAGGCGCAATTGATCTCTCAACAGCAGACAACCCCAATGGCGGACGATTGGTTGCTGTAAGTGACCCCAGTCTATTCAATAATGATATGTGGGGTCGTTTTTCTGGAAACAGACAGTTTGGACAGAATGTCATTGATTGGTTGACTCATGGAGATACTTCCCGACCAGTCCTATTTTGCGAAGAACTTCTAGAAATTCCATGGTACAAAAGTGAGTTCTTCTTTGGTCTCTATCTAGGTAGAGTTCTCTGGCTCTCATCCTTGCCTATTTTATCAGCACTTTATCCAATTGTCACGACAGTTGGAATCAAAAAGTATCTTCCTGACATAAAGAAACCTGAAGTGAAAAGTGTGTCAGATGTCTTCTTGCGAAGAGGTCAGACATATTTCAGTGAAAGAATGGCGTATTATCGAACAGAAGGTAACTATCAAAGAGTAGTAAAAATGCTATATCGTCGGTTACGGCGTGGTTTACGAAAAACGCAGCAATGGAGCGAATATGACCCCAAGAAAGTTTGG
Organism: Candidatus Thorarchaeota archaeon; assembly: GCA_048882965.1. GTDB lineage: Archaea > Asgardarchaeota > Thorarchaeia > Thorarchaeales > Thorarchaeaceae > SMTZ1-45. The sequence goes on from JBHLRC010000005.1 coordinate 24,723, forward strand.
GAAACCATGCACTATAAAGACCGGAAATTGAAGGAGAGCGAATTCTTCAGAACCATAGCTCGGATTGAGGAGATTTCAACCAATCCTGATATCAAGATAAAGGAGAGTGAGATGATGGAGCTCTTCTTCTTCATGCGTAACATCCAATCATACATGATAGACACAAAAAAGAGGTAGAATAAATTGACAACAGAAGAAACGAACGACACTGTGGAAATGGACACATCAGCGACTATGTCAATTGATGAAGTTCACAAGACCACGAGTGAGATTATTCGAGAATGCAGTCGCATAATCGTCGGAAAAGAGGACATCCTACGTGATGTACTCATTGCTTTCCTTTCAGACGGTCATGTGGTACTTGAAGGAGTACCTGGCATCGCTAAAACCTACATGGCTCGAACATTCGCATCTATTCTCGGCTGTGCTTTCAAGAGAATTCAGCTGACTGTAGACACACTTCCAGCCGATCTGCTTGGAAGCAATGTGTTCAATCAACGAACAGGCGAGTTCTGGTTCCGGAAGGGTCCAGTATTTTCGAACCTTGTATTAGCCGATGAGATTAACCGATGCCCCCCCAAGTCTCAGAGCGCCTTGCTTGAGGTGATGGAAGAGCGACAGGTTTCAATCGAAGGTGTGACCCGTAAACTCCCTAGACCATTTCTGATTATTGCAACTCAGAATCCGGTAGAGCAAGAGGGTACGTATCCTCTTCCAGAAGCCCAACTTGACAGGTTCATGTTCCGGCTTATACTGGATTATCCTACGGATTCAGATGAGGCAGAGGTCATTCGCAGGAAACATCTTGGAGAAGCATCCGACCTGAATGTATTGGCTGATCCTGCTTCAATGGTCAGGATGCAAAACACCTGTAGGACTGTATTTCTTGAAGAAGATATTATCAACTACATCCGCGATATCGTGGTTCGTACTCGAAACGACCCACAAATCCTGCTTGGAGGATCCCCGAGAGCATCTTTGGTATTGATGAATGCCTCAAAGGCTCGTGCGGCAATGTTGGGAAGAGACTATGTAGTCCCTGAGGACATTCGTCGACTCTCAGTTCAGACTATGAACCATAGACTCATCCTCAAACCTGAGGCGGAGCTTGAAGGATTAACAGTGAGTCGGGTAGTAACTAAGATACTTGGTGAGGTTGACTGTCCGAAGTAATGCCATAAGCTAGATGAGGAAGATACACATTGATAACGCAAAGAGGCTTCTTGGTGGTGTTTGCAGGAGTCCTACTACTAACTAGTGGATTCTCTTTCATCAACTTCTACCTCGTCCTCCTGGGTGTCTATTGTGTGATTGGATTAGTAGTCACATTGCCTCTCTTTGCGTTGACAGCTAATCTAGCAGGTATTGAAGTAGATCGTCAGATTGACAAAGTGAAATTGTTCTCGGGTGATTTCCTTCGAGTGAGAGTCACAATTCGAAATGTATCCAGACGTCATTTTGATTTCATCGAGGTACATGACCAGTATCCTGAAACATGGATTCTTGCAATTGGTGAGAACTTCATGGCATCTAGGATTGAGCCTGGCAGTAGCATGACATTCTCCTACATACTTCAAGCAAGAATGCGGGGTCGTTATTACCTTGGCCCCACTGAGGTCATCATGCGGGATCGACTTGGTCTTCACTATTACAAGAGAGTCTTGAAAGAACAGACTGAGGTTCTTGTTTATCCCACTTGGAAAGACGTTCGCCGATTGGAGTCATTTGCAAAACAGAGACAGCTCGGTCTCATGTTTGGTGCTCATCGTACAAAGACGGTGGGTATGGGTACCGACTTTGCTGGTTTCAGAGAGTATGTTCCAGGAGATGAGTTTCGCCTCATTGACTGGAAAACGAGTGCCAAGCGTGGGGACATGGTCATCAAACAATGGGAACAAGAGAAGAATGTTCAGATTATATGTATGGTTGATACAAGTGGCAGCATGGGTAATGGTTACCCTGAAAACACCAAGCTAGAATATGCAATTCGTGCTGCAGTCCTTCTTACTTACATGGGTCTTGAACGGAAAGACTTGGTCGGGACATGTGTCTTTAGTGACATTGTCCATGGTTATGTTCCTCCTGGAACACGACCTACTCATATGTACGATGTCCTCGAAGTCCTAGCCATGGCTGAGCCTCAAGGATGGAGTGATTACGAAACTGCCATTTCTCATGTTGTGAATCAGACCAAGAAACGCTCACTCATTATATGGTTGACCGACTTAGAACGGAGCCCTGCACCTCTGCTCAATGCTATGAAGACCTTAGTAGCAAATGGTCACAAGTCATTGATAATCAGTCCATTTGGTCCATGGTTTGAGGCACCTGTCGGTCAGTTTGGACCGGTCGAGAAGGTTCTTTCTGAAGCTGTATCCGAGGAGCTCTGGGAACGAAGAAACAAGATTGCAAGAGCCCTGTCACGCTTCGGAATCAATGTGATTAATGTGGGGCCTGAGGACTTCTTGCCCACAATAATGAATAGCTACGAACAGGCAAAGCAACGGGGGGTGGCGATGTTTTGAAGGGTGTCACTTGGATTCTCCGGATCGCGTCCTTTGCCACCTTTGCGTACATGGCGTATCTGGTATATTTCATTCTTAATCCCAACGACATCTGGCACTGGAACGCTCCTTACGAATTCGTTGTGACTGTCTTCAGACTACTCTCTTTGATAGTGTTCTTCATCGCCACAACTATGGTGAGTGGTCTTGCTAGTGCATTCACAGGTGGTGTCATACCTGAGAATGTAATAGTGGGCCTCTACAATACACTCGTACTCAGGACATGGTATATGCAACCATACGGTTTGACCGATCCCTTAACAAATGTCCAAGAGGTTTGGGCATCATTCCAGATGAATCTCGGCAATGTCCTGCAAGCACTCTGGAATAACACTTTCCTATTCCTCTACTTCCTCTGTGCTGGAGTGGGAATTGCGCTGTTCCTGCAATCTCTAGCCAATATGAACCACAAATTTGTTGGTGGGGCTTTTCTCTCAATACAAGCAATAATTATCCTTGCAGCCTTCCGAACCCTCATTGTGCCGGATATCACTCCTTTCCCAGCTGATTTCATAGAATTCTTCTGGACCCAAGCTCAGATTCTCGCACTCGTATCATTTGCATACCTCGAGGTGAGCTACCAGATGATCTATAGCGCCTCAGTAGGAAAACCGGTCGAGGAAAGAGAAGAAACTCTCAAAAAACAACTCCTAGCACTCCGTCAAGCTACCCGAAAACAGGATGCAATTGAACGAGGTGAGAAAGTAAGTACGACCGGAATGAGCCGGTCGACGGGGGCAACAGCATTTTCATTCCTTCGAGAAGCAATGGAACGAAAGGTAATGGGTGGTCAGTCCGCGCTTGAGAGTTTGGATGCCATATCTGATGTTCGTCGTCTACAGATTTACGTTGATGAACTGCTTCAAAGCGATTCAAGAGCACGTGATGAACTGACTGCAAAGGCTGCAGCACCCTCTTCATCATATGTGATCGGGTCGACAATCACCGGGTCGGCAATACGCTTCCTCACCGTAGTTGCTGTTTCATTCATGTTGATGAATCCCAATTTCATTCAGATGGTTCTCAATCTCCCAATAGGGATTCAAAACAGCGTTGAGTTGATTCAGCCTGAGATCGTTGTGTTGTTTTTGGTTCCAGTAGTAGGAGTGTTCCCAATGGCTGCTGCCATCATCAGTTGGTTCTCGCGACGCGAAGTTGTAGAGAAGGAAAAGCTCACTAAGGAGGAGAAAGAGGAGGCCAAGAGGAGGAAGAAGGAGCTGGCTCTAAAGAAGAAGGAAGCTGAGAAGGCTCGTAGAGCTCGTGCCAAAGCTAGGAGGGAGCGAAAAGGTGATGAGGGTGAGGTTGATGAATGGGACAAAGCTCTTGATGATGCATTCAAACGTTAGAGCTTTCAGTGGAACCTCCCAATGTCAAAGACTGTAGTTCTCACACATGATGACCTAGATGGAATAACATCTGGGGTGACTCTTGATAGGAATGATTTTCCCAGATTCCTTCACCTACTTGCTGAATATATTGAGAAGATTGACTAGATTATACCTAACACACTAAGTAAAACCCAGACCACAGTCACTACAGCCTCTCCTGCAACAACGCCACTAAGTATTCTACTTGTTCTACTGTAATCTGTATTAAAAACCTCAACTTGCTGAGGCAAATGGTCAGTAAATGGAATTGGTTCCCGTATCTGTTTTGTTCTGTAGCTTATATATCCTCCAATTAGAATGGTGACTGAAGTGGCTGGTGGAATGAGTACTCCCACAACCAGACTGATCGGACTGAGCCCTCGCTTGTTCAATTCACGTCCTGCAAGAAATCCGGCTCCTCCCCATGCTATCAGGTATGAAAAAGCGATGGCAGGAGGTAAGTTTTCCAACGCGCTGAGTCCCGGTAATTGTAAGTCACCTATTCCTTGAAGACTAAGTACTAGAAAACCAAAAAGTTGCGCTGCTGGGCTTGGGAAGTCTACCGTTCCAAATCCATAGCTACTGAATATTTCAAATGTTATCACTGAACCAACAGTAGTACCAAGCACGGATCCAATAAAAACCGCCTTCAAGATGTCTCTCCCGCGTACCCCTGTCAATCTTCCAAGCTTTAGATGAACAAGCAATGCGATTGCAGCATCTTGAATGGCACCAAGCATTCCCATGAAGGTGGTAATGGCTCCGAATGTTACTCTGAAAAAGAGAATTGCGGGAACCGCGATGATGTCAGAAATATATCCAGCGAGCATGCCTGTTTCACTTATTGCTCGGGCAGTGAAATATGCAGACACTAATGATAGCGGAGTTCCGAAGATGATGAGTAACCAGTGGATCTCAAGTGGTGTCCCTGGAGTTTCCATGAATGGTTTGACAAACCAAAATACAATCAATCCCACTATTATGAAAAGGCCCATAGAAACGAAGGATATCCATAATGGTATCTGCCCTCTTCTAGTCCGCAAAAACTCCCTCGGATTTTCTATGATTTGACGAAAGTCCTCTTTTATGGTTTCAATGGAGAATAGCTCTCCACTGACTCGCACTAGTTTTGTTAGTTCCTCTGTTTTATGAGGTGTTTCTACAATGATTTCATCACTATCTGAGTGAGTGAACTTTTCCTGAATTTCCTTTGGTGTTAGGTTCTTCTCCTCCTTAGTTCCAACAACATCAGCCAAAATCACAGTGATAAAAACCCCAAGTACTAAGTACAAAATCTCAGGTCGCTTTAGGTGCGTCGTATATAGTATTGACCCATTTGCACCTTCTATCACTATCCAGATGGCAATTGAAATTACACTCCCCAGTACCATTACAAGTGACCGTTTCCAACCTACGAAGAAACCAATCCCTGCAATCATGGGCGAGTTACTTATCCCAATCCAATCTGGAATTGCTGTCACTGCAGGAATCACAGGAGCCAATGCATTAGGCACTGTGCTCATTGACCTACCTGCAATGGTTTCTACTATCTTGGTCCCCCCTACCCACGCCCCTGATGCACCAAGTCCTATACCTACTGCTTTCCTGGCTTCAGAATCACTGCCAATTGAGTTTATACACTCCGCCTGAGGTTGGACTCGAGGCCAAGGTTCGTTCTCGAATCTTCTTCTAAATGGGGCAAGTACAATAATTCCAAAGATTGCGCTGATACCAGTAGTAAACATGATGAAGACGAGGGTCGTTACTGGGTCATAGGCGGCATGGCTAGTGTTGAAGAGTGGGTTAGATGGGTCGAATATAGCTATTGCTGGATATGTTAGTAAGACACCTATTGCCACCATAGATGATGTGTTTGCAATGGTCACTGCTACAGCATTTTCTTCACGCGTATATTTTCCTTTTATCCCTAGAAATATGGCGCCCAGCATCTCAGCACCTACTAGGAACACAATACCAATCTTTAGGGCAAGGTAAATACCCATGAATGTCATTACTACCCCCACAATAAGACCTGTTCCCATTGCTCTCTTTGTGAGAGGAAATTTGGGTTCCACTCGAACAAGACCATAAAAGGTAAGGCTTCCAAGAGTCCAAATGACAATCAGTGAGAAGAATGCGAACAAAACACTCAGAGCGAAACAAATTACGATCAATGCACTGATTGCAGCCAGTTCTTTCTTATCAGGTGGACGTTTCATGAGTGACATATAGAGCAAAACGGTGTGTATGGTCAGTGACATCACAATGTCTGGACGCAAGCCAAATCCTTGAATCATGAGATAGATCGTGAAGAATAGACCTGCCGAAAAAAGTCCAGCAAGTAATGCTTTGGTTGGGTGATGCCCAACACGAACTGTCATGGCTACATAGATTGCCACACCTCCCACCGCCACTATTACCATGTCTGAAAAAATCCCTATAATCACACTTAGTGGATAGTACACAACTGCAAGAAGGACCATTATGCCAATCTGCCTTGTCTTGAGGGGCGGTCTAAATACTGAGATGTAGAGGAGGGTTATCTCAACCACAAGGGTGATGATAACATCCAGGTGTACAAATCGACCTGTGATCATCGCCAGACCGACTAGAAAGAGACCTACTAGGTATGTGGCACCAAGGAAAGTGACTCGGTCTAGTTTCATCACAGGTGTTTTCTCCGAACAGACGATATTCCCAGAATCTATCTATTTAGAGAAAAACTCCTTCAAAGCCACTATTTAACTGCCTATGTCACCTTGGAGAGCCTTTCTTCGACCTCTTCAGTACTGATACCTACGATTAAAACAGTCTTATCCTTTGATTTCTGTCCAGCTACTAGTCCAATATCTGCAGAAGAAATCTTGAGAATTTTCGATAACCCCTTCAACAACTCGGAATTTGCTTTCCCTTCTCTAGCGGGACTTCTCAAGTTTATGATTATAGAGTCTGGACCAATTTCAGCAATAAATTCTCTCTCTTTAGAATTGGGACGTACTATGATACGAACCAAAGTTCCTCTAGCTGTATCCCAAATTGCTTTGGTCATAACTTTCTGATGGTGCCTCTCCATATGAGTCTGTTTGAATTTGTAAAAAGGCCATCAAGGATTTGTTTATTTGGAGAGGCTACTCCGAGTTTCCATAGACCGTGATTGTACGGGGTGAATTACGATGAGCGATCCTATAATGGATGCATATACTCAAGCATACAACAGTTCAGGAAATATGGTCCAAGCATTTGGCGTGATATCCGAGTCTGGACAAGTCCTTTGGCAGAGCAATAATTGGGACTTGACTGCTGATGCAGCTAACTTGATGTCTGCGGTGAAGTCTCGAGCGGCCAGTGTTATTCAGAATCAAGTGAAGTATTCAACAATGCGCTCTACACCAGAGAGCCTCGTTGCCCGAAATGTTCAGGGCAATGGGATTTTGATTCTCACAAAGATTGATGCTGCCAGCGATAGATGGGTTGTGGCATGGGCTGATGCTCAGGCTCAACCAGATGGCGTTTATGTGGACGTAGATCGAGCTGCAAAGACGCTCAGAGGTAAAATCTAGTATTTTCTGAATTCGATAGTACGAGGGGAAAACTTCAAAGTTCTTCCCTTCTACATCAATCTAGACATGGTGGTCTAATTTTGACACTACTAATAGGACATGAATGGAATCTTCTCTTTGCAAACAATCCAAAGATTCATGCATTCGCAGTGGCTAAGGATAATGCAGTCATCTGGCAGACTGATAACTGGGATCTTGTTGACGACATTGAGGACATCCTGAAGGCCGCTGATAAGGATGAATCAGAAGTAACTACAGGAGGGGTGACATACAAACGAGTCGCATCCTCCGACGATTCGTATATTGCAACTGCGGATGATAATAAAGGACATCTCATTCTTGTACTGATAGATGAGAGCAGTTGGGCTATTGCCTTTGCAGCGCCCAGCGCTGTCCCAGAACTATCAATCATTGATGTCCGGAAGACAGTCATACAACTACGTGGACATGTCTGAACTCTTTGAACCTGGCTTATACTCTTGTTGGGTCACTATTCATCAGGAAATAGTATCTCTCTGATTTTGTGGATTGCATCCATGTATTCTTCTGAACCAACTGAATAGTAGTCCAGCATCATCTCGTACATCGAGAGGGTCTCTTTGCTAGCAATGTCTAGATTGACCATTTCTGCAATCTTGGTTCTCCACTTGTGTTGCATCTGGGCTCTTTTGACGCTCAATTCAAGCAGTTCTTCACGCTTCTCTTTTGTGACCTTGATATTGAAGGTTTCAAGCATCTTGTCTAAGAAGCCATCTAACTTCTCCCGTATTCGCTTTTCTTCAGTGCCCCAAGCTCCTGTGGTCAGCAAGAATCCCTTGGCGGTCCTACGATAATAGTCTGTACTTCGTTTTCCTTTCTTAATGGTGCCATATTTGATGACATATCCGTGCTCCATCAGCTTGGGCAAGTGATGGTAGACCTGATTCTTGGAGATTGTTTCAGCCTCTGCACAGCACTTGGGTGAAAGTTCAACTATCTCCATGACAGACAGTATATCTCGTCGCACAACCTTTTGACGGATGATCCTATCTCCTGTTTCCTCGTCCACAGTTTCAGTTGTGAGTGTGTCTTCAATACCCTTACGAAGTGTCTGCAAAATGTTATACCGAACGATATCGTCTAGAACTTCCGCTGTTTCTTCGTTTGTTATAAAAACAATCTCTTTCTGCGGTTTCTTGCCTTCTGGCTCTACATCAATTCCTTTTAGGCTGTCCGTGATTTCCGTTGTCTCATAGTCGTCGCCCATGTCTTTATTCACCAATGCTTTCGATCCGTCGATTCGTCCAGCGACTCGGATAGCCTGGGAATCGTTCGTTCTGAATTTTTATCGTGGGGTTTGGATTTTAAAACCCACTAGGAGCGTGTTAAAACGCTCCAAATCTATGTTATTTAGAACAAACTAATTATATAAATTTGATGGTGGTGGCGAACCATTCTTAGATTAATAGTTTGTGTCATCTAATTTTTCGGTCTTTTCATATATAAATAGTGTAACTGAGCAACATTAATCTACTCAATGGTTTGGAGAGCAAACCTTATATGTAAATTTGGTGTGTGTATGTGTAGTGATAAACAATGTATCGCATGAAGATCACTGATAACAAACGTGAGCAACTGGAATACAAGATAGCAAAGATCCACAAGACCGAAGCTATCGGGTTTGCATACATGTACCGGAGGTAATAATATGGCTCTAGCAAAGACAAGCAAGAGAAAGTTCGAGCTTAAGAAGCAGATCTCTACGGATGCTATTATCCACGCTTACAAGTACAGGTAGATTGCAATGTACTATCATAGTAGAACCATTGACTCTGACCGTAAGGGCAAGAGCAGTCCAAAGAGCGCTACTAAGCAATTTGATGTTACAGTTGAAGAAGTGCTCTTGTGGGAAGCCACGTGAGCACCTCTACTCTTTTTACGACGATATAGTCGAAATGTTCCCTTGGTGAATTGACACCAAACTCGCAGTTATTTCCTGAAGACAATTTGATAGAAGGTATCATTCATCACATAGGTGACTTCAACATCCTTTGCCTTTTCGGGAATGTGTTCTAAGGGTGGTTTGGCGGCGAAGAGTGTGTTTGCCTTCATAATCGCTTTTCCCTCTTCGGTCTTTCTCTTGGCAGGAGACAAACCCTCGTCCACAACGATGATGAGGCCACCTGGTTTCGCAATCCTCAACATCTCACTGAGTGCCTCAGGAATGTCTGAAAAGGTGTTAATCCCTCCCGAATGGATAACTATGTCGAAGAGATTTTTCTGATATGGAATGTTAAAGACATTGCCATGGATCAAATTGACTGAAAGTTTGCTCTTGGCGAATTTTGCCCTGGAAACCTTCAACATCCCTGTAGAAAGATCCATCCCATGAAGATTGAATCTCCCAATCTGGTCCTTGTACTGGTTATACAGCGCTATGAAGTTGGCACCAGTCCCTATACTGACATCGATTAGCCGAACAGACCCTTCAATGGGGATAAAGAGATGAAAGTTCTCACGTTCCTTCATCATATCGATTCCAAGCCAGTCATCATACTGTTTCACTAGCTCGTCATAATTCTCGGCCATCTCATCGTATTCAGAGATCCATTTTGCATCCGCATCTGATATGGGTGGATGGACCAAGGATGGAATACCATTGGTCACAGACCATATGTGTCCTTTCTCACAGACTATCTCTCCATTTTCATCATCCGATAGTTTTCCATTGAGGCAGAGTTTCTTTCCACATTTTGGACATCTGAGTGCTGCAAGATGAGATTCGTTCATTATGTTTCATGCTCCGACTCTCAATCATCCGGACAGGTTAAAGAATGAATCGGAGCGAATTTTGTTATGTTGTAGGATATGTTGACCTATTACATCTCGTTTTGAATCATCGCCTCAACACCAGATAGAACCGTCTTCACAACCTGCCACTGGATCATCACTACAAGACGACTTCGTATATGTAATGCCCAAGGTTGCGATTTGTCATCACCAGGAAGGAACACACCTATGCTTTCTCCTCCATCAACGTTGACTATCAGCATACGCGTAGGCTCCCATTCATCAGGAGAGAGTCGCGGTGATTGAAAGACCTCTTTGAAGCTCTCCTTGAGTAGGTCTGTACTTGGCATTGCAATGGACACTTTCAGATAATGCTCAAGTCCCGGTACCTCGTGTGACCCTGGAGTAGTAGTGAATAGCTCGATTTTCACATTGCGGCTCTTTGCTGCACTGAACGCTCCCCTTAGATGTCCCAATAGACCAGGCGATGCGGATGCTATGAGAATATACTCTTGAGCATTCTCTATTGCGGTTCGGAGACCCATGATTACCTGCTCCACTCCTTGAACGGCCCAAGCAAACTCCTTAGCCTCGGTCCCCCTTAGAGACTCAAGGCCCTTCAACTTCTTCCTAGCACTAGTAGCAGAGCTCTTGACTTTCTCCTCAAGATGATCAAGAGCTGCTTCCACAGGGGCTGGATCGAACAGAGTTGGGTCGCTTCCAGTCATTTTCCTGATGATGCCACGTTTTTCAAGAAGGTTGAGGGTTTCATAGACCTTGCTTCGTGGAATTCCTGAGTCTTCAGCAATTAATCGGGCCGTTGACCTTCCGAGTCTGACAAGAGAGTGATAGGCCTTAGCCTCGTTTTTTGTGAGACCTAGGCTAGTGAGGTCTCCTACTATTGTATCTTGACTCATTTCAAACCCTGTTTTGAAATAAGTATTATAATTTATTGAGTTTGTTGTCACTTTTGGGATGACAGCATCACTCTAGTCTGTTTCAATGTCTTCTCCTTCAAGAATCCGTTCAATCTGATAGATTCTGTCAATGATTGCGACGCCTTTATCGGTCAAGGATAGATATGGAGTATTATTTTCCCCGCGGAACTGATATACAATCTCTCCTTCGACAAGTCTGTCCCTTATCTCATTAAATTCTGACTCTGAGGCTGTCTTGGCCATCAGGTCTTTTTCGAATCGATCTCCCCACATTAACTCAAACAAAACTTCACGGACATCCTGGCGGCTCAAGAACTCTAGTTGCATGATAGTCATTAGTCCTCACACCGTCATAAAGAAGTATGTCTTGTTACTATAATGGTGACAACAGACCCATATGTTATGATGTCATACTGAAACATGGGTGATTCAACTGACCTCGATGGTTGAAGTTACAAATCTCACGCATATCTACAAAGGTGGTCACAAAGCCTTGAATGAACTCTCCTTCACAGTAGAGAAAGGAGAGATCATAGGTCTCTTGGGTCCTAATGGAGCGGGAAAGTCCACTACCGTGAAGCTAATCACCGGAATATTGAAACCCACTTCTGGTAGTGTGAAGGTTTCCAATCACGAAGTGTCAGACAATCTAGATGCGATACGCAAGCTCATTGGTTTCATGCCCCAAGAAACTGCTCTTTATCAAGACTTGACTGCATACGAAGCATTGGAGTATCATGCAGAACTATATGGAGTTCCAAAGCAAGAGGTGAAGAATCGTATTTCAAAGATGCTTGAGCTGGCTGGACTCACTCATCGGAAGGATGATCTTGTCAAGACCTACTCTGGCGGGATGAAACGTCGACTTGCACTTGTGCGGTCAATTCTTCATGATTCAGAGCTTCTGATTTTAGATGAAATGTCTCTGGGAGTGGATGTCCAGAGTCGGAATCTGATTTGGAATCAAGTCCGTAAGATGAAGGATGAGGGTCGTACGGTCATCTTTTGTACAAACTATATGGATGAGGCAGAGGCACTGGCTGATAGGGTAATTGTCATTGACAATGGGTCACTTGTAGCTTCTGGAACTCCCAGTGAATTGAAGCGTAAACATGTTGGAGAATATCTAATTGAGGTCTTGATTGAGGGTATGGAAACTAGTCTGGGAGCAGAATGGTTAACTGAGAGGGTGAAACTCACCGTGGAGAAGGTATCTGACCCACTTAATGGAGGGCCTAGAACTGCATGGATTCGAAGTCAAGCAGGACATTCAGATCTCCCACTTGTAATCGGTCGGTTAAGTGACGCAGGACTCAATGTGAAACAGGCATCTATGAGGGAGCCCTCCCTTGGCGATGTGTTCTTGGCTATCACAGGCTCTACATTGAGGGATTGAAATGCTGAAACAGATTCTTGCCATTGTGAAAAAGGACCTCAAACAAGCCAAAAGGGATCCAAGGTTCATTGCACCAAGCATTATCATTCCCTTCGCATTTCTTATTGTCTACTCAATCATGTGGACAAGTGTCGGAGGAGGAGAATCATTTGCCTGTGGTCTTGTAGTTCAGGATGTTTCACCAGAAGCTGACAATATGGCTGGAATTATTGAGAATATGGTCTCCACAACAAATCATACTTGGTTTGACATAGAACGATATGATTTAGAAACAGCAGCCAATCTATTCCAGAATACAAATCTCATCTCATACATAGTGATACCCACTGGTTTTGGAGCAAATATTTCATCGGGGAATCAGGGCATCCTGACTATTTTCATCAACAATGCCAACGACGATATCGTAAAGAACTACGTACATCGTATAGAAGCTGCAGTACTTCTTTACAATCAAGGGGCTGTGAGTCCTCAGTTCAATCAGTCTAATGCTAGAGTTGCTTTGGATGAATCATTGAGTCTTGCCATCACTCCCTCCAATATGGCGTATATGGCCGCTGTAGGAATACTACTTTCTCTGATTGCTTGTTCTTTGGCAAGTCAAGCAATGCTGACCGCAACTGAATTTGAGACCAAAGCAATTCAAGACTCTCTGAACTCACCAACCTCTAGGGTTGCACTGATAATTGGACGAACCATCGCGGCGATACCGCGGTCTGTTTCAGTACTCCTGTTTACTGTGCCCGTAATAGTTCTGAGCATGAATGTTGTTCCCGTAGGAAACATCCTCGTACTTGCTGCTATTCTTTTCTTGACAGTCCTTGCTCTAGTTCCCCTTGGTGAGCTCATTGGTATGAAGGCTCGTAAAAGAGAACAGGCTCTTCTCGCATCGGTTCTCTTCACTGTCGTTGGGTTTCTCGCCGGAGGTGGTCTTGCACCAATTGGCCTTGCTCCCATTGCATTCAGATCTGTCGTGCTACTTATTCCAATAACTCACTCGATCCTCCTTTGGACTCGAGTCTTCTTCTCAGACACACTACTGGGACTCTGGCCAAGTATTTTGTTTCTATTGGGGACATGGCTTGTGTTATCAATGGCTGTTGTAGTCCTACTGAAGAGGGAGGTCGAACAATCATGAGTCTCTCCCTTCGGATTATCAAGGCTAGCTTCACAAAAGAGATGAGAGTGTGGAAACGGAATCCCCAAAAGATTGGTCTCATCCTTCTCTTCCCGATACTATTCTTTTCAGCGTTCACTCTCCTCATGGGTGGAGTATACTATGGCAGGGGTCTTGAAGTAGCACTTGTTGTGGAGGAACAAAATCCAGGAGTTTACACAGACGGTCTGATTGAGATATTGGGTGAATACGACCCAATACCTCCCAGACTGGTCCCTATACAAATGGATGCAGAAACAGCAGAACAGCTCTTTGAGACTGGCGACATACTACTTGTCATCACGATACCCTCGGGGTTTGAGAATGCAGTTGCCGCTAACGAGTCTACATCCATTCATATACAGGTAGCAAACATCCACGAGGACTTGACAAAGAATCTTCGAATGCCTGTTATCAGAAAATTGGATATTTTCTATCAGAGGTTCTTGCCAGACGAAGCTCCAGTAACCTTCGAAGTGGAGACTCTCCGATCCTATACGCCTCCAAGACTTGCATATATGGGATGGACAATCACACTCTATGGAATTATGGTCGGTGCAATCTATGCAGCTGGGTCCGCAATGACTCAGGAATTTGAACAGGATACTATGATAGAATTGAATTTGTCCAATGAATCAGCTCATTCCATATACTTTGGAAAGATGATGAGTGGAGTTGTTGTAAGCTATATCGCTACTCCTCTTCTGTTTCTGTTAGGATTTCTCTTGTTCAATGCTTGGCCTAGTGGAAACATATTCACGTTTCTCCTCCTGACTCTCCTACTTTCTATATTCTGTTCTGGAATTGGGATAATTTTAGGCACAGTGGTTCGTAACTCTGTCTTTCTAGTGCCACTTGCAGCCCTAGGAGGAATCTTCTACTGGATTGTTTCTGGTGGGATTGCTCCCTTGGAACTTGTCGGAGTTTCTTTTGGAGCAGTGAATGAATATCTACCGGTGTCTAATGTCTATAGGTCAGTAATCAGAATGTTTGTTGAAAACAGCTATGGCACGCTCTTTGTTGATTTGACAGTGATTGGGATATTTGCTGTTGTGCTAGTAGTCATATCTCCTTTTGTGGCTGATAGGCTTTCAGAGGTAGATTTCGGTCAAAGACTCGAAGAGCTGAAGAAACGCAGATCTAGACAAGAGCAATAACTGGGTCATCGATAGACTCACCTCTTCCAACTCGTCCGTTCAACCAGAATAGACCATATGCTATCAACGACATGATTGCAGCATAGACCATTATGGGTGTATATCCTGGCCAGACTGTATAAATTGTTGCTGCAATAATAGGTCCCAATACTCCTGAGAGCGACATCACCGATGTGAGAAGTCCGGAGGCTGTGGAACGTTCCTTGTTGTTCTCAGTCACATACTTCAACGCTCCTACATAGAGTGTCGCCCATGCAAAACCAAGTAGAATCTGTGATGGAAGTATCTCAATGATATTTCGTGCAAATGGGAACCAGAGAAATGTGATTGTTGATGATATCAATCCGATAGCAACTAGTCTCTTGCTATCTACCCTGTCAGTGACCGTGGCCATGAACAGGACTTGAGCAATGGCATTGATGGCTTGCACAATTCCGATTGAGAATGGAGTTCCTCCGAGATCGAACAGGAACAGAGGCCACAGAGTCCAGATTGCATTTGCACTACTGTGACGCAGGAGCACTGCCAAGTAAACTGATGCATTCCTCCTAAATGTTTCAACAGGAAACCAGGGTACCTTTATCCTCTCTCTAGGGACTTCTGAGAGTGTGAGGGCGGAACCAAAGGCGATTATCAGAAAGATCGTTGACATCAAAAATGCATAGTATAAATTGAATCCAGCTGCATATCCAGCAAAGAGAGTTCCAATTCCCCATCCAGCAGCACCCCACGTAGCAAAACGCCCCATCTTCATTTTTGATTCATATGCATACGCCGCAAGAGCGCCTGGGTACATTCCCATACAAAACCCATTCATCACACGAATTAAGAACAAAGATATGAAGTTGGATGCGAATAGGAGAAGTCCAAATGAGAATACACTCAGTAATAGTCCCAGTCTTATGACAATCCTTCGACCGTACACATCTCCTGCTCGCCCGAAAATGTAGGATGCTACGAATGAAGCTGAAGCATATCCCCCAACAATTATTGTCACGAGAATCTCCGAGATTCCTACCTGTTCTCTCGCCAAGATTGGGACATATGTAAAGGCTGAAAGCATGGCTGCTCCTGCCATTAATTGTATGGTTTCGGTCTTCAAGAATCGGTCACTGATGTGAGCGCATTCTGTCTACCTTTTCAATGGTACTATCCAAACAATACTTGAGAAAGGATTGTTTCGTTGCAAACCTTTTTTTCCTGTCAGACAAAATTAAGCACAAATAAAGGTTGTATCGAAGAAATGGTAGACTTTTCACCGAGAGTAAAGTTCATCGCAATAACTGTGGATGAGCTAGTTTTAATCCCAATTGCCATGTGGATTATTTACACTTTCATACCTGATTGGTTCGTACCCGCAACAATCCTACTGATTGTTGGCGCAGCGATATTTGTAGCGGTTAAGTACTACCTAGTCTATCCTTCTCTTCTGGATGAAGCAAGACCATACTATGAGCTAGAGGGAATGAGGGGCCGGGCAATTGGTGACATCACGCAGGCGTCAGGGAAGATACGGGTTGGCGCTGAGATCTGGGATGCTCGCTGTGATGTAGGAGAGATCAAGTCTGGAACAGAGGTTGTTATAGTCTCACGTGATATGATGAAGGTCTGCGTTGAACCTTACACTAACTCCTCTACTAAGAATCAGTAAGCCACTTCATCAACAAGTGAATAGTCATGTCAATATCCAATAGACTGACAGTTTCAAAACTTGAATGCGAGTATCGACAAGGAATGGCTAGTACAGCAACAATTTGCCCCTGAGTGGCGAACTGAACACCATCAGTCATGTATGAGTGGAATACAGCGCGTTGGATAGGAATCTTCTCACTCTCAGCAGTCTTAATGATGCTCCGAATAAGGTCGTGCGAATAGTGAAGTGCATTGTCCTTAATCACGATGATTGGACCCTTTCCTAACGCCACCGCAAAATTCGCCTCTGTCCCTGGATGGTCATCTGCAAGACCAATATCTAATACAATCACGGCATCTAGATCGAGACTTTTTGCCACAACCGCGGCTCCCTTGGCTCCCATCTCCTCCATCACTGTTGAAACAAAGGTGATGGTTGGCCGTTTTGCCTTTTGGAGCTTCGCGAAGTGTGCTAAAACCCGTAACATTACTGTGAGCCCAACTCGGTCATCCATGGATTTCCCAGAAACATGATGATTCAGCAACTTCTCTACAGGTGCTGCATAGATTACAGGGTCTCCAATATTGATACCTAACTCCCTTATGTCTTCAACACTTGTTGCACCAATGTCCAGAAAGACCTCTTCATATGTGGGGATTCTCCCTTTCCCTTCAGGTCCCGCAAGGTGAGCTGTTTTAACACAGAATACACCCGGGATTAATCCCTTCTCGGACATTATCAGAACCCATTGACCGGGTAGGAGACGCAGGTCTGGCATATGACCTTGGGTGTTCCATTTGACACGTAAGAAACCATTCTCATCCATGCCACTTACAAGGAATCCCACCTCATCAGCATGCGCAACAATTGCATAGTGTTTCTTGATTTCCCCCTCTAAGGTACAAACAACATTGCCAAGTTTGTCTTGTGTGAAACTCCCACAATGGTCTTTGAAATGTTCTTTTACAATGTCTTGTACCAATGCTTCTCTACCCACAGGCCCGGGAGTGGCAGAGAGGGTCTTTAGGAGGTCCAATGTTTCTTCGGACATACTGACTCACTAACATCCCTCTTGCGAAACTCGCACTTAAGGGTCTGCTTCAAAGAACCGATGTCAAAATTCTTTGGGTCCAGTTACTTGACCTCAAGAGTGTTTCAAAACAGAATATTTCCATAAAAATTGTAATCCCCAGCGATTACCTGAGAATATATTGGACAAACTCATAGTGATTGTATGGCAATCGTGGATACTGTATTTGGACTTGCAATAGGTCTAGTTCTTGCTGCAATAGTCTATCTCATCATGAAGATGCAACTTAGACATAGAATTGCAATAATCGAGAAGGAGTTTCGTCAGACATGGGCGGAACAAGAGTCATCAATCAGAAAGGACGCTGCTGAAAGAAGTCGTTATGTTCTAAAGGGTAAGATTGCTGAACACATGGTGCCATTGTACCGGGAAATCTTCAATTATGATCCCTCAGACGCCCGTTTTCTTGGGGCTCCAATTGACTACATAATTTTCGATGGTTACACTGCAGTGAAGGATCGCAAATCAGATGAGCCAATCACCGTGATTCTAGCTGATATCAAGACAGGTAATGCAAAACTGAATCGTACAGAAACTAAAATCAAAGAAGCTGTGGAAAGCGGAAGGGTGCAGTGGGAAACAATTCAGTTGGATTTCTGAATCACTCACAGAAGCAGTCTTTCATGATTGCCTGCATGACAGCATCATGCATGGACTGCTCTTCAGGCAGACCTGTGATATTCTTGTCACAGACCTTGATAGTTGGCAGCATTGTGACATCATCAGTTCCACAACCGCAATCATCGCCTGTTTCAACATCAACCTGGCGGATCACGGTCTGAGAAACTCCGAAATTCGTGAGTGCCTCAATCAGGATTTCCTCTGCAGCGTCACAGAAGACACAGAACTCAGAAGTGTACATGATTATACAGCTGCACTTCCCACATGGCGTTTTTGTTTCTGTGTTTGACACTTGAATAGCCTCGGACTTCATTGTTCTATCTCATGAATTTTCCCAGTTCATTACGCGACATCTGCTCATGTAATGATATCTGGTATTGTCAGAACCGGTGGCGGCTCTTAATATAAATAGTACATAATATGTTATAACTGTAACTATTATCTATATGACCGCTGTTGGATACTGTGATTCACTCTGATGAATCAAATTCCTGAGTAGATTGCTCTTCTTCTGACTCATCTTCTGGGGTTGATTGTTCTTCCATTGGCTCTTGTTGAGGAGCTGGTGGCTGCGACGGTGGTGGTTCCTGAGAAGGTACGTATGCAGGAACCGGAGCCTTCTCTTCTTTGAAGATTCTTGAATAGATAATCTTACCAATCCCGCCACCCAATAGACCGAATAATAAGGCCATTGCATATACAAATGGGGCAAGCACGATTAATATAGCGATGATCACAATAGCTTCAAACCAGGGAACTGGTTCATCTGGGAATCTCAAATGATACGATAGCGATAGCCCCATGACGAGCCACATCATAGAAAAGATGTTGTCTGCTGTAATAGTGGCTCCTGGGACCAATACCTGTGGGAACAGAGCTAGCAACAGAACACTCAACAGCTCAGTCAGAAAGGCTGCGACGAAACCTCCTGAGAAGTCACCTGCAATTATGCCAACAATGAACATGACGATGAAAATTGTCCAAATTCCACTTATGTTGACTGACATCCATCCAAACAGAATATCCGACATCCATACGATTATTCCGACGATTATTGCAATCAATGCTTTCTTCCATTGCATTACTTCTATCTCCATTCTAACGCGAATTTACTAAAACTTACACACTATCGCTTATGAATTATTGGCCAGAAAGAGGAATAGTTTAATTTGTCAATCTTTTCGCGAGCTGTAAGCCAAAATCTAATGCTTTTGTTTCCTCACCATCCGCGAGTGGTCCTTTACGACCTGTCACTTTTGCAGATAATGTGCTTACTATGTCAATTCCAGGAAGCTTCTCACGAATTCTCGCTACTAGTTTGGTAACTGCAATATCCTTGTTACCCCCAGTATAGGTATCAAAAGCAGCTCCGATCTTTGCCTTAAGATGAACAATGGATACTCGGTCAATAAATTTCAGAAGATTTAGTGCAGGATCTTGGTTGTGATTCGGACAACCAAATAAGATCGCATCATAGTCACATAGGTCATCAGTGTGAATCTCGCCGGTCCTTTTAAACACACAATTCACACCATCAACCGTGTTAATGCCCTCACAGATTGCTTCTGCGACCTTCTTTGTGTTACCATAGAGGCTCTCATACACAATGATTGTCTTCTTCATGACCTTTCACTAGCCTGTTCTCGTGTTCCCTCTCTTATGTACATTGTTTCTTGGACTTTCATGCGAGACCTTACGTTAAACTAAACGGCTATTATAGGGACTTTGGATACTCTGAACGTCTACTAATAGGTCCCAGAGCATGAGATTGCTAGGAGGTTTAGCTGGGCGAGCATAAAACCAGAGGTGAATCAATATTACGTTTACAAAATCGAGGATTCTACTTCTCACTCTGATCCTAACACTACTCATAGCACCTGTTCAGGTTATGGCCTCACAACCAGTAGAAGGTGTCCTCGTCATTGAGAAGGCGACAACACCATCAGTTGAAAGAACATGGACAACAATTTCACTGATCTATGATGGGCAGTTTCATGACCCTGTGGAACTTGATGAAGAGATAGAGAACATAAACAGCCTTGTACCAGAACTTGTTGATGTGGAGGTCCTTGGTCAAAGCTACCAGGGTAGAAACCTGACTTGTCTTCGTATCACGAATGAGCTGAACACAGTGCAAAAAGCAAAGACACTCGTGGTCGCACAACACCATGGCCGAGAGCAGGTAACTGTAGAGATATCACTGAGGTTCATTCTTCATTTACTAAACAACTATGGTGTCGATGACACTATTACTGAATATGTCGATACACAGGAAATCTTCGTCATTCCAACCCTTAATCCAGACGCTCTTGAGGTCGTGGTCAATGAAGGAAACCACTGGTTGCGGAAAAACCTCCGACCTTACGACAATGATGGTGATGGTCTTGTTTCGGAGGATGATGTTGAGGATGTGGATGGTGATGGTTGGATTTCTGACTTCCTCGTCTATGAAAAAGACTATCCCACAGAAGTCCCAGACATCAACAGCTACGACTGGGAGTATTGGGAAGGTATCGACAATGATGGCGACGGTTTAGTAAACGAAGACGAGGTTGGACTAGTTGACCTCAATCGTAACTACCCTAAATTTTGGGGTGTGGGTGGCGGTGACTTGTTTATTCATGAAACCCAGATTTACTGTGGAACAGAACCATTCTCTGAGCCCGAAACTCAGGCATTTCGTGACTTTGCATTGAAACATCGGTTTGCGATGGCATATTCCCTTCATACAGGAATTAATGCAACTTATTTCCCGACCGATGAATATGAGAACTGGCCTGAAGGTCCACTCTACTACTCGATTGCATCAGACTTCGCAGATATTCTCCCTGACGGGTTCAACGACTATCTGGGTTACATAGGTTCAAACAGCAGATTTGAAACAGGTCTGAGTGGTGGTTGGAAGGAGTGGATGTACTACGAGCGCGGCACTACAGTCCCAATCACATTTGAGATATATCACAATGCGACTGTGGACACAGAGGAAGCCCATGTGATTATAGAGAACAATAGCACACACATCATCCGTGAATGGAAAGGTATCTACGGGTACTTCAACCCGGTGGAGTCAGAAATAGATTCTCTATGGGAAGACCTCATTCCTTCATTCGAGTATTTGCTCGAGATGACTCCTAGACTAGATATTTCAATAACAGGATATTCTGGAGGAATATCTGTAGATGATAGTGTATCTCTTTCTACCCGGACTGAATGTCTGAGCCCTCGTTTAGGGAGCAAAGACAGTGTTTATGTCCTTGACGCGTCGGATGATATTCTAGACTCTCTGATAGCAGTAGGTGGTGGACAATCCCTCACTGGGCAAGCAAGCCTCACTCTTACTGAGGACCTGACAAACACTGGATTCAGTATCTTCATTGGTAACAATTACACCGGATATACCGAGTTTGTTCTTTCCTTAGGAACTCCTGGCATTTCACTTGATCCTCTTCTCATCGGTGTTGTTGTTGGAGTTGCAGTAGTAGCCATAGTGGTAGTTGTCTATTTTGTGAAGGTACGTTAATTCGGAGAACAATGAATTATTGAAGCAGGAAGGATGATTGATTCCTTCCTGTGTTTACTATTTTCATCTCTCTTTTCGAGTCACATAGGAAAGGGTCCTGTCATTTCTTTTGAATAGTTTTAGACTGATAAGACGCTGGAGTTATATCTCCGATTATGAGCCGCATATGTTGGTGAAACACTATTGGACAGAGAACGATATCATCGACTCGTGTTCCTTTGTGCCGCAATCTGGAACTGGGTACTTGCAATTGTCTTCTTGGCTCTTCCGAGAATAGATATGAACTACTTTGTTGCCGTTGGTCTTGAAATTCCAAACTCCATGCTATGGTTTGATTCTTTCATGGGCTTGGTCTTCGTCTTTGGCATTGGCTTCTACATTGCCAGTACTGATATGAAACAGAACCATGGGCTCATCTTGATGGCCTGTTTTGAAAAGATAACTGTCTTTATCATCCCAACATTGTGGTTCTTCCTTGGACAAGCATCTATCTGGGTAGTACTGGTTGCAACTGGCGACCTGATACTCGGACTTCTCTTCATAGAGGACTTGAGAGCGATTCGGAATCTTGTTTGAGTACTAATCCTATCTACTGTCACTCAATGTATGAATCAAAATGAAGCTAATGTCAAATGATTCTTACACTGCTGAGGTATCTACCGAAACCTCAAGACTTGCGGTGTGTCTGAACAACACTCTCGTAGTTCGACTGGTAATTCTTCGCACAACCCGTTGACTATTGAGAGTGTCTCTCACAATTCTGAACAATAGATCATCGAATCGTGACATGAGGGTAACCTCGATCTCTCCTGTTCGAGGTTCTGCGCTTGGTGTGTCCCAAATGAGTTCATAGTACGCAATAGCATCACCAGCTGTTCTATTCCTTATACTCTGAATCCGGACATCAATTGGTTCTAGAATTGTCTTGATGTATCCCTTCTTGTCACGTAGTGGACCATTCAGACTCACTAGACCATCTCCTAATGTTGTGAATCATCTTAGCAACTTCCACCAAATAACTTCACCTGAACAATTTTGCTGATACAATTAGAGGTGTTTTTGAATGAGTATCCAGAATATGATTCTGAAACTGCTCCACCCATACCAGATTATAAGTGAGGAATGTATGTGATGACCTCGGAAGAATCAGAAATGGATGATATTACCATTTGGAGCGAAACCAAGAAAGGTGGAAAAGTAGTCGAACGCTTCCCTCCTAATGCCACAAATATCGATCTCAGTGACAAACGGATTGGTACAACTGATCTTTCAGTCCTCAACCAATTCTCAAACATCGAGGCGTTGACTCTTTCCGGAAATGAGCTCCAGAGCATCGACCTTACTCCTCTTCAGGAGTTTCACTCACTTCTTGAACTTTCATTGGGTGGAAACGAGATTGAACAGATTGACCTCAGTCCCTTGGAGGGGTGCACCAGTCTCATACATCTTGACCTCTCATTTAACAGAATAAAATCAATCAATCTCGCAGCTCTTGTGCATTGCAAGGCATTGAAGGCTTTTCACCTCTATGAGAACAAGCTCACAGCTATAGACCTCTCAGTCTTGAGCAAATGTAAGAAACTAAGAAATCTGACCCTTGAGAATAACGAACTGGAAACACTTGACATCTCACCACTCTTCCAGTGTCAAAACCTCGTCCAATTTGGTATTGATTCGGACGTTGTCTTGACTGCTCAGGCAAAATTAAAGACTCAAACGAAGATTCCCATCGGATTGAGACCGTACCTTAACAAAGTAGAGTGGGCATGAATTAGTACGCAAGTGTTGTGGTCGAAGTAGCTCGGAGAATCCGAGATACATCGTTATTTCTTTCCACGCGTATTCTCTCATAGGAAAATGTGTAGGGACAAAGCCACGCCAACATCACCCAACACTGAGGGACTGACTTTTCTTAACAAGACCCTGACAGTCTGGGAGGACATCAGGAGTGCTCTAACAATC
>JBHLRC010000006.1:0-47969 GCA_048882965.1 Candidatus Thorarchaeota archaeon
AGAGATGTTTTCTTTATCCTGAAGGATTCTAATGTCTTCAAGTGGATCTTTTCCTGAGGCAAGAACAAGTAGGTCTGCAGACTTTCCAGCCTCAATGGTCCCAATTTTTGAGTCCATGTTCAAAGAAATTGCTGCATTCTTTGTTCCGGCAATGATTGCAGTCATCTCTGAAGCCCCACCCAATCTGACCATTAGTTCCATCTCTTCAGCAGTTGACCTGCCATATAGCGTGTATGGCATTCCAGAATCGGTGCCAACAACAAGTGGTATACCCGCTTTGACTGCATTTCTGACGCCTTCCTCAATGAGAGGGAATATCTCCTTCTCCTTGCGTATCATGTATTCAGGAAGGTCGCCATCATCATGATGGAGTTGTGACTCATAGTAAGTGACTATTGTTGGCATATACATGGTGTTGTGCTTCTTCATCAATTCGAGGTTCTCCTTGTTCAATGGATGTCCATGAACAAGTACATTGACACCAGCCAGGATTGTGTTTTTGATCCCCTCATCTCCATATGCATGAGCATGTGACATCAAGTCGACTTTTCGCGCTTCGTTTGCAGCAGCTTGAAGCTCATCCAAATCAAATTGTGTATTGAAGCTCTCAGTATGCTCAGATGATATTGCACCAGTTGCGGCAAGTTTGATATAATGTGCACCACGACCAATCTCCTCTCTCACAGCCCGACGAACATTATCGGGTCCATCAGCTTCATTGACACCACCCAGGGCGTCTCTTCCCCCGCTGATAGTAATCATCTTTCCACAGGGGAGGAAGCGTGGACCATTCACGAGTCCTCTTTCTATTGCCTCCTTTACAGCAAATGGAACATTTCCCCTCCCTGCTGCATCACCTACTGTTGTGACTCCATACTCAAGTAGTTTCTCTACAAGCTGAGCTCCACGTATTGCTAAGAGTTCATCAGAGAATTTTCTGATTTCTGCAGGATTAGAAGACCCATCAAAACACACGTGGACGTGGGGATCGATTAGCCCAGGCATTATAACATGATCTGAGAAATCTAGAATTTCTGTATCTGAAGGAGCTTTCACATCTTTTCCAACTTCAGATATCTTCTCTCCTTGAATCAGAATCGATACATCCTCGAGGGTTTCACCATTACCTACTATCAGTTTTCCAGCTTTGAGAAGAAGACTTGTCATATCAAACACTCATTTCAATGTCTGTGTAAACTGACCTTTGAGTGTAGCGGGATGTGCAACAATTATAATTTGAGTCTGAACAGATACTCTTCATCTTGGATTGAAAGCTTACTCTCGACAACCTTCCCGGTTTTATGGATGAACCGAATCATTGGTTGATTCTGAGGGTGCACAAAAGCAATGAAAGCCTCTACTCCCTTACTCTTTGCAATCCTCATCAGATGATTGAGGAGAAACGTACCAATACCCTTGCCTTGATACTCATCCTGTACGAGCAGCGCGAATTCAGCCTCGTTTGTATTCCTGTTAAGAAGGTATCTTCCAGCTCCAATTATCTTCTCAGTTTCTCCTTCTTCTCCAGACTTCACAACCGCAACAACACTGATGTCACTTGATTGGTCTACATTATAGAAATCTTGTAATGTCTGTCTCCGAAGTGATCTCAGAGGAGTAAGGAACCGGAAATAGATGCTCTCTTCACTCAAATCATAGAAGAGCTCTTTGATTCTATCCGCGTCATCCGGTCTAATCAGTCTGAACTCAACTTCAATCGGACCATCCGCAGCCTTGAAGGTCTCCTGCATCTCGTATTCTGAAGCGAAGTATGTTCCCTGCACAAGGAATGGAACTTGGTCTTCGAAGACGTATTGCATCTTCTTTGCGGCTTCCAATAATTCGTTTCTGAAATCTGGATGTGCAATGGCAATGAGTGAAAGCACGCGTTCTCGAATTGTCTTCCCATGGAGTGTAGCTAGACCGTATTCCGTGATGATGACGTCCACATCTCCACGTGTGGTTACTACTCCCGCACCTTCACTCAGACGTGGTACTATACGAGAAACTGTGCCGTCCATTGCAGTAGAAAGCATACAGATTATTGCCTTTCCTCCTCGTGATCTCTTTGCACCTCGAATAAAGTCAACCTGTCCGCCAATACCGCTGTAGAATTTAGGGCCGATAGAATCCGCACAAACTTGTCCGGTGAGGTCTACCTCAAGAGCTGAGTTTATCGCTATCATCTTATCATTCTGCCCAATGACATAAGGATCATTGACATATGCTGTATCATGGAATTGGAACATTGGGTTGTCATCAATGTAGTTATAGAGTTTCTCTGAGCCCATTGCAAAACTGGCAATAACCTTACCACGATGCAGACTTTTCTTCTTATTAGTTACGACCCCCTGTTCAATTAGTGGAATCAAGCTATCACTGAACATCTCAGTATGAATACCAAGATCCTGGACACCATTGTCAAGCAGGTTATTACATACAGACTGAGGTAAGGCACCTATTCCTAGTTCAAGAGTGGAATCATTCTCTACCAGTCTTGCCACATAGCGACCTATCTTGTCTATTGTTTCAGTCACTTCAGCTGGTTGGAACTCTCTTAATGGTTCATTATAGGGGACTAGATAGTCAATATCACGGACATCGACAAAAGAGTCACCAAGTGTGACAGGCATCTTTTCATTGACTTGCGCTATGACGAGATCCGCACTCTCCGCTGCAGATTTTGTGATATCCACAGAGATTCCAAGAGAACTGTACCCATTTCTATCTGGAGGACTGATTTGGATCATTGCTACATCAAGGGGCATAATCCTTCGTCTGAAAAGTTGTGGAATCTCTGAGAGCATCATAGGAGTATAATCTGCTCTCCCTTCAGAAACCGCATCACGGATATTTGAACTCACAAAGAAAGTGTTGTGGCGAAACTGATTCTGGAACTTTGGATCAGCTGATGGTGTATCTCCAAGTGTGAGGAGGTGTACAATTTCATTGTCAGCCATCTGTCCCGCATATTTTGCCAGTTCCTGAACAAGATGATACGGAACACCACAACCAGTGCCCAAGAAGATCCTGGCTCCTCGCTTTATCTTTTTGATAGCTTTTGATGAATCGACGACTTTACCCTTGTACTTCTCAGTCCAGTCCGATTTACTCATTGTAGATCGCCCCTGTTGACGAACCCCTCCGCCAAGAAGTTGCATATAGATATTTGCGAGTGACCTATTTCGAATAGGTCCAATGCGGAAGGCTTTTAGTAGGGTTGCTTTCGCAGCCGGCTCAATTCCTGACAGATTGATAGGTGAATTACTTCATGTCTGAAGAGAAAATTGGTAACCGAAACATGGTTGTTCTTGGAGCGATTATAGTCCAACTTTGCCTCGGGTCCATCTATGCATGGAGCATCTTCCAGAAAGCATTGTATAAGACAGTGGTCGATGGAGGACTCTACGAATGGGATAAACTTTGGTCAAACCTACCATTTGCTGCCGGGCTTGCATCGTTTGCATTATTCATGATATTTGCAGGACGCTGGCAAGATCGTGTTGGCCCACGGAGAGTTTCTACAGTTGGTGGTGTTTTACTTGGTATTGGCGTAGCACTATCAGGACTTGTTGATATACTAGGATTTAGCTCTGGTATGGTCGAAGGAACTGTTTACTTAATCATCACATATGGTATCATTGGTGGTGCTGGAATTGGACTTTCCTATGTATGTCCAATTGCTGCTCTTGTGAAATGGTTCCCTGATAAGAGAGGTCTAATGACTGGCGTTGCTGTTGCTGGTTTTGGTGGTGGTGCACTAATATTCAATTTCGTTGAACAATACCTAATTAGGTTCTTTGGAGGTTTAATTGGATTTCCGCTCATACTACTGGGTGTGGTTTACTTCATCTTTGTAATCATTGGTTCACAGATGCTTGTTAACCCTCCAAGCGGATGGCTCCCTGAAGGTTATACTCCTCCACCTACAACCGCCGATGGTACTGGAACCGGAATGATGCCTGGAGAGATGATTCGTACTAGTAGTTTTTGGATGCTCTGGTTGATGTTCGTCTTTGCTGCAACAGCTGGTCTCATGACACTTGGAAATGTTGTATCTGCAGCTGGAGAAATTGATTCCCTTGTAGAAACCCTTGAACTAGGTGCTTTGATTGCAAGTGTAATGTCAATATTCAATGCAGCAGGTCGAATCGTTTGGGGTAGAGTATCAGACAAGATTGGTAGAATCTCCACATTTGTACTCATGTTCCTTATCTTGGCTGTTGCGATGTTCACCTTTGCCTTTGTTCCTACGGGCACATCCTGGATACTAGTGACGTTGATAGCATCAGTCATCGGCTTCTGCTTTGGAGGTAACTTTGCTTTGTTCCCATCAGCAACTGCTGACTACTTTGGCACAGCAAATGTTGGTAAGAACTATGGCGTTGTCTTCACTGCCTATGGCATTGCTGGAATTCTAGGTGCTCTAGTAGCTGGCACATTTGGTATAATTGCAGGTTACTCTCTTGCATTTCTAATCACAGGAGTTCTCGCAATTATAGCAATACTTCTCACCCTTGGGCTCAGGTACACACGTGGAAAATGATCGAAAACAGAGGTCGAGGATTTTTCTTTGGCCTCTTTCCTCTTTTTTTCTCCCGAATACTTCGCATATACAAACTTCTTCGATAATCAGTTATCTTGTAAGAAAAACGCATGACATTTGACAATCTTCATATACTCAAGCCTTTGCTCGTCGATTATAGAATAGACGATATTAGGTGACATACTTGTCAGAAGAAAAAAAGATTACAGTTTATAGCCAGGAAGAAAGGCACTTCGATTCTCCAAAGAGCTTCGTCGATAAGGCTTATGTAAAAAGCCAGGAAGAGCGAATGAAGATCTGGAAGGAGTCAGTCGAAAACCCTGATGGATTCTGGCTCAAAGCAGCTAAGGAACTTTGTTACTGGAAGAAAGAACCCACTAAGGGATTTGAATGGGAAAACATGGAAGATATCCGATTTACCTGGTTCAAAGACGGTGTGACCAATATGGCCTACAACTGTCTTGACAAACATGTCGAGGCAGGCAGGGGTGACCAGATTGCCTTAATCTGGCAAGGTGAGCCTGTTGAAGAGTCAAAGACTTACACATACAGTGAGCTCCTCAGCGAAGTAAACAAAGCGGCCAATG
This sequence comes from Candidatus Thorarchaeota archaeon, assembly GCA_048882965.1. Classification (GTDB taxonomy): domain Archaea; phylum Asgardarchaeota; class Thorarchaeia; order Thorarchaeales; family Thorarchaeaceae; genus SMTZ1-45. The sequence goes on from JBHLRC010000006.1 coordinate 5,134, forward strand.
TTCTGAAGAACCTCGGTATTAAGAAGGGTGACAGGATCACTATGTACCTCCCAATGATTCCTGAGCTAGCAATCATCATGCTTGCTTGTGTCAGAATCGGTGCAGTTCACAGCATTGTCTTCGGTGGTTTCAGCGCTGACTCGGTCAAAGACAGAATCATTGACTGTGAAGGCAAGCTACTTGTCACAGCAGACGGCTACTACCGTGCTGGTAAGACAATCCCCCAGAAAGCGGGTGCTGACACAGCTGTGGAAGGTCTTGATATGGTCGAGAAGGTTCTCGTTGTCAAGAGAGTCGGAATCGATGTTCCATGGACTGAGGGCAGAGATGTCTGGTATCATGAGGAGTATGCAAAGGTCGATGACAAGTGCGACCCTGAGTGGATGAATGCAGAAGATCCATTGTTCATCCTCTACACATCCGGTTCAACTGGTAAGCCAAAGGGTGTTCTTCACACTCTTGGTGGGTACATGGTCTACACAACTCACACCTTCAAGCACATCTTTGATTGGCACGAGGGTGATGTGTATTGGTGCACTGCTGACATTGGCTGGATCACTGGACACTCCTATATTGTATACGGGCCTCTCTCAGCTGGTGCTACAACACTGATGTTCGAGTCAGTACCAACCTATCCGGACAACGACCGCTTCTGGCTTGAAGTCGAGAGATGGAAAGTAAACCAGTTCTACACTGCTCCCACCGCAATCCGTGCTCTGATGCGTTTCGGTAACGAACCCGTGCTGAAGCATGACCTCTCATCGTTGAACCTACTGGGTACAGTCGGTGAGCCAATCAATCCTGAGGCTTGGATATGGTACCACGAGATGATTGGAAAGAAAAAATGTCCAATCGTCGACACATACTGGCAAACAGAGACCGGTGGTGTGATTATCACCCCACTTCCAGGTGCAACCCCAACCATACCAGGAAGCGCAACTTTTCCATACTTCGGAGTTGATCCCCTTATCGTGGCTGAGGATGGTGTTCCTGTTGGTGCGAACGAAGGTGGCTATCTCTGTATGAAACGACCGTGGCCAGGTCTCATGAGGACAGTCTACGGTGATCACAAGCGATTCATTGACACCTACTGGTCCCAGTTCAAGAACCCTGAGAACGGCGAGCCAATGTACTACACTGGTGATGGTTCTCGCTTCAATGAGGATGGTTACATCTTCGTGATGGGTCGTCTGGATGACGTTCTCAAAGTATCAGGACACAGACTTGGTACTGCTGAGATCGAGTCCTCACTTGTCAAGCATCCCGCAGTCGCAGAGTGTGCAGTCGTAGGATTTCCCCATGAAATAAAGGGTGAGTCAATTTACGTCTTCGTTACTCTGAAGATGGGCGTAGAGAAGACTGATGAGCTCAAGGCTGAACTCAGAAGCCACGTTCGTGGTGACGTTGGACCAATCGCTACTCCTGAGAAGATTCAGTGGGCGGATGCACTACCCAAGACCCGTTCAGGTAAGATCATGAGACGAATTCTCAAGAAGATTGCAGCAGGTCAGATTGACGACCTTGGTGACACTACCACTTTGGCTGACCCAACAGTCGTTGAAACCTTGGTCAAGGGAAGAATAGAGTAAACTAAGAAAAAAGGAGAGCCCACTAGGGCTCCCTCTATTTCCATTTATTTGATTAACTGCTATTTTGTTTTCGGAGCAGCCCATGTATCGCGATAGATCCATATTTCTGATATTACACCTTTTTTCCCGACATTTGGAGGCAGTCTACCTCTAAGAGTGTGTCTGAATTTTGTGAGATTTATTGGACAACTTGTTATATCTCCAAAAGAAAGACTGACTCCACCTTTGTAACGTCCTGACTTGAGCTGATAGAATTCCATCACGTACTTAGGTACATAGAATCCGAGATGCGTTTTATCATACTCGGAAACCCTTGAAATGAAACGAATTGGCACATCTTTAGCCTCCCAAAAAGAATCGAAATGTAGTTACAACTTTTTGATATCTGGTTTGCGGTATGATTCAGCTAGGTTCCACTTCGATAGTTCTTTGTACGAATCATTCTTACAGTCCTCAGGACACAGACCTGAAGTTTTGTGTTACATTAAGAAGTCCATAGGACAACATAGAAAACACGAATGACTTGCGTTAGTCAAAGTGAATACAATGGAAAACGAGAAACGCAGACGAATCATTGGTACAGTTGCATCCGTTTCTTTGTTCATTGCTTGGATTCTCATTGACCTCTATGTATTCCCTCTAATAGGAATATCAGCCAATTACAATCTCTATGAATTGATTACCTATGGTTCTTGGGCCATTATTGCACTAGTTTGTTTCTTTTTGTTATCATGGGCAGGGTGGTTTCCTATGCGTAGTCGTGAAATCTCTTAAGATTCTACTATGACCTAGACCTACTCTGGTAATGAATCACTATCAGCCAGAGCAATGGAATTGCCCTGTTGTTCAAGAGTTCGTAGCAATTGACGCCCGAGAGTCACAATAACAACTATTCCCATCACCACTTTGATTGGAGTAACGAATCCTGCACCAATCCATAGTAGAGCCAAATCTTCTGGAGTCATTGCATAATAGAACCACCACATCTGTCCCGGTACAAGGATAAAGACACGAAACAGAATGTCTGTTTCTAATGCAATTACACAACAGAAAACGAGCATGAGCATTTTGGATTTCTCACTTGTGTTTGACCAAGAATTGCGTGCTGTCATTAAGGTATAAGTAAGCACAATCATATATGCAACAAGAATATCCCAGATTCCCCAGAGTGGAAGTCCCCATGAAATCGGATATACAAAATACCCAAAGAGCATGGCAGAATATATTCCAAAAACTGGTTTCCACCTGCGTTGATATACAAAACCTGCTATCGCAGCACCAAAAGATAGACCAATCATGAATAGAAACTCAATCGGGTCACGGGAGATAATAACATGTCCAAGAAAACTCCCGAGCCCAACAGATATCGCTCCTAAATAAGGTCCTAAGAGAATTCCAACAATAGGGCTCAATTGAAATGCCCAGCTGTCCCAAACGCCTGAAGTGAAACCAAATGCTGGAATAATATCTAGAACAGCAGTCAGGGCTGAAAATACAGCCACAAAAGCCACGGTTCGGCTTGAATTTGCATCGATTTGAAGTGCCATTGTTTACAATCCCGCCAAAGGGCGAGATTTAAACCTCATTGTCATACGATTGTCTATATACTGCAAAGTAGAATCAACTCAAGACAGAAGAAAGGAGTTTGGTACAGACATGGGTAAATTGAGATTCTTTGTTCCATTTCTATTCTCAGCTGGAGGAATTGCCGCTGCCTTGTATATTATGTACCGGGTGACGACAATCGTTCCATCCTTCGAATTCTTTCCTTTTATTCAAGGATCCCTCTTCACTGATATTCTGGTCGTTCTGGGAATAGCAATTCCTGTTATTGCTATTGAGTACTTTATCATTGCACTCCCCCTTGCCGCTCTCTTCCTTATTGGCAGTCGTTTGGTCAAGTCAGCTACATACAATTTCAGTATCATGGATATTGGTCAGGATTTTGGTGGTTACAGAATGCTCCGTCGGAGCGTTGCTCCAGCTCTTTTCAGTATCAGCTCTGCTGGATTAGTTATGGGCCTCATTGAAGGACTTCTTTCAAGTACCTATGGGACTTTTCCTCCTGGAGATCGCTATCTCATTGGACTAAGTATTACTCTAATGGGCGCGCTCATAATCATGCCCATTGCCTTGGCACTGTTTATTCCTACTTGGGTTCTCAACGACGCTGGAATTGTGACATACCTCAAGGAAGGTCAATTGGATGTTCGACAATGTCCAGATACTGAAGGTGTTGGTCGCTGGTATGGTAGCATGCTTGGAGGATATTCTCTCTTTGCTTTTCCAATTGCAATGGCGAGTGCACATTTCATCGATCCATTCATCATTCAGGGAATAGAGCCCACACCTCAATTACTTCTCATCAGTAGTCTGTGGACAATTGGTATCCCTTTGCTTGTGATGGCATTCATAATGCCGGTTGTCTTCTTGAATGAAGCTATGCAGAAACGGTCAGTTGGGTTCATACAGAGGTTTGCACGAGGCCTTGCGGCTAAAGAAGTAGAGAAACCTGTGATTTCAAGAAAAGGCTCGAAGAAAAAGGCTCAGGAAGAAACACCAGAAGAACCAGCCAAAGAAGAGCTGGACTACTGATGTCATCTTACTCTTGGTCAATCATCTCTTCCTGAAAAAGACCACTAGGACTATTATGACAGCTGTACCTATCGCGGCTCCTGAAAGGACAAGCTGCATAGGAACATCTGGGCTAGGAGTCGTTATCTGGTCAACAACAAGAAGGTTCGCACCATCAGTAAAGACAATCTCGTTCATGTAGAGATCCCACGCCTCGAAATCCATTGTGTAGTTGCCTAGTTCAAGGTCTTGTACAATCCCAGTAAAGACACCATCAGTAGTTGTTTCATCTAGACCAAAATATTTCACATATGAATCTGAAACCCGTTTTCCTGTTGTTTTATTCAATGCAAACATCTTGATATTCACAAGATATACGCCTGTTGCGTCGCTGAACTCTACTGTCAGGCTCACATTTGTGCCATGGAGACTAGGTTGAGGACTAACAATTGCATTGACAAATTCTGGAGCATCAGTTTCGAAAACTCCGATAGCAGTGGCGATTGCTTGGCACATCTCATCACGATAAAATCTACTTCTAACTCCAGTCACGATGTTCCCATCAATAATAGGTGGAACGAGCTCATTGAATGTGGCTCCCGCCGCCTCATATTCTACAACATACTCTGCATTACCTGTGATGTTTTTCCCATCAATCACATCCGCGGCGGCAAGGACTCTCACAGCCCTACACCATGCACTCACAACCAATCCTTCGTCTACTGCTGAATTAATCAAATCGAGAGAAGTCTGGTTGGTTCTAAGATTGTCATGTGAGTTACCCGGCATGATTGAGATTGCGTCAAACTGAGTTACATCACTAATTTCAGTCATCAACACATCAACTGTGAATACTTCATCACCCAGATAATCACAGGATGAGAGAGTCTGGTTTAGACCAGTGGTTGTGATACTCCATTCATAACGCTCGAAAATATTGATGATGAAAGGAACATTCCCCCCATAATCATGGTCCAGTAGGAGAAGTATCTTCACCTGATCTTCGGAATCAGTGTATGCAGAAACATCACTTGGGGCACTCAGAGTCACTCCTGCTGAAACAATCATCAGGGCAAAAAGACCAACCACTAATCCCCTTGAAATCACTTGTCTTGAGAATGGACTCAGCATGCTCTATGACACCGAGTAGGAGATAATAGGAAAAATAGCCTAATAATATGTCATTGGCGCAAGTTTTTAACAAATGATACTAACTATTGTTAACAAAAATCGGGGAAATTATCTATGACCCAACTTATTGATGTTGAGATTAAGCAGAACACCCTCGTTCGTGCCCCACCAGAAAAGGTCTATGATGCTTTGTGCACAGCAGAGGGGTTGAACGCTTGGTTCACTGTGGGATCTGAGGTTGATGGTAGACCTGGAGGAAGTATCACATTTCGTTGGAAGGATTGGGGACCAGACAAGTACACGATGGAGTCTAGAGGTCCCGTGCTGGAGGCAAAACGACCAGAAAAGTTTGTTTTCCAATGGTATGCTGATGACCCATCCTATGCTACGACTATCGAGATTAACTTCGAACCCGTAGAAGAAGGAACCGTTGTACGTCTACGGGAATACGGGTATCATGATACACCAGACGGGAGAGCAGCTATGCTAGAATGTGCTGCAGGATGGGGCGAGGCAATCACACTGATGAAGTACTATGTAGAACATGGAATCGTGTATTGAAACAACCTCTGAATCATTGCAAGTTAGCGGATTCTCATGAAATCTGGCCTCATACATCTATACTTGTTTTTCATTTATTTAAGCCACTAACTTTGTATCTCTACTCTGTAGAGAACCTGAAGGGGACATAATCAGTCATAGGAACCTCTTTTCCAAGCATTCTAAGATTCATCACAATTTGTCCTCTATTGGACAAGACAGTCGAGCTACTCGGACTCTAAAGACTGACCGAATGACTTTCTGAAATTCTCCGCTTTCTCATAGAAACCATACTTTTCCCAAGCTGCTATGGCTGACTCAAATGTTTCTCTTGACAGCTTCAAATATTTCTCATCTGCTAGTCTTTTCCAAGCAATTGATAGAAGATCCATCAGGGGGACGGACATCATTGCCAACTCATAATCGAACTTGTTTGGATCCTGCACGATGACTCTGTTCAGGTCAACTACCCGATCAACTGTCCGTTTCAAATCATCCTCACTCAGAGTTTCTGCAATCAGAGATGCATGATAACTTACTGACATTGCATCATCTCTGATTACTTCCCCATATGATAGGAACCACTCTTGTACGTCAAGTGCGATGTCCACAGCTTCTTTGAGGACCTCTGCCCGTGTATCATCTTTGAGCAGTCTAGATGCAATTGCAGTCAGTGAAGTGTTTGTATTGCAAAGGTAAGTTGCATAGGTTGTTGGTCGAGTGATTTGGGTTGCATCGATTGTATTTATGTCAAGGAGTTGCATAGCTGCATATATCAGACGAATTTCAGCCTCTGGCAGCTCTCCTGCTCTAGAGAGAATAGGAGATATCGCATTTGTCATTACGAACAGTGAAAATCTGACTCGGGCTTTTGGCCACTCTTCAACCATGGTTTCATAGATGTCGCTTAGGAACTCAATTGTTCTGTGGACATGTTGCTCCCTAGCGCCACCGGTTGAAAGTGAATAGAATTCAGCATGAGCTACGCTTAGACTCTGAAAGATACTATCAATCGTATATGCAAATAGGGGAATATCGGTCCTCATGAGTTCCCGGAAATAATCTCGATAGAGCATGAGAACCTCTTCTAGAAACTCTTTACGTTCACCGATTGGCAATACTGGTGATTCTGTGAGGGCCGTCAATACCGCAATATAGTTCTGAAGTTTAAATGAGGCAGTGATTCCAATCTCAATGCCCTTTCCCTCTTTCTGTAGTTCCCACATCAAATCTTCATCAGTAACCCAAGTGATGTTTCCAAGAAAGCTTGTTGTTTGCGTCTTGTATAAGTCCAACTCATCCTTAAACCCGTCATAGCTTGTAATGGAGTATAGTTTATCGAAGATGTTGTTTCGTTCTTGAATAGCTTCAATGAATGAGCAATAAATCTGTGATTTTCCTCTGTAAAGTTTGACTAGCTTTTCTGAGAACTCTGTATATCCAGCAATCCTCGTATCTAAGAACAGAAAACCAAGCATGAGATGTTCATCATCATCAGCAAACGTAAAATTGCTCATCGACTCTCTAAAGATCCGTGAATAATCTGCAGGAATTACCTCTCCTGCCACCGATCCTACTAGTGTTTTGGCAATATTTGTGAATGGGTGATCTTCAGCAAGCTTGGAGGCGACATCCTTCAACTCAGCTAAAGTTGGAGGGGTTGATTTTGTCATGGAGTGTGCTAACGCCCCCATTTTAATACTGAAAATCCCGGCAAGGGGTCCCTCGTTACCCATTGCTATGGCACAGGCCTTGTCGAACTCTCCCCGCATAGCATGAAGAAGTGCGTCATTAAGCGAACCTTTAGAATCCTCCTTGAACAGAGCCCATTTCTTTTCAGGCTCTGGTCTGAGAAGTAAATCATCGACTTCCTGGAGCACCTTACTATACCGACTATCAGTCTTCAAAATCTCATGGACAGGATCCCAAACATTCGAAAGGGCGTCAGGAAATGACGCATCGATATGGTCCCGGACATAAGGACGGATTATTTGCTCTATGATACTCTTCTGAGCATCATTAACAGAACCATCCGCGTATTGTATCTCTGATTCATCTATTTTCTCTGCAATCACACGGAGAAGACTATCCATGTAGTCCTCAGCTTTTGTAACAAGTGCAACAACAGTGAATCCCTTGGTTGTTTCAGTGACTATCATGTTGTTGTCTTTAAACGCTAGTCTCCTGACCTCACCGCTACCCATTATGTTACTCAGGGCTTTGGTGGCCTCGATCAATGGTCCCAGAATGAGTTCCCCTTCAGCCTCTATTGAGCTCTTAAACTTGATAGGTACGCCACCATGTGTCAGAACACCCATCAGTTTAATCAAGTTCAAATCACTGTCCGCTAGGCTAACTTGATAGTCATGACAATCATGAAAAAAAGCCTTCTTGATACATATTGCCCGCTATATTCTGCTTTTTCTACGATAGATACGGAGAGAGAGATACCCACTTCATGAAACGAAGACAGGTTGAGTGTAGCTAGGGTTTATCCGAATTATATTACCCTCTAAATGAAAGGATGGAAGCAACTAACCAGGCACAAAGCATTGCATTGACCATAGCACCAAGCCATCTGTTTCCTGTCACTCGATAACCATACATTGTGATGACTGTACACACAGCAAACCATGGTGTGAATGCGTAGAAGAACATCCAAGAGTAACCGATGATTCCTGGTACTACAGGAGCTCCGGCCAGTAGGCCTCCTACGAACTCAAAGAGTATCAAGATAAGGTAGGGAAACGTCTTTACCACTACCCCTTTTACAGTCCAGCTAAGCTGTGTTCTCATCCAACTTCCTGAACTTTCAGGTAGCATTACACCAGTGAACCAAGCCCCCTCGATTACGAAGTAGAACAGAAAAACTACAAAATAGAGGGGGACTAGTCCTGACTGTGCCAATGTTAAGTCATGAAGTCCTGGTAGGAAACTTCTCAGGTCTAATACAAGTCCAACGTCCACTACAAGAGTCAAACAGTACAACCAAACGAAGATTATCAAGGTAAGAATCAAAGTCTTCAACCAACCTAAAATCCCACTCTTGTTATTCATTCCAAACGTCCTACGAAGAGCATTGGGAATAGGTTCCCTACGTTGGATGTGGCTATACAGAATTGGGATTAGGATTATGAATGCAATCAATCCACTCCCTAACATCCAGGATATGACAGGTAGTCCGTAGTATTGTGGGAAGGGAATCATATACTGCAATATGGTCCCAACTAACAACATCGGAAAGAATGTGATTGGTCCTATAAGTCCGTAAATTGTTCCTCGAGCGATAATCGATTTTGATTTGACTGGCTGATCTGATGGGTCATCCTTCAAATCATTGAAAACTGAGATACTAAGCAGTATAACGACTAATGGGAAGAGCGTGAGTAAGGCTCCAATCAATCCAAGAAACCCGCCAAACAACCATAGAGAATAGACCAAATTTGTGCTGGGAACCCAGTGTTCGTCCTCAATGCCTCCCTTGAGGCTGTTTTTCATCCACTCCACACTCTCACTCACGATAACAGGATCTATGGTTTCGAAGAGATGATTTGTAGGTGGAAAGATGGCTTTTCTTGCAGTATTGTTTGCAAAATCACCGTAGGTAACGCCCTCTACAATTCCCGTTGTGTTAAAGTATGGTTCAAGAAGTGTAAGATTGTGGGGATAACTAGAAAGCGAATCAAAACTACCAGTTGCTATGAGTGTGTTTGGTATATAAGCTGTAGAGGACCAGAATCCCGATCCAACCAGAACCAGAGCTCTCACATAGACACTGGACTCGTCTATGGCGTCCCAAGCAATTCCTCCTCCCAAGCTATGACCAATTAATCCGATCTGCGTATCGTCGACATAATCCAATGAGGTGATGTAATCTAATGCCGCAGCTCCGCTTCCAGTTCCAACTTCAGAGTTTCCGTGACCATTTACGTCGATGGTGAGGACCACAAATCCACGTCTTGCCAGTTCAATACCAAAAGCCATCACCCACTCCTTGTTCTGTAATGACCCATGAATGACTACCACACCAGGCAATGGATCTGCAATTGTTGCATAGTTTGGTCTTTGAAGCGTACTGTGAATCATCGACCCATCTGCTGCTTGAAAGTCAACTTCTGTGACAGTGATAGAGCCCCATCCGCTCTGAACACTTGCCGCCAGTATTGTTCCTGAAAACATGAGAATGATTCCAAGAACAAGTACTAAGTATCTCCGTCTGATGTTCACGTATAAGCCCACCTTTGATACGCGAATCGGGGTCAGTCCATCACGGTCTTTTATTTCAATCGAGTAGCAAACCACAATTCATATCACATTTCGAATAACGAAAACAATCCTAATGCCCGACTGGAACCAGATATTTTCAGAAAAGGGTCGAGTCTTTACGGACCCACATCCGGATATTGACAGAGTAGTTAATCTGCTCGATGAAGGTGCTCGAATTCTGGATCTTGGGTGTGGCACTGGTCGTCATGTTGTGCATCTTACTCGATTAGGATTTGATGTGTCAGGCTTTGATATCTCTCCAAGAGCAATCTCCCTAGCTCAAGAGTGGCTTCAGGAGGAGGGACTCTCTGCTGACTTAAGTGAGCACTCGATGGAACAACCTTTTCCATATACTGACGACTTTTTCGATGCTGTGGTGTCTATTCAGGTAGTCCATCACAATCTGATGAGGGACATAAGGAAAACCATCTTTGAGATTGAACGTGTACTGAAACCTGGAGGGGTGCTCTTTGCCACATTTCCAGTTCTAAAACCAAGTCCCGTAGAGAAAGAGAGAGATTGGAAACTTACGAGAATCGAGGAGGGAACGTATATCCCCCAAAAGGGTTTGGAGGCTGGTATTCCCCATCACTATTTCACTCTTGAAGAGATACCAGAAGTATTCGCCGCTTTTGACATTGCTGAGATATATCTCGACGACACAGACCACCGATGTGTCCTTGCCACACTCAGATTCAACTAGATTTGGTCCTCCAGACCAAAAGTCGGGAAAATCAGCTCTTTTACTTTCTGTATAGTGTCATCAACAGCCCTACGTATCTTAGGGTACTGGTCACTAGGCATCCTGAACGGTCTACTAGTCCACCCACCCCTCTTCACTTGGAATCCATGCTTTTGACAGAGTTCGATCCACGCAGCTGGAATCGTTGGCGGCAAAGCAATGTCGGCTATATCAGCCAGTAGAATCGTCCAAATCTTCGCGGCAGCAACCGCATTATACCCGCCCCCACCGGTCACTACTAATTTTCTAGTCCCAAGATGAACGAGCTGACGAACCGTCTTTGATATTCGCTGATACGTATCATATGTTAGCATGAGGTCAGTGAGCGGGTCGTTCATGTAACCATCTGCGCCTACTTCCCAAAATACGAAGTCAGGCTTGTAAGCCAACCAGATTGGAACGACAACATCCTCAAAGGCTCGCCACCATTCCACATCATCTGTGAGTGGCGGAAGCGGGATGTTAACAGAATACCCCTTTCCTTCTCCAATACCCACTTCCTCAACTCTGCCAGTGCCAGGGAAGAATCCCATACTCAACTCATGTAATGATACAGTCAAAACATTGGGGTCATTATAGAACGCGTGTTGAACCCCATCTCCATGATGTGCATCAGTATCAAGATAGAGGAGCCTCTTTCCGGGATACTTCTGTTGATACTTTTTAATCGCAACAACGCAATCATTGTAATAACAGAACCCTGAAGCCTGACTCTCTGTTGCGTGATGAAGACCTCCAAAGAATGAAACAGCATCCTCGAACTTACCTTCAGCGACCCCCATGACTGCATCAATAGTAGCACCAACAATATAGCTAGCATACTGATCAACTCCTGGAAAGATAGGGCACTCATCTGTATCTAATCCGAAGCGTGCTGAGAATGCAGTTCCCATGTTCCCAAAAAGCTCTAGTGTTTCAATATAGGACACATCATGGAACAGAAGGAGTTCTTCACGAGTTGCACGACGCATAGGTTGAACTGATATTCGCGGGCTATCAAGGAGTCCTGACATCACTGGTAGATTCCACGTGACTTCTAGGCGTGCCCGATTCCAGTATGGATTAGGTTCTGCCTTCATCCGGTCCAACTCATCAATGCCCTCTAACTTGAGAATGGCTTCTGGATCGATTAAGGCGGTCAACTCTGACATTGAACGTTCTCCAGTTGTTGAATCAGACTCGGATGTTCTGGTCCTATTCCACTCTTATGTCTGCTGGCTATGGACCCTGTTGGTCCCTTCGAAAGCCTCATTATTCCCAAATCTACATCTACACCTGCCATGTCTAAGTATGATTTAATCAAGGAAACTCTCCTTGGCAATCTAGGAGAGCAGATTCCAATTTCCCTGTGGAAACATCATCCTGAAATTGATCGGACTCCTGAGGGTCTGGCTGAAGCTGAGATTGAGTTTCACAAACTCATCAACCACGATCTATTGAAGATATCCTTCTTTGGTCATTATCCGTGTGTAGATTTTGGATGTACTGCAGTCTATGATGGTGCGACAACCGGGTCTACAACCTTGACCAGTGCCGCAGTCAATGATGTGAGCGATTGGGAAACACTCGAACCACTTGACGTGAATGCAGGTGAGTTTGGAAAACAGATTCGTGCTGTCGAGCTGATTCAGAACTATGCTCACGGCGTCGTTCCAACAATGGCGACAGTCTTTGATCCTGTTATGGTTGCTGACAAAATCTCTGGTAAGAATTTCAATAAGTATGCAGATGAACACCCCGAGATATTGAAAGGTGCTTTAGACATCATAGCTGATGTCATGATTGACTTTGCCAGCGCGACTATTGATGCTGGAGCTGATGGAATCTTCTTAGCCTCTCAACACTCAACATTGTCATCTGTGACAGATAAACAGTACAAGGAGTTTGTATATCCATATGATCTCAAGCTCATCTCTCGGTTGAGGGGTAAGGCAGACTTCATCATCCTGCATCTGCATGCTAGGGAGGAACATGAGGAGATCAGGTTTGATAAGATTGCTAAGACACCCGGCGTTGATGGGGTTAACTGGGAGGACCAAAGTTCTGCTTTATCGTTAAAGGAAGGGAAGAAGAGATTCAGAGGAGCTGCCCTTGGCGGGATTGACCATAACGGCGTGTTTCGTACAGGAACTCCTGAGGAAGCAGAGAAACAGATCCTCAGTGCAATAGAAGAGGCCGGTCCTGCTCGTTTGATAGTTGCCCCGGGATGTGTCATTACCACTGACACACCTCAAGAAAATATACTGGCAGTCAGGGATGCAGTCCGCGCAATAGACCCCTATGAGTATGAATAGGAGGTTATCTAATGACTCGAAATACCGAGGTAGCTCAAGTTCTCAAGGAGATTGGTCTACTCCTCGAAATCGAGGGGAAAGACAAGTTCAAACCCCGTGCATACTATCGGGGTGTGCGATCCATATCCTCCTTAGGAGAAGATATCGAAACAATTGCAAAACGCGATGAGCTGACAGACATTCAGGGTATTGGTAAAGGTCTAGCAGAGGTCATTAAGAACTATCTTGAAACCGGTGAGGTAAAACTTCTCACAGAACTTAGAACACGTGTTCCAGTAAAAGCAATGGAGCTCGATGCAATTCCTGGAGTGGGGCCAAAGACCATCAAGCTGGTCTACGAAAAACTAGGTGTGACTGACCTAGACTCTCTTGAGAAGGCTGCAAACCAAGGAAACCTTGCTGGTCTTCCGGGTCTTGGAGAAAAGACTCAGATGCAGATCATTGAGGGGATTCAGGTTGTACGTGCTGGGTTGGCGAGGACACTCCTTGCTGATGCGCTTCAAGTTGCTGAGAAGATTGAGAATGATTTGCGTGACCTGAAGGTTGTCAAACAACTTGAGTTAGCTGGATCCAGTCGCCGTCGAAAAGAAACAATAGGTGATCTTGATTTCTTGGTGGATGCATCCAAACCTGAAGCCGTAATGGACGCTTTTGTCAAATCAGAAGGAGTGGCGGCAATCCTGGCTCAAGGACCCACTAAGTCGTCGGTAAGACTTGAAACTGGGCTGCAGGTGGACCTCAGAGTCTTACCAAGTGAAAGCTTTGGTGCTGGACTTCAATACTTCACAGGGAGTGTCGACCATAATGTCAGGCTGCGTTCAATTGCTCAAAAGATGGGAATGCGGCTCAATGAATATGGTCTGTATAAGGATAAAGAGAAAATCGCTGGAGAGGACGAGGATGGTATCTACAAGACACTGGGACTTCAGTTCATACCCCCTGAACTGAGGGAGAATACAGGCGAGATAGAAGCCGCCCAAAATGGAGAGCTTCCTGAGTTAGTCACTCAGAATGACATCCTTGGAGACCTCCATAGTCACACAGACCAGTCGGATGGTAAGAACACGATTGAAGAGATGCTTGATGCAGCCCAGGCTCATGGATACAAATACTACTGTGTATCAGATCACACACAGAGTCTCACAATAGCCAATGGTATGGATGAGAGTCGCCTTCTGAAGCGGATTGAAGAGATTGACGAGTTAAATGCATCTGGGCGCTGGAAGATGAAGATTCTGAAAGGAGCTGAGGTCGACATCTTGGCTGATGGTGGCTTGGACATTGAGGATGATGTTCTCTCCCAATTGGACATGGTAACAGTTTCCATTCACAGTAGGATGAAGGACAAGAAGGAGACCATGACCGAACGTGTGTGTCTTGCTTTGGAGAACAAGTATGTCCATATTCTCGGGCACCCTACAGGGCGTCTGATAGGGAAACGGCCAGAGTTTGAGATTGATCTAGAGCAGGTGTTTGAGACTGCAAAGAAACACAATGTGGTTATGGAGCTGAACGCACATCCTCAACGATTGGACCTCAACCCTGGAAACCTGAGAGCTGCTACCAAGCTGGATCTGAAGATTGCAATTAATACTGATGCACATAGAATCTCTGAACTTGATAACATGAGATTTGGGATTTATCAAGCTCGTCGAGGGTGGTTGACTTCTGATGATGTCATCAACACTTATCCTCTGAAGAAATTGATGAGTTATCTCAAGAAATAGAGTGGACCTAATTGCTCTCTACTCTCATTTCCTGATAGTCACATATTGTGACTTCTTACTGTGACCCTCAGAAGTGGCTTCGCTATATATACTAAATCTGAGTAGTAATTCTTGTGAAATATAATGGCTCTAACAACCAATCCCCATTACAAATCTGCGATGAAGAACAAGAGGAGCAAGGTTTCCACCTTTGCTCTGACTCATGCTTACACCTATCGGAGGTAATCTGATGGCGCTTGCTAAGCTTGAAAGAAAGTTCTTGAAAGACTCTTCTAAGAAGAGAATTTCAACAGATGCTATTACCCGTGCTTACTTCAGGAGATAGACTCGGATGACCCGACTCGACACACCTACAAGCACACCCTCAGTTTCTGAGGTTCAGAATCCCAACACCAGAGATGGTAGCGCCCTCACTCTGGATGAAGTACTCGCGTTGGAAGCAACGTGAGTACTACTCTCTTTTTCCATACAAATCCCCAATTCTTCTACGCGTCTTCTTCAATCTATACTGGTCGATTTGGAACATGATGAGCAAGAGCACTCCAAGTGCCATCAAGAGGGACAGAGGTATCAAAACCAAAGACTATTCAAGAGTCAATGGAGAAAGATTGGTGATTTAATGCCAATGATGCACAATATGGTACATTATAGGTGTCTTTTTTTGGTAAGAATGTAATTTTATAGACAATAATATAGCATTATTGCTAAGTACAGTCAGATGTGGGTCCTCAATATGCTGAATGATGAAAAGAACTTGCTTCTCTTGAAGAACATTTGTTCTGGAAAAGGCGTGAGTGTCAATATCAGTGTGTTGTCAAAACTTCTAAGAAAACACAGAAACACGATAAAGAAGAGAGTAGCTTATCTTTTCGAACAAGGGATTATCGATCGACCAGTGTTCCCTTTCATACGCCTTCTGAATGAATACCCGTTACTAGTGGTCGCCCGTGCAGACCTTCCTTACAGCAAAACGATTGAGCAATGGATGAAAGACGACGAAAACATGTTTGCTGCCTTCAGGATAAGAGAAGAGGAATTTAACACGATGCTGTTTGAGTTCCATACTAGTCTCTATGGACAATACATGTGGAGAGAGTCGCTTGTGGAAAAAGGTGTCATTCCCTCGAGAGACACTAGATTCCCGTCCAGCGCGCTCTTCTTTTCAAACAAATTGATAGTTAAATATGAGCCCAGCACCGGGTTGAAATTGATTGAACAAGAGGTCGAAAAGCAAGGGCATTCTAACATCGATGGCTATGAACTGAAACGTCTAGATTTTGAAATCTTGAAGCATCTGGTGCAAGGAAGAGGGATAAAGGTCAACGAAAATTTCCTGTCAAGAGAGGTGGGTCTGAGTAGACGAGCTGTGCAAAACAGGATATTGAAGATGATAAAAGAACGGATCATTCTGAACCCACTGTGTAGGTTCCCACAGTTTTTCGTACCACCAGGATTCATTTTTGCGTTCTCGCTTGTTGAAGTAAAGAAGTATCGTAATGATATTCTTGCTCAATGGCTGAATGACCCACACTTGAGTATAATCTATAGGACAAGCACAGGTAGGTACAACTTTCTCTTGTTCGCAAACTATCGTAGTGTTGAAAATCATCTTTTATGGGAGGAGAAATATGCAACCATGTATCCTGATTGCTTTGGTCTCGCAAGCATAAACCTACTGACACCAAAAATGACTGTTTCCATAGACCAACAGAAGGTATCCTTGGGCATAATAGAAAGAAGACTAAAGGAAGTTGGCAAAACGAAGTCTTCCAAATAGGATTGAACATCATCGGGGATCAGTGGATGTTCAAGAACGATTGAAGCTTGGAATATGTGTGAAACATCAGTCACTTCATTGATCTAAATTCACAATCATCAATGACTTATAGTGGATGCTCCTCCGTATCGCGAAAGTCACATTTCTACTAAGAAGGGACCGAGAATCATACACATAATGTATATTCATTGATTCAAATGTGCCATCTCTGCTTTCATTTATTCGAGAAATTGTTAGCAATTATAATCAATTTTTGGTAAAATTATATCATTCTCGCTAAATATAGATCTCATATTCTGACATGAATGGCACCTCATTTGGAGGGGATGTACATTGCATATACATAGGTTCTACACAATGAAACACATGGATACTTTCCCGACACAGATCAGGAAAAAGAACCAATCAAAACAGATTCGAGCCGACCTGCTTGGAGGTGATAATGTGGACAAACTGAAAGCGTATCTGAATGGTCGTATCAAAGAGATAAATGAGAATCTAAAGCGACCAGAAATAACACCCTATTTTGAAACCTATCTGAATGTACTCCTAAAGATGTACACCGAATTCTTAGAAAAATTTGAAGAAGAATATGCGGTCATTGAACAACCTTTCTAGAAGAGATTGTTCATATTGACAAGGGTGTGGGTCTGTGGCACTTCACTTAAGGAGAATGAAAATAGTTTCAAATAGAAACCAGCAGTGTAAGCTTTCTCTGGCTCATCCACACCCGTATATTTTCCGCTTTTGATTGTAAGTTCTTTACAGGTGAAATGATGTTGTTAGATAAACTGGCATATAGAACGAGAAAGTGGTGCCGAGGATGGGATTTGTTCCAATCATACGAAATGTATGATTGTTCGAACCCACGTACTCCTGCGAGAGTGGATTTCTCCTAGGAGTCAAAGCGATGTTTAGCTGATCTTGAGTCCACCGCCGTTGGCCACTTGGCTACCTCGGCACAGCCTGCAGGATGATTGCATCTCAATATAGCCGTTTTGGATGAATATCTGAAAGACCTAGTTTGAAAAGGCACTAACTGGTCTCTAAATGAGGTCTGATTTTATCATAGAAATCTGAAATAATCTTGGACTTGTCATCCTCTGTCTCAAGGATGAATAGTCGAATCTGCTGTCCCGCTTTGATCTCTTTCACGAGACCCATGTCAACAAGAGGTTGCATCACACGATGGATCGTTGAGTGTGCAAGGCCGGTTTCCTTAGCAAGTCTGCTTAGATTGAAGAACTCCTTTGGTCGGTCAAGAAAGTGTTGGACAACACGTGTTTGTGCGCGGGATGCGAATATCTTCTCGAGTAGTCTCTTCACCTCATCATCGCCTCTTGTTAGATTCATCCTTTTGTATCGTGCATGATTCGGGTTCCAATCTTTTCCTTGTTGAATACTTTCCTTAGATTTCCAGGGTCTTTGCCATTGAAAATCACAGTAGGAATCTTTGATCGTTCAACAATTCCAATTGCCACTGGATCAAACAAGTTGTATTGACCTGCCTTTAATCCCTCAGTAGACAGAATCTCTCTGAGTTGAGAAATATCTACAGTATCCAATTTCTTGGCACCCTTCTCCTCAGGATCTCGGTCATAGACTCCATCAACATTGGTTGCATTGAACAACATATCTGCATGTATCAGCTCTGCAGAGGCTGCAGCCACTGCATTTGTCGACTGACCTGGTACCATACCGCCGAGTAACACAACCTTCCCAAGTTTGACCGCTACTTCTAACTCGTCGTAGTCGTCAATTATTTTGGGATATGCTAAATCTCCAAGAGCCGCACAGAGCAACTCTGCATTATTCCTTGCTGCCTTGATTCCTAGCCAATCACACTGTGCTTCGTTTGCACCAAGTGCCCGAGCTGCAGCGATATACATCCTTGCTGGCCTTCCACCACCAACAATGACAACCAGTGAATGTCCGTCCTTAACCAAGGACTTGATAGAGTCAGCGTACTCTCTCAATCGGTCAAGGTGAATTTGACCATCTTCATCATAGAGGAGTGAACCTCCAATCTTGAGTACGGCTCTCATAAAAAGTCCCCTGATGCACTTATGAATGTGTAATTCTACTGAACTGTATTAATGAAGCTTTCTTGAATAGACCAGTTCGTCGATATTTCGAACAGTTGAAAACGCACTCAAACGCCCTTTAGCGTGCCAAATTATCCATTTCCGCCCAATCAGACACTTCGTTCAGATTCTTGATATCGTCATCAGTAAGGTTGAGATCAAGAGCCATGAGATTTTCTTCAAGATGTTTTGGTGAGTTTGCACCAATTATGGGCGCAGTTACTATGTTTTGAGTAAGAACCCATGCCAATGCTATCTGAGGAATAGAAGCATCGTGAGCTGTTGCTATTTCCCTCAGTGTGTCAACAATCCTAAAATTGCGGTCTTTGAAATACCGTGTCTTTGTGGTCTCTGCTCTTTTCGAATCGGGAAGTTTATCCCTTGTGTATTTGCCTGTGAGGAACCCACCTCCCAATGGACTATAGCTCGTGACCCCCAACCCATGCTTTTCAATAACTGGTTTAAGATGCTTCTCGAAGTCACGTCGCCGTGCTAGACTGTATGGAGGCTGAATTGCTTCGTATCTAGCTAGGCCATTCACATCACTAATCCAGAGCGATTCGACTATCTCAGCAGCAGTATGATTTGAAGCGCCAATATAGTGGACTGTTCCATCCTCAATCAGGCTTGTATACGCTTGCAGAGTCTCTTTCATTGGTGTGTCATAATCTGGAAAATGGCTCCAATAGATGTCCACCCATTCTGTGTTTAGTCTACTAAGACTTCCTTCAATGGCATCCATAATATGACGTCGAGAGAGTCCGCCATCATTAGGCCTATCACTCATCTCTCCTCTGACTTTTGTAGCCAGTACGATATCATCTCTAACACCTCTGTCTGTAACCCAACTCCCAATAATCTCCTCTGACTTTCCAGGATAAGAGCCTTCTCCCCATTTACTATAGATGTTCGCGGTGTCTAGAGTGTTTATACCTGCTTCAAGAGCGGCATCCAATAGCTTGTGACTTTCTTCTTCATTGATTATCCATCCCATCTGCATAGTACCAAGAATGAACCGCGATACCCTGAGACCGGTGTTTCCCAATTTACAATACTTCATGAATGAACAATTGTTAACACTATCAATAACTCTTTCGCTATGTATGGTTAGTTTTGTTTGGCCATAACTCTTAAAGGAGAAACAACCACCTCGAGTTTGAGCGGCAAGTGCCGACCCTTGCTGACATCAAGGAGCCTGATCCTTTTGTCGAAGCTAGAACCAAAAATCAAGTCTAAACGTTGGAAGCCCGATGCAGAGGCTGAGATTCTCAGATTATGGGCACATGAGGACACGTATGAGTTCAACATGAACTCAGGTAAGACAATTTATACTGTTGACACACCTCCTCCATACCTTTCTGGACCTATGCATGTTGGACAGTTTATTCACTACACTCAGATTGACACCATTGCACGATACAGACGAATGCAAGGCATTGAGGTGAACTTTCCTCTCGGTATTGATCGGAATGGTCTTCCAGTGGAGGTCCGTGTTGAGAAGGAACTTGGGATTAGAATGCATGAAACACCCAGAGAGAAGTTTCTCCAATTATGTAAGGCACGCCTTGATGAGGATGAGAAGATTGCACTAGATGGATTCAAGAGACTGGGTATTGCATTCAATACATACGAGGACGAGGGCAGTTATAGAACTGACAGCCCCAAATACAGAGCTGTTACACAAGCCACTTTCATTGATATTTGGAACAAGGGTCTAGTCTACAGTGACTATCGACCCAATAACTGGTGTTTTGAATGTGGTACAACAATTGCTGACGCTGAAGTGGAGTATGCAGAAAGACCAACAAAGCTTCACTATCTCTACTTCAATGTAGAAGGAATGGAACCGCTCGAAATCGCCACTACAAGACCTGAGCTTCTTTGCGCATGTGGTGCGGTCTTTGTTCATCCTGATGATGAGAGATACAAATCGTTTCAAGGAAAGACTGCAATGGTACCTCTCTTTGACTTGGAAGTACCCATAATCCCGAGTCCAACTGCACAAATGGATTTTGGAACAGGAGCCCTCATGGTTTGTAGTTATGGTGATCAAGGTGATGTAATGGCCTTTCGTGACCATGCACTCACACCAATCGCCGCTGTTTCAACTGATGGTACTATGACTGAAGCTGCAGGCAAATATGCAGGCATGAAGATCGCAGATGCTCGCAAAAAGATAGTTGAGGACCTCAAGGAAAAGAAACTCCTATTCAAACAAGAGGATTCCATGCAGAGGGTTCCTCAGTGTTGGCGTAGTCGAACACCCATTGAGTTCATTGCAATGGATGAATACTATGTCAAACAAACGGATTTCATAGAGGCTCTTCACAAGATTGCAGTTGACACACCATTCTATCCTAATTTCCATAGACAGGTTCTCATCGATTGGTTGAACAGAGTGACAGTGGATTGGCCAATAAGCAGACGTCGTTACTATGGCACTGAACTTCCTATCTGGTATTGTAACTCTTGTGAAGAGCCTGTAGTTCCTGAATTGACCGAAGAACCCGTATATTATCAACCTTGGAGAGAAGATCCCCCATTTACCAAGTGCCCGAAGTGTGGTGCTGAGAAGGGTTTTAGGGGTGAAGAACGAACCTTTGACACTTGGATGGACTCTTCGATTAGTGGAATGCAAGCAGTAGGATACATGTACAATGAGGAGCTATTCAAGAAAGGCTTTGACAATGTCATGCGTCCTCAAGGTAAGGATATCGTGAGGACATGGCTTTACTATTCTCTGCTTCGAACATTCCAATTGACAGGGAAACCTGCATTTAGTGAAATATGGGTGGCTGGACATGTTGTGGATGATAAGGGTGAAGCTATGAGCAAATCGAAAGGCAACTCACCTCCACCCATGCCGTTTGTCGATAAATACGGAGCTGATGCTATGCGCATCTATGGGGCTCTTGAGGCTGGCTTGGGAAGTGATATCAGATTTTCCGAGGATCGCTTAGCAGGTATCTCAAAATTCATGACCAAGCTCTACAATATAGCCCGGCTCATCTCTATGTTTCCAATCCCTGATTCAATTCCTTTCAAGGAATTGACCGCGGTGGACCAATGGATTCTTGCTGAGGCAAATGCTATGGTTGAGAGGATTGTGCCAGAATGCAACCTCCTCGATTTTCACAAACCAGCCATCGAGATTCGTGGTTTCGCATGGAACTTCTTTGCGGATCATGTTTTGGAGATGATTAAGGGACGTTCATTCAACTCTGATGGACAATTCACAGAGGATGAGCAGAAATCCGCTTGGTATACTCTGCATGAGGTGCTGAAGATCATTACTAGGGCCTTGGCTCCAATGACTCCCTTCATCACCGACAGGATATACAGAGATATCTATGATGAGAAGGGTGTTCATCATCACAGCTACCCATCATCTAACAAAGAGTGGAAATCAGACCTCACAAAACATACAGAACTATTGACACAGACAAACTCGGGTTTCTGGAAATATAAGCGTGAAAGTGGTCTCTCTCTGAGACAGGGTCTTCCTAAGGCATATATCTCTGCCAATCTGAAGCCATGGTTTCAGGACCTTCAAGCAATGCATGGTGTGGAAAAACTCGAATTTGGTAAACCAAAAGAAGACGGTTTTGTGGAAGTGTCTCTCCCCGAGTCTGATGAAGTAATCTACATTCTTCCACCTACAGAAGAGTAAGAATGATTGGACGACCTGCGTCGCTCCAATCCTTTCCTTTATCCCACTATGACCTCGTTTACATGTTCAGTGGGACACTTCATACTGTTCGTAACAAGACAATACTTCCCTGCAAGCTCAAGTGCTCTTTCAGCCTTGGGTTTGAGCTCCTCGGACTCAACCTTGACTTTGGCCTTAAGAACCAG
This sequence comes from Candidatus Thorarchaeota archaeon, assembly GCA_048882965.1. Classification (GTDB taxonomy): domain Archaea; phylum Asgardarchaeota; class Thorarchaeia; order Thorarchaeales; family Thorarchaeaceae; genus SMTZ1-45. The sequence goes on from JBHLRC010000006.1 coordinate 27,713, forward strand.
TTTCGTGAACTGAAATCCCTTTTCCACCCTCTCAAGTGTACCATGGCCTTCGCATGAGAACGACTTGTAATCGAAGCGCATCTTCTTTGTAAATGTCACAAACGTGGTCATTAGGCAAGAGGTTGCTGATGCTACAAAGAGGTCTTCAGGAGAGATTATTCCTTCAGGCCCATCAAAATCTGGTGGGGTTGCAATCTCTACCTTTGGCTTTCCCTCAATACTAAGATCTCCAACTTTACCATGTTTCCACTCAACATTCACCTTGTAGTTATGGACATCATCTGTCATCTCTTTCACTGTAATCTGTGGACTCACACCTACCGAAAAGAGTTTGGTTATATCACTGAACAAATACCTGGGTTTCGTGAGTGATTGGGCACTTCATCGAGTTGCCCACAAAGCAATATTTGGCTGCGAGTTCAAGAGCACGGTTGACTCTCCTCCTAACATCCTCCGAACCGATCTCCACCTTGGCATTCATTTCTATCCTTGTAATCTCAAAACTTCTTCCAACTCTCTCAAGAATTCCAACAGCATCACACTCAAAAGATTTGAACTCGATTCGCATCTTTTGGATGAACTCGACAAACCCGTTCATGTAGCAAATCGTTGCTGATGCAACAAAGAGGTCTTCAGGAGAGTGATATTTGACTTTCTTTGGACCGTCTGATTGAATTCCTGTTTTAATTGCAGGTTTTCCCTCAACTGCAAGACTCCCACTCTTTCCTCCAGTCCAGACAAGTTTCACAGGGAATAACTTTGGCTCTTCACTCACAAAGCACACCTGCGGACTATCTTGTAGAATCACGGAAAAGGATTTAGTCGTGGCAATCTATTCTTCTTTCACTGCTTTAAATACAGCAAAGAATGGCACTCGTCGCTCTCTATCAAAGAACGTGTCGTCATCAATAGGCCTAGGTTCTTCAAAAGTTAGCAGTTGAAACCCACTTCCTGTAAGTGAGTTCAGATAGGTCGAGAGAGTCCTGTGGAAGAAGCTTATTGGTTCAGGGAATGAATCTCCTTCTCTCGTCTTCCAATAGCGTTCGTACTCCTTCTCTTCGAAATAACGATCCACCTTGAAGTAAATCCCTTCCCGTCTGTTTGTTTCAGGATTTTTCTCCCCCATCTGCCATGAACCAGGACCATAGAAATTGAATGCAGGATGAACTATTGAGAATACAAGTATGCCTTCCACCTTCAATACCCTGTAGAACTCCTTCATTGCTTCATCTAGGCATGAAGCATTGAGTAAGACGAGATTGCATAGAATCATGTCGAACTCTGCATCGGAAACCGACTCCAAGCGGCAGATATTACCAACACGATAGTCAACGGTTAAGCCAGTTCCCTCTGTGAGATCTTTTGAGGTGTCAATAAGATGTTGAGACACGTCAATTGCTGTCACTATCGCACCCTTCTTAGCATAGTATCTGGCTAAGTACCCCTCTCCACATCCTGCATCAAGAAATTTCTTGCCTTCCACGTTACCCAGTAACCTCTCTACACATGGATTCAGTATCTTTCTGTGATGAGGCGTTCCCTCACCATCAATGAGCCCTGAGAATGCATCAGCATTACTCTCCCATTGTTCACGAATCTTCTCGTCCATGATTTTGGTGAGGAATCCCTCTCTTCTGAAGCTTTCGAATTTCCTAGATTTTATCCCAGACTTTCCGGACTCGCTTTCCAGTTTCTTCAATCAGGGATTCCATATCTGCTCCGGATGCAAGACCTATTTCAACGCCAATCTTCATGATTGATGTGTGAGCGACTTGAACTTTCCCGCCTTCTTCATAAATTGCGAAACTACAAGGGAAGATTGTGCCCATATCCTTTGATATGTCAAGAGCTGTCTTTGCTAGCTGCGGATTACATACAAGAATCACCGTGTACTTTGGATAATTGTCAATCCCAAGCTTCTGTTTGAAAATGTCGTGCACTCCCTTTGTGAGTTGTAGTCCAAATCCCTCACTCACACAAGCATCCTCAACTTTCTTTACCGCTTCATCGAACCCGTAAGGGACCTCTTTGCGTAACACTTCGACCATGTCCTGTCAATGTAACATGGGCCGTAAAATGACTTTGGATAAAGCTTGTATTCCAAATGAATTAAGAGTAGGTTCGATAGCTGAAAGAATTGGTGTGACCTTTGACAGTCGAGAAAGCAATCACACAGGATGAGAAGAAGGAGATTAGTCCCGAGTATATTTTTGGTGCAGCCTCCTTCTTGAATGATACAGGCTCAGACATGATTGCTCCTATATGGCCAACTTTTCTCACTACACATCTGGGACTCACTCAGGGTCATGTGCAGATAGTGGATGGTCTTGCCTTGACTGTCACTTCCCTTTCGAAGTTGGGCGCTGGTTATGCATCGGACCGTACAGGTAAACGAAAATCGTTCATCACACTTGGATATAGTCTCTCGATGATTTCACGAATTGGATTCGTTCTTGCAATATATGCATACCAGTTCTTTCAGATAGTATTTTGGAAATCTATGGACCGTCTGGGCAAGATGCGTGGTCCACCGCGTGATGCTATTGTGGCCGCGCACTCGACTGAGAAAGAACGTGGGCGTGCATTTGGAATACTCAGATCGCTTGACACTGCTGGAGCGGTATTTGGTACAATTATCACATTCCTTCTTTTCGACTTTTTTGGTTATATCGGGATAATACTACTAGCAGCTATTCCATCAGCTGGTTCAGTGATTGTGGTCAGTATCCTAGTGAAAGAGAAACGTGGAAAGGACATCTTCAAAGGAGTAAGTTTCCATGGACTTGATCGAAATTTGAAGCTCTTTCTTATTTCATCCGTTCTCTTTGCGCTCGCGACATTTAGTGTGTCCCTCCTAATCCTATTTTCAGCCAACTTGGGTTTCTCCGTAGAACAACAGACCCTTCTCTATTTGTTATTCACGGTGGTCTATGCTGGTTCTGCATACCCATTTGGTTGGCTGTCTGATAAGGTGGGACGAAAACTGGTCATGGCAATCTCTTTCTTATCCCTCATCATAACATCAGCTTGGGTCTACCTTGTGAATACCCAGCTCATGATTATCCCCATGTTCATATTCTTTGGTCTGATGAATGGTGCCTTAGACCCTGTTCAGACTAGCTTCGTCGCGGATTTGGTTGAAGAGGAGCGACGTGCAAGTATTATCGGCGCATTTCAAATGGCTGTAGGTATTAGTGCGTTTCCTGCTGGACTTGTGATTGGCTATCTGTGGGATACATATACACCAGTTGCAGCATTTCAATACTCAATTATACTCACACTATTAGCACTTCTAATACTGGCGTTTATTAGAACAAGAGAAGAAGATTGACCCAGATAGCTGTTCTAAAGGCTTGCATCCTTTAGTTACCTTCCAGCTCCTAGTCTTTCTACCTTGCCCTTTTCTTCTGTCAGTAATGTAGTATGAAATCCCATTAATCGTGCATAAAGTTGCAAGGGTTTCTCAGTACTGAGCAAGCTTTTTTCATTATATGCACATTTGAAAGCCATGTGGCCATCCTGTAAACTATGAATTTGCTTTTCATAATCCTCGAGGATTTCTATTATTCCCTCATCAAAAAAGAACTGCATTTCAGTTGCTGCTGCAATACCACTAAACTCCTTATCCTGCGACTCAAAAAAGAGATCATCCCATGTATCAATAGCTCTCTCAACATTAAATACATCATTAGACCCCAGCAAGCTATTCCAATCGAAAATTCTGATACTCTCTCCCTTTGTAATTGCCCGTTTATCGAAACCAAATTGAACCATTGCTTTCTTAACATCCTCTACACACTCTTTTGAGCAGACATAAATTACCATGGCACCTTCATCCTGCTGGTCTTTTAGGAAGTTGAATAAGACATTATACTTGGTGTCAGAAGTCTGATAGAGTAACAGTCTATGTATGTGAGATATCCTTCTATCGGAACTCTCTTGACGCGAAGCAGCCATTGATATGCCATCAACTGTTTTCCAATAAACTGACTCACTCCAGCGTTCTTCAAACTCTTTGTGAGTCAAAGCAATCAAACTCTCATTATTAGTCCACAGGCAATTAGAGGCAGGGAGATGATGAACCCCTGAAGTGATGATAAGTAATTGAGACATATCTACAATGAGAAAGAAGGCTGTAGGAAATAAGAGATACTTCAAAGACACATCGAGATTCTCAGGGAATCTTCTCTGAAGTATTCTCGGAAGTCTATCGCGTCCTGTAGGTGGCTCACTCATAATTCTGATTTTGACTCCACGTTCTAAGGCACTCCTGAGTGCTTCGCCCTGAGTGGATAATAACCATATCAGATCCGTTCGAGAAAATAGGAGGTCCAGCTGTTGTGTTGCTCTATTTATCATCTCATCCAATTCAGTTCTAATGGACTCTTTTTCTTGAATCAGTGAGAACTCCGAGGTGATGGTTTCAATATCCTCTATTTTTGCACCGTGTTGGTCTAACTGCTGCAACAAATCACGAGACTTGATTGAAAGTTCTGAAATACGAGCATTAGCCTTGTCTCGTTCAAGAGCCACCAATGTAGAGATTGATGATTTCGGATCGGGAGTTCGCAGTCGAAGTGGTTTTCCAAGAAGACGTTCGACCAACCCAATCTTTTCAAGGTCAGGGAGTAATCGATACACCTCTTCCCGACGGACTTCGGAATGTTCAGCAATCTCAGCAACTGTGGGATCTTCTAGGCTCGTTATTGCAAGGAACACCTTAGCCTGGTTTTCGGTAAGTCCGAATTCCAATAATATGTCAATGCTTGATATGTTCTCATTTGTCAAAATGGCCACCCATGGATGATTCCCTGCCGGTTGTGACTGTGATGACACATTCACACCTGCTTAAGAATAGTTATACCTTGTTTCCATATGTAAGTGTAGATTATACTGCAAAACGACTGAAGATGATCAATTGAGTACTACTATACCCTCGACCAAGGAAACAGAGGATTTGGACATAGATGACCTATACGACTCGCTCGATTCCCGTTCCACCGGGCTCTCCTCTGGAGAAGCAAAAGAACGATTTGAAAAATATGGACCTAACGAACTTTTAGAGAAAAAAACTAACCCGATATTGAAGTTCTTACGGTACTTTTGGGGTCCAATCCCGTTTATGATAGAGGCTGCTATGATCCTCTCTGTAATAGTCCAACATTGGCCTGATTTTTGGATTATTACTCTGATGTTAGTAATGAATGGAATTGTTGGGTTTTATCAGGAGAACAAGGCGGACAATGCAATTGAGAAACTCAAAGAACGATTATCACCCACAGCTCGAGTTTTACGTGATGGCACTTGGCACCAGCTTCCTGCAAGAGAGGTAGTACCTGGTGACATCGTAAGGGTTCGTCCAGGAGATGTGATTCCTGCTGATGTGAAACTAAGTTCAGGTGACTATCTCTCAGTAGATCAGTCGGCGCTGACTGGAGAGTCCTTGCCTGTAGATAAGAAGGCTGGCGATATTTCTTTTCAAGGATCTCCCGTTCAGATGGGCGAGATGGAGGGTCTAGTGGTTAACACAGGCATGAATACATATTATGGACAAACAGCCAAGCTTGTTGAAGAAACACAAACGAAGAGCCATTTTGAGAAAATAATCATGAAGATAGGTAATTATCTAATTACCTTAGCAATCACTCTTGCAATTATTGTCCTTGCAGTTGGAGTTATTCGTGGATACCCTCTTTTAGAGAACATCAGATTCGTTCTTGTTCTGACTGTGGCTGCAATCCCTGTGGCTCTACCAGCGGTGCTATCTGTGACAATGGCGGTCGGTGCTGTAGCTCTTGCTAAGAAAGGTGCGATTGTTAGCAAGCTTGCAGCCATCGAAGAAATGGCAGGAGTAGATGTTCTTTGCACAGATAAAACTGGGACGATAACTCAGAATAAGCTTAGTGTGGGTGAAATCAAAGAATATGGCGATTTCACAGAGAACGATGTTCTTCGTTATGGTGTCATGGCATCCAGAAGCGGAAACGACGATGCCATTGATGATGCTATAATTCATCGTGCAGAAACTGTTCCCAATCTTGAAATCATCCCGGAGGAAGAGCGACTTGATTTCCAACCATTTGATCCAGTTTCTAAACGCACTGAAGGTGTATTCAAAGGATCTAATGGTGGTCAATTCAAGGTTTCAAAAGGAGCTCCCCAGGTCATTGCGGGTCTTTCAAAGGAACCAAAAAATATCTGTCAGCAAATTGACAAGGATGTACTTGCTCTTGCTGAGAAAGGCTATCGTGCTCTTGGTGTTGCACACACAGACTCATCAGGCACTTGGCGTTTTGTTGGGCTACTAGCACTATTCGATCCACCACGTGATGACTCTGAAGAAACCATAAAACATGCACAAGATATGGGGATCAATGTCAAAATGGTCACTGGTGACCATGAAGCAATCGGGAAAGAGATTGCAAGTAGGGTTGGTTTGGGACAAAAAATGGCCCTACCAAAGGACTTCGAAAATGTTCCGGATGAAAAAGCCGAACCTATCGTGGAATCAGTTGATGGATTTGCACAAGTCTTCCCCGAACATAAGCACAGGATTGTTTCCCTTCTTCAGCAAAAGAATCACATTGTTGGAATGACCGGGGATGGAGTCAATGATGCTCCAGCTCTGAGGAAAGCAGATGTTGGAATAGCTGTAGAGGGTTCAACCGATGTTGCCAAATCAGCAGCTGATATTGTCCTCACAGGTGTGGGCATCTCAGTAATTATTGATGCAATAAAGAACAGTCGGAAAATTTTCCAGCGAATGAGTAACTACTCAATATATCGTATCGCTGAGTCCATAAGGGTAATTCTCTTCATCACAGCATCAATACTCGTCTTTCAATTTTACCCTGTCAACGCTATTATGATTGTATTGCTGGCATTGCTAAATGATTTACCAATAATTACCATTGCTTATGACAATGTGAAGTACCATAAAGCTCCCGAGAGATGGAACTCAAAGATGCTCCTAGGCATGGCGACTTATCTGGGTGTCATTGGAGTGACTGCCTCCTTTGGAATTTTCATAATTGGGGATTTAGTCTTTCACTTAAGTCGCGAAGTTCTTCAATCATTCATCTATCTCAAACTCTCAGTAGCTGGACATCTTACTCTTCTTGTTGCACGAACACGGGGTCCATTCTGGTCAGTGAAACCAGCCCTCCCACTGATTTCTGCAATTATTGGCACACAACTGGTTGCCACCTTAATCACAGTATATGGCTTCTTACTTCCTGCAATGGGATGGGGTCTAGCACTCTTTGTATGGGGCTATGCTCTAGTATGGTTCTTAATCACTGATGTATTGAAGACTCTCTTCTACAAACATGGTGGTATCGAATTTCTAGAGGAGTGATAAAGATGAGTGGGGGATTAACAGCAATAGAAATCTCAGATCAAGGAATAACCAAAGCTCCCCGTTTACTGGGTCACAGAGCTCTTGAAGCTACAGCTGGCGGCATTGAAAATCACAAAAATTTGGCCCAGACACAATTTGAAACCAATAAGCTCAGGCTTGTGGGACTTCTTGATCTTTTCTTAGGAGGTATCTAGATTGGATGCAAGAATCAATGCTGAATGGGACAAACTTCGTACTGTGGCAATATACAGATCAGGAATGGAGATGTTCTTCGGACTTCTCGAACCATATGTTTCTCTCTATGAACGTGCATTCAGTCAAGATGGGGCGATACGAGAACATGAGCGTCTAGAACATGTTCTCAAGCATGAATTTCAAGTCAATGTTATTAGACTGAGAGATAAAATCGTGGAGGCTGCTGAAAGAAACAGAGAATTCAATGACAGACTTGTAGCTGCTGCCTATGACATCATTGGTTTGACTGGTGACAAAAAAGAGGTCAAACTCGCACGCGAGGAACTATCAAAGAACAAGGACATTCTTGACCCTGGTCATTTCCTTGATATACTTCTTCTCAATCCCCAGATTGAATTGGAGAGTGAGAAAGGAGCACGTATGATTCATCTGAATATAACTGAGAAACAACCTCTGTCGAATATTTACTTCATGAGAGACCAGCAGGCTGTCACTGACAAAGGTATCTTCCTCTCTCGAATGAGCAAGCCACAGAGAAGAAGAGAACCTGTCATCACAAAAATACTATGGGACGTCTTAGGTATGGATGTTGTGCATACGGTCAAATCACCTGGGACCTTTGAAGGTGGGGATTTCATTCCTTTGAAAGATTTCGCTCTAGTTGGAGTCGGAGACCGCACGAACAAGTCTGGAATCGAACAGCTCCTGAAGCATGGTGTTGATTTTGATGAAGTCGGAGTTGTCCATCAACCAAATCATCCCTTGATTCCAAGTAATGATGCTGATCCTATGATTGACATGCACCTTGACACCTACTTCAATATCGCGTCGAGTGGTGTCGCAGTTGGTTCAAAACCGCTCTTAGAAAATGCCAAGGTGGATGTCTACACAAGAACCGGACCTGGTGACTATGAGAAGGACAAAACAACCACAGATTTGTTCTCCTACATCACAGGATGGGGTTTTGATGTGGTTGGAATAACGACACTCGAACAGTTAAGCTATGCATCTAATTTTTTGACAATCAAGGATGGCACGATACTAGCAGTTGAGGTTGAGAGAGATATCAAGGATGTTTTGTTTAATCTTCAGGCCAAAGCCGAGGCTGAACCTGACCGTTATGGTGCTTTCCTAGACCAAGCACAGAAAGACTATCAGTTTCTAAAGGATGAGTCAGAGTTCTTTCCTCACAAGAGAGAGATTTATCAACATGGGATTGATGCTTATCCTCTGGTTTTGAAGAACCTCACAGGGGGATATGGAGCAGCTCACTGTATGACCGCAGCACTAGAACGAGGATGAATGCCGATGAATCTGGAAAAATTTACTGAGCGAGTCCATCGGATCTTGGTATCAAAGCCAAACTTGGATTCACATAATAAAAGTGCAGGAAAGAATATTACACGAATGAATCAGACAGAAAGTGATGAGGACAATGCAACACATAGATGAGTTAATTGAAGAATATGAAGCAACTAAAAGAGAGGATTTGGTTGCGCGTTCAATACTTGTACTTCAGATGATTGAACACTCTATAACCTACCCCCCTCTACGAAAAATTACAGAGGAAGACTTGTCAGAAATTGACAGGTATGTCAAACAGCTTGCAAAAGATCTCAGAAAGGATGACCAATATCTATTCAGCGTAAGACTCATGAAAATTTGGAAGAAGCGTGAACATCTCTGTGAATTAGCAAAACTCTGGCATGAGGTTAAAAATGATTACATGGACAGCCTCGAGTACCATGAAGAAGTCAAATGGCTTCGAGATGAGCGCAGCCGAATGGGCAGAAACTGATTTGAAACATCCTTAGTCTTGCCTACGAGTTTAATTATTATATTTTGTTTATTAAAATAGATGCTAATCTATTCATTTAGTGTCTAATCTTGTTATCGCTGCAGTTTATTATCTGGATTACGTTACGTTACTGTTATTCAGTTGAGGAGAGAGACCAACATTGAAGAAATTACTCACTCTAGTGTTGGCACTAGCAGGCTTTATTCTCTTTGTAACACTGGTTGTGGTTCCACTACAGGGTGGTGCACCTTATGCTGTTCCCGGAAACACAACCCTATATCAAGACACCCTCCCTATCCAGGAGGTAAATATCGGTGAACAGGGACGGTCGATATTTATTGCATTTGTAATGCTATCACATGTCCTTTTTGCCAACCTTCACCTAGGTGGATCCTGGGTTGCAGTGGGGTCTGAATCACTCGGTATCAGGACCAAGAAGGAGCGATATGACAGAATCGGAAAGTCAATCACCTTGTTCAATGTCATTCTCTTCAGTTTTGGGGCAACCTTTGCAATTGCGGGTGTTCTCTTCTTCATATCTTTATTCCCAGTCTTTGCCACTGAGTTATTCCACATCTATTGGTGGCCATTGTTCTTTGAAGCATTGGCATTCGCTATAGAGATAGTGTTTCTATACACATATTGGTTCACATGGGATAGAATATCAAAAAGATGGCACCAAATACTCGGCTTTGGTTATTGTATCTCTGTCTTTGTACAGACACTTCTCATAAACATGGTCGCTGCAGGAATGCTCACACCAGGAAGTGATGCCATCACTTGGGGAAGTTCCGGAGTGCTGACAATGCCCCTCTCCGCCCTTTTGGCATGGTGGTTTAATCCCACAATGTTGAGGCTTCAGTTCCATCGAGTCTTTGCCTCCATCTCCTACTTTGGCTTTTTACTTACTACATTAGCTATGTTTCATTACATGGATAGGAAAGACGAAGATTCAAAGAAATACTGGGACTGGGTGGGATCCTATGGTATTGGGTGGGGTCTCCTTGGTCTTATACTGCAACCTGCCTTTGGAATGATATACATGCTTGCTATCTTCGATGTACAGGAAACTGCGTTTATGGCAATAATGCATGGACCGCGAGCCTGGGAGATGCTCATGATGGTCGGATTATACTCCGTCTTGATTCTGACTGTCATCGTCTACTTCACGGACCGGCGTGAGAGAATCCTCAGTCTTCCAGAAAATGCTATGTTAAAGACATTGTTCAAGATATTCTTGGTAGTTTCATCTATAGCTGCTCTAATCCTTGTACAACCAGCATGGCTGGGAGCTGCATCCATAGATGATCCCGGCGCATGGGAGAATCCGCTTGGTATCATGGACTACAAGTATCCATCACTCTTCATACTCGCAACAATCGGAGCGCTCGTTTTGATGATTGATGGTGTAATGTTAGGAGACACCAAAGAGTCATGTTGGGGTGATCTTCCAAAGGTGTCCAGGCTTGCAGGAATCATGACAGGCATCCTCGGGATGTGGATCGTCGTCACCATGGGCTATGTCAGGGAGTCAGCCAGGTCCCCCTGGGTGATATATGACATAATTCCAGTGCCTGCGCCTGAGAGTAATCCGACGCCAATCTGGATAGGTCGAATACTGATAGTCTGGTTTCTGGTTCTGTTAATGTCACTCACAGTGTTCTGGTTCACATCAAAGGTGACCGCACACCATCCAGAAGCAAAGGAGATTATTCAGGAAAAACCCACAGACATATAGCAACTATCAGAGGAGTCCAATATATGGATGAAACACTCGAGGTCACTCTACCAATGTCTGGTGGAGTGACTTTCTCTAGAGTTCGAATGCCAAATGATTTTCTTACCTGGCAGTCTCAGGCAAGGCTCAGTATGTTTGAAATGATGGAAACGCATGGTGGAAAGTCGGTCCATATGGCTCCAGTCCATCTCCCAGTCCTCGCAAGTCTTGGAGAGGGCGACTTTCCAATAAACCTTGCAACACGCGGAATTGGCGTACTGCCATTGAAAGAGAAAATCGCTGAATTCACTGACAAGTTCAGAGAAGTACGGGCACTTGTTGATGAATCAAGATTTGGGGAAAGTCTTCCCGATAGAATACGGTGTGCAGGAGAATTCTATAGTAGACCAGAGCTTTTTGATCCTTACATCCTGGGAGGTCTTGAGATATTCGAGGGTACGACCCCGAAGAATCTGATGGCAAATCCAATTGCATCTCTATTATATACAGGAGAAGCGCCAAAATATCTATCATATCAGCTGAATGGAGTTATCGAATTTGTCAAACCAAAGCATCCATGCTATGAGTTTCTCCTTGCCGCACGAGAACTATTTGCCTTTGATAATTTTCATATTAAGCAGAAGAGTTATCCTTATGGCTACATTTTTCATGTTGTGGAAGTAAAAGACAAAACCCCCTTTCCGAGGAAATGAGCATGTACACCCGCATTCTGGTAGCCTTGGATGGGACACAATGGTCCAACATGGCCATGAACGCTGCAATAGAGCTTGCTGAATTTACTGACACACCAACCCTGATTGGTTGTCACGTCTATGGTGCACGGATGCATCGTAAGAGATTCGAACAGATGGAGCCAGGACTGCCTGAGAGATATCAAGAGGAGCAGGAATTAACAAGGCTACGTGGGGCTCATGAAGACCTGATAACGGATGGGATGCAAATCATATCCGATGCTTATCTAGCCCCAATGAACCAATTAGCTACGCAGAGGAAAATCACCTTTGAGGGAGCGACCCCGGAGGGACGGAATTACCTTGAAATCTTGAAGGTGGTAAAAGAAAGACAGGCTGACTTAGTTGTCTTAGGAGCTCATGGGCATGGCTATGTTCCTGAATCAATCCTTGGTAGTACTGCAGAACGTATCCTGAGTCATTGTTTACATTCTGATGTTCTTTTAATGAAACAGGCATGGAAAGTGAAACGGCACCCTATTCTTGTAGGGGTGGATGGGAGTCAGAATAGCTATGCTGCACTATTACGTGCCGCATCCATCGCACGTGTCACAGGCAGCAAAGTCAAGGCTGTGGCTGTTTATGATCCATACCTTCATTCTGGTGTCTTTACCCACATCGCTGGTGTCTTACCACCAGAAAAACAGGAGAAGTTCAACTTCACAGCTCAAGAGCAATTACATGATGAAATAATCGATGATGGTCTGGAACAGCTCTATAGTCACAATTTGGACCAAGGTGTTCAACTCCTCAAGGATACAGGAATTGAGATTGAGGCTGAAGTTCTGAACGGGAAGGTCTTTCCACAAATCCATCATCATGCATCATACATAGGTGCAGGTCTTGTTGTTATGGGCAGATGGGGACTACATAAAGAGGCACCCTCCCTTGTTGGTTCAAATTCTCTTAACTTGGCACGTATATGCACCACTAATCTTCTAATCGTTGCTCCACCTACCGAGGAGATCAAACTTCCCTCTATGGAAACCTTACCAGAGATAGAGTGGTCCGATGGAGCATTGCAGATACTGGATAAAATTCCTCCATTTGCTAGGTCAATGGCAAAGACTTCCATTGAAAATAGAGCGAGAAACCTTGGAGTAACTCTTATTGATGAAAGTCTTGTTCGTGCCATTTCAGAAAAAATGGGTATGAGATCCGGAGGCGACAGCAACGACTGATTACAACAAACGGAGCGAAGGACTGAGCGCATTCACTGCAATCACTTTTGCAGTAGGCACAATGATTGGTGCGGGAGTCTTTGTTCTAAGCGGTTTAGTCATTGACACAACAGGACCTGGAGCTTTGTTCTCGTATATCATCTGTGGAGTACTAGTATCATTTTCGGGCCTCTCATACGCCTCCCTTGCAAGTATATTTCCTGAGGATGGAGGAGGTTATCTCTATGCTGAAAAGATGCTTGGGAAGTATCCTGGATTCTTGACAGGCTGGATTATGTATATTGCCCAGCCTATTGTCCTGTCCTTTGTGCTCTTAGGATTTGGAATCTACCTTAATCTGCTCCTTTCAATAAGTGTTGATCCTAGAATCTTTGCGGCGGCGGCTCTGATACTAATCACTGTTGTAAATATAAGAGGAATTGCAGAAGCAGGAAGATTCGAGCTGGCGGTTGTTGCTATAAAAGTATCAATCCTCATTCTATTCTCCCTTGTTGGTTTTCTATATCTTCAGGTTTCAGTCTTCAATCCATTTCTTCCTCATGGTATGCCTAGTGTTTTTCAAGGAGTGACTATGGTCTTTTTCGCGTATATGGGCTTTCAAGTAATCACCATGATGGCTGGAGAGGTGAAAGAGTCAAGCAGGAAAGTACCAGTCGCAATGCTTGCATCAATTGTTATTGTGGCTCTGGTCTATATTGGTGTGATAGTCGCCTTACTTGCCGCGAATCTTCCAACCTACGGAAGTGAAAGTGTATTTGATGCGGCAGTGGCAATAATCGGTCCAATAGGTGGTGCTGTTATAGCGCTTGGAGCAGTCCTGTCTACTCTATCTTCAGCCAATGCGCTCACAGCAGGCGCATCAAGAATAGTTATGGAGATGGCAAGTGAAAAACAAATACCCGGACGGTTTGCCAAACTTAGAAACAAACAACCCACGAATGCAATCCTTTTGGGGTCGGCTGTAGCTATGTTGTTTATTTTCTATGGTTCGTTAGACTCCATCATTGAACTCGTGAATAGTGCACAGATCATTGCGATGTTCCTTGTAAATGTAAGTGCATTTGTCTTGACGAGGAATGAATCCTATATTGAGTCTCACAAAGGTTATTTCAAGCTACCATTGGGGCCATTGTTCCCAATTCTTGGAGCGCTGTCTTGTGTACTTATCTCACTTACACTATCGCCCCTAAGTATCATCCTGGGTTTCGTTGCGCTGTTCGTTGGTACTATTCTTTATGTACTTGAGGACACGCCTGAAGGAGAAAAAGAAGTAGAGAAGATCAAAGAAGCACTCAAGCGATGAAAGGCAAGCACCAAGTTGAGAACTAGACTAAGATAGTCGTTCTTCCAAAAAGCCTTTGTTAGGGCCACATCATGTCATAATAAGCTGTGATACATCCATGACAAGAAGAGTATTCATCTTTGCTCTAGTTGTGATGACAATATTCCTAGGCAGTGTCACAGCGATGCTATTCTCCATAGGTTCAAATTATCCCGAACGATTTGCATCTGTTCCTTCGGAAGAGGTCTATGATACTAGTTTTTGGAATCTCACAAGTGCAACTACATCACCTGTCAATGTGAATAATCACTCATCAGTGAGCAATACAGTTGGATATCAAAATACAAGTGTGTCTATCAATGAGTGGTATTTTGATTATGTAAGCGAGGTTTACAAAGGAGCGGAAGTGAAAATCAATTCAGTGATTCTTTCCGAACAGAACCTCACTTCTCCAAAGCCTACAATTCTATATCTTCATGGTTATGGTGAAAAATACTCAGATTACTTGCCGATGCTTCGAGAATTTGCTGCTGCTGGATTCATAGTCATGGGGATTGACCAGCCTGGTTCAGGCAATTCCACAGGATACCCATTGTTGAGTCCATTCACATTCTTGAATGTGACCTCTGGACCTGAAGACGCCAGTCTGTTCCACTCTGTCTTGGCCGCAGCACGTGCGGTCACACTCCTTGAATCATTGCCATTTGTACGAACAGATGCACTAATTGTGGCAGGGAACTCGATGGGGGGATTGGTCACTTTCATTCTATCAGGAATTGATTCTCGAGTTGATGGATCCATCCCGATGATAGCGGCTGGGAATTTTCTTAACTCGATAATTTCTGGTTCCTTAATCAATCTGGTAATAGTACCTACATACACCATTGATTCCCCTGAAATGCATAACATAATCAAATGGTTTGATCCACTTGCATACACTAGCTTACTAAGTAACCCTGTCTTGATGATGTTTGGCACAAATGACCAATTTTTCCCAATCGCATCACTAATGGATACTATAGATACAATTCAGGTAGAGCTCACACTAGACATAGTTCCCAATTGGGGGCATGAGGTCAATCCTCACTGGGCTCACAACATCATTAGATGGATTGATAATCACTTCGGAGATGGAGCGCCACTACCAAGACCTCAACTATCCATCAATGATGTGCTGACTCTTCAAGGAAGCATCATCAAGACAGACGCAGAGGCGATGGACACTCATTTGGTCCTTCTGTATTGGAGGTCTAGTGAACCTGGTGCTGTATGGTTGTACACTGAGTTGAAATCTGATAGTACTGTTTCCTCCACTATTTACAGTGGTGAGATTGTTCCATTGACCATTGGGAAGGTGCTCTTTTTTGTCGTAACTGTGCAAGAAGACTCAACTCGGACATCCTCTGGGGTATTTGTTCGAAGAGCAGGGTCATTCCTATTTCCAGCATTGCTCATCCTATCCAGTATAGGGATACTACTTGTGGTCCACCTACATATGTGGCAACCTGGAAGAATACATTTGGTCCGAGAAATTCCATATATAATAGGAACACTAACACTCAGTTCAGGGTTTATCTTACCTTTTGCCATCATAGAAGGACGAACGAGCATTTCATTGGTCGAATTCATTGAGTTGTATGGTGAGAGCTTTCTTTTGAGCGGTTGGTTTCTTCCGTCTGTTCTTGCAGGAATCTGTTTTGTTCTCTCTCTTTCTGCATTCCGGCATAGGTTTCAGTTTCGCTCAGCTCTTTTGGTCTGGTTACCCATTCTTGCAATCACTATCATCCTTTTCGTAATCTTCAGTGGAGTATTCGTAATTGCTGGCGATATCTTTTCAATCAGGACTGGAGTGGGAGCTATTACATTGATAGCTGCCATACCGCTGATGCAGGTTCTGGACAGACTCTTCAGACATCGCCTTACAAAACTAGCTCCTTGATGTCTGGATATACCAGCAAGAAGATTTGGTGGACCGGGCGAGATTTGAACTCGCGACCTCCTGAATGCGAATCAGACGATCTACCAGGCTGATCTACCGGCCCATAATCCCGTCCAGTCAGCAATTGCTGTTCTTAAGAAGTTTATCGGATTGTGATATCATTTCACAGTCACAATTCCTTTTATTCTATTGAAGAGCAGTAGTGAATAGTGATTAACAATGCAAGTATTTGATCCATATGATCCAACAATGATTTTACTTTACGGGCTTATTGTTACAATTATCGTCTTGCTGTATGCTTCTAGAGTTCGTAGATCACCAAACCCAGTACCACGATCTGATGATGTCAGCAGCATGGCTGGCGGCAGAGTTGAAGAGATTACGACAGGTGCTGTTCAAGAACCTATGCTTGACCATCTTGTGAGCATTGAAGAAGAACGAGAAGAACACGAAGGTGAAGACCTCTAGAGTTCAGTATTTTGAGGTCACACCTCAATACCAA
Organism: Candidatus Thorarchaeota archaeon; assembly: GCA_048882965.1. Taxonomy (GTDB): domain Archaea; phylum Asgardarchaeota; class Thorarchaeia; order Thorarchaeales; family Thorarchaeaceae; genus SMTZ1-45. The sequence goes on from JBHLRC010000006.1 coordinate 44,439, forward strand.
ATGCTTCAGAGAACCTCTCAATTCTCACAAATTCTATCAGGAACTCCCTTCCCTTTTCAGTGAGAAAGTATACTCTACTGTCGTTCTCTGGATTCTTTTCTGTTATCAGTTCTTTTTCTATTAATTCATCGAGATACTGGGTCAATCGGTCATGAGACAGGTTTGCGGCATAGAGTATCTTTGTAGGACCAGCTCCTTCCTCACCCTCACTCTGGATGGCGCGCATCATATCAGCTAAGATGCGCATCTTTGAGCGATAGGCCCGTTTTCTACTCATTCACTCTGCCCACCTGGACTAGCAAGACCAAAAGTGACAGAAAGCCCAGAAACTGAGCCGCTTGACTTAGCAGATAGAACCCAGGATTGGCTGTAACCTGCGCCATCAAGATGTGACTCAATAGGAGCAGGAAGAACCCAATTAGGACATAGCGTGCAAACTTACTCCGTGTTGACATATAATTGACAACTGCTTGCAGGACCACAATAACCAGAACAATAATTGCAATGACCTCAAGGTTTGGATCCACCAAGAAAGTCGCCATAAGCAACATGCTGCTTCCCGGCACCTCTTGAGGACGTCGTTTAGGAGGTCTTGTGGCAATCACAAAGAGAACATAGGCCATAATCCTCGATGCGCCATAAGCAATGGTAACAATCGTGATGACCTCCCCACCAGCTTGAAAATCCGCACCATACTTGACAAGGAAATACCATGTGCCAATGACTCTGCCGAACATACCCGCAGAAAGGACCAGAAATCCAGTGGATAGATCTGACAGTCGTTTTTGGCCCGTGAGGTTGTACGCCTTAGTGGCATAGTATGTCACGATGAGTGCAATAACGCCGCTTATGAACTCGAAGACTAAGTCCAGTCTGATTATAGCCAATCCTGCTTGCATATGGTGACGCCTGCCTTAATCTTGTCAGTTTTGGTCTTATCATCAATGGATGAATCATCTATGACTTTTGGATGATTCTATGATATAATTCGCGGACGATTTTACTGGACGAATCATACTGACAATTCGTTCATCATTACTTTATATTCAAACTTCCCTACAATAACTTGGATGGAAGCTACCGACAACTGCAGAAAGCGGTCAGTTGTTCTGTGCCGCTGTGAAAGACGGGGTGTCATCCCCGTCCTTCCATCACCTTATTTCTATTCTTTCTCAAGTTTTGCTTCAATCTTATCCAATCGATCTTTGAGCCCTCTATTTTCTTTCTGGAGTTCTTTAATACTCTCTTTCAGTGAATCGATTTCTTTGGGTTCTTTCTTCTTACTGATATTTCGTATTGCAACTCTTGCTCTTCTTACCAATCCACTTTCTGCTGCTGTTTCCGCCACCTTTGATAATGCAGGAATAAGTGCAGTGTCCTCATAGGTTGAGGTTGCTTCTATAGAATACTGCTGTACTCTGTATGAATTATCCTGAATGGATTTTTCCAAAATAGAACGAATTTCGGGATAATTCTTCTTGTAGCGCTTTCCGAGTTTAGCAAGAATTCCCGGTATGTGCCTTCTAATCCAATCACTAGTTCCAAGTTTGAGATATTGTTTTGCAATACCAATGACCTCTTCTTTCTCGGTTTCCGCAAGACCTTGAAGGCATCCAATCTCTATGATGTCATGCCAACTAGGAGGACAATTCTTTAGATATTTGGATAAGAAATTAAAAGCGTCATTATGCTGTGTCTGACCAATAGAGGTTCCAGCAGCTGCAATAACAAAATAGCTTTCTGTATCATCAAGCAGTTTCTTCAGAAACTCAAAGGCTTTGTCACTTTTATAGAACTGACCAAGTGCGCTAGCCACGGCAGTTCGTGCTTTTGTATTCTTTACTGAAGTTGCTTTCAGGAGCTTATCTAATGCAGCTTCTGTTTTCAAAGACCCAAGCACTTTTGCTATCTGGACCTGTGTTCCCCAGAACTCCTCCTCGAGAAGGGCTTTTCCAAGAGCCTCGACAGCCTTGCGAGTGGCTTTTTTGCCTAGAGCCTGTGCAGCTTTAATCTTCTGGATTGTATTGGTCCCATTGAATAATTGGTCAATCCACATTGACTCTGGTTTCTCTATCTCCCAATCCATCAAAGTTGCATAGTCTGGATCAATAATCACCTGTTTGGGCTTGTCTTTGATTGGATAGTAGAATCCATGAACTCTCTCAGTCACCTGAACCATGTACCTGTTTCGTTCTCCATTCTCATTAACAAACTCCACTGTCAACGGGAATCTGAAAACATTGGGAGTCATCCCATCGTCACTCTTCTGAGTCTGCTCGATTCTTACATGAACATGTCCTAACTTATCATCGTGTGCAACTTTGATTTTACACTCTGGGTAGCCAGCCTTGTAAAGCCATTGCTGGAAGAACCAACCATAATCCTCACCTGTCATCTCCGTAAATAGGCTCTCGAGGTCGTGTGTGTACACAGATTTGAATGAGAATCTAGTCATCCATTCTCCAAGTATCTTCCACCAGCGGTCCTCACCAACTAGGTGTCTTAACATATAGTATCTCCATGCAGCTCCTGGGTACAGGTGTGCATCAAAAACATCTGATCCACGTTCCCATTCGTTCTTCACGATAGGTCGACGGTAGCGCTTCTTATCCTCATCGAAGTATGATTGTTGCTTACCGTATTGGTCATAGAGATACTCCTCATCCCCTTTATCATGACGTTTCCACTCATTCTGCATTTGAGTAGCCCACCCTTCATTTAGCCACCCATGAGACCATGTACGACATGTAACTAGGTCTCCGCCCCAAGAATGCGCTAATTCGTGAGACACTAAACCATCAGATTCAAAGTCCTTGTGTGTTTTCTCATCATGAAGAGTCGCATCTGTCTGTGTGGTTGCGCTAATGTTTTCCATACCACCTATCATAAAATTGGCTGCTGTTACTTGTGCATATTTCGCCCAAGGGTACTTCACACCTAACTTAGATGCAAAGAATTTGACCATTTCAGGAGTCTTTTCAAATGATCGATAGACGGTCTCTTTATCCCACTTCTTGTGAACATAGTAGCTGACTTCAAGACCATCCACATCTTCCTTGTATTCTAGATACTCTGAAGCTGCCACTGTCATGAGGTATGCAGGAATTGGTAAATCCTGCGCCCAATGAAATGTTTCTGTTCCATCATCGTTCACTTTTCGTTCCTTCAGATAGCCATTGCTCATTGCATAGAATCCCTTAGGAACTGTCAGAACTGTTTCTGTTGGAAACTTATGACTTGGATTATCATAGACAGGAACAACATAACGCGCATAATCATCCTGCATCTGTGTCCATACACTTGTTTCAATATCTGGAAACTCTGGACAAGGATTTGTAAAGAAGAGACCTGACCGAGGATGGTCTATTTCATAAGTGAAGGTCAAAACATCTGATTCACCATCTGCCAAAGATGATTTCAGATCAACAAACATTACCTGATCATCCGGCATCATCTCAAAAGTCAGTTTGTTACCTTTTTTGTCAGTGATACTCTCAATCTTCATCTCCATTGCATGCAAGAAGATTCTCT
>JBHLRC010000007.1:0-46388 GCA_048882965.1 Candidatus Thorarchaeota archaeon
TGGTGGACAAATGAAGTTCGCTTGTGTTGATGGACCTGAGTTTGATGGCCACGAAGTGGACTTTGATGAGCTCATGGGTCGTTTAAATGCATACAAGGAGCAAGAGGCCCTTTCTGAGAAAAAATGGGTTGAAGAACACGGAGGTGCAACATAATGTCAGAGAAGGACGGGCAAGCCCCAAAGAAACGAGAGCGACCACCTCCGACGAAGAAGGTCCCAATGCCTGAACAGGATCCAATGGTGAGGAACAAGAACTTCCAAGAAGTAGCACTGGGTTACACAGAAGAGCAAGCGCTTGAAGAAGCGAACAAATGTCTTCAGTGTCGTAATCCGAAATGTATCAGCGGTTGTCCAGTAGAAGTGCCGATCAAGGAGTTCGTTGAACTAATCAGAGAGAAGAAGTATATGGAGGCTGCTTTGAAAATCAAGGAGACCAACAGTCTTCCTGCAGTATGTGGAAGAGTCTGTCCTCAGGAAACACAGTGTGAGCAACCTTGCATCTATGGCATCCGCAACGAACCCATTGCAATTGGCCGTCTTGAGCGATTTGTTGCAGACTATGCAAGGGCTCATGACGAACCGTTGCCAAAGCTTCCTAAAAAGAATGGAAAGAAAGTTGCAGTGATAGGCTCTGGTCCTGCAGGTCTTACTTGCGCCGGTGACCTCATCAAAATGGGGTACGATGTTACCATCTTCGAAGCATTCCACAAACCCGGCGGCGTACTAGCCTATGGCATTCCTGAGTTTAGGCTTCCAAAGGATATCGTCATGGCTGAAGTAGAGTATCTTGAGAAACTAGGTGTCAAGATCAGATACAACTTTGTTGTTGGAAAGATACGTACTGTTCTCGAGCTAATGAACGAAGATGGATATGATGCTGTCTTTCTCGGAACTGGTGCTGGTGCGCCAAACTTCATGCGAATCCCTGGAATGAACCTTATCACTGTTTTCTCAGCTAACGAGTTCTTGACAAGGGTCAACTTGATGAAGGCATACGAGTTTCCTGAATATGATACTCCAATACGAATTGGGAATCGTGTTGCCGTGATTGGTGGTGGAAACGTTGCAATGGACGCAGCACGAACATCTCTCAGGCTTGGAGCCAAGGAAGTCACGATTGTCTACAGACGTTCAAGAGATGAACTCCCTGCGCGTCTGGAAGAAGTTCATCATGCAGAGGAGGAGGGAGTCCATTTCCGACTTCTCACAAACCCGACTGAGGTCATTGGAAACGAGAAGGGCGAGGTCATTGGTATGCAATGCATCAAAATGGAGCTTGGCGAACCGGATGACTCAGGGCGGCGACGACCAATCCCAATAGAAGGATCTGAGTTCGTTGTTGATTTTGATACCGTGATAGTGGCTATTGGTAACTCACCCAATCCAATCGTTCCACAGACCACTCCCGGTCTTGAGGTTTCTCGGTGGGGAACAATCATCGTAGATGACGAAACTGGTATGACCTCTATTCCAGGATTATTTGCTGGCGGTGACATCGTCACTGGTGCAGCCACCGTTATCAGTGCAATGGGCGCAGGAAAGCGTGCAGCCCGTGGGATACACAAGCATTTGGGCGGTGAGTAGGACTTCTTTGGAGATCCTAAGGAACTCCTCTCCCTCTCATTTCTCTACCGCAATTTCGCAAAACACACTAGAGTGATCAACCTCTACAACCTCAGCTTTGAAACCGAGTGAAGATGTAATTTCTCGAAAATCATCCCCAGTGAAGGTTGTTGCTCTGAATCCATCTCTGCACACTATGATTCCATTCCTAGTTTTGTCCCAATCAATCTCCCCAACTAGTCCTCTATCAGCTTGTAGTTTGAACCATTCAAGTCTGTGGGTCCAAAACCGTTCTGAGTAGCTTGAGAACAGGCATGTCCCACCAGGTCTTGTCACACGTATAGCTTCTGTGATTAACAGTATCGGATCAACCTTGAAAGCCGAGATTCCATTCTGAATGCAGACAGTCTTGTCGAAGCTGTCATTGTGAAATGCAAGTGATTCAGCATTCATCTGTGCAAGATGACATCGTGCTCTTAATTGATGTGAATTCAATGCAAGCTCCAAGCTTTCTTTTGAAGTATCTATACCTGTGATACTCTTAGCTGAATCTATGAGATGATGAAGAACACGACCATAACCACAACCCAATTCAATCACATCGTCGATTATATCAATATGCAACAGGACATGTTCAATCTCTGCAGTCAGATATTGTACGACACGGGTAGGTGCAATGTCATAACATTGCTGGAGTCTATTTGATGAGAGTTTGGATGTGTAGTAGTCTTCGTTCAATCAACTTCATATCAATGAACTAATCCATAGATGATGAGTTTTACGACTCGAGAATGAATTGATATAGGGAATCATCTATTGGAAGGATACCCCGATTTGAGTGTGAACAGATATGGAGAAACATCCAATTAGCACCGAGGAAATGCGCATCCTTGAATTGAATGCCGGATATCTTGGCGTGACTCATAGCATGTTGATGCAGAATGCTGGACGTGAGGTTGCTCGGGCTGTTGAAAAAACCTCTAAAGTCGATGGAAAACATGTAGCAATAATCTGTGGTCTCGGCGGAAATGGAGGGGATGGGATAGTGGCAGCTAGATATATCGATGAGGCTGGTGCTGATGTGGATGTGTACTTACTTGGAGATGAGCGGTCCATTACTAACAAAGATACTCTGGCCAATTGGGAGATTCTCACCCACCTTCATGATATACTCATTTCAGAGTTGCCTACAGAATCTGCAGTGAAAACTTGTAGGGCCATCAAGGAGGCGGACATCTTGATAGATGGCATCATGGGATTTGGTCTGCACTCGAAATTGAGAGAACCGCTTCTTACAGCTGTTAAGATGATCAATAAATCTACAGCGACGAAATATTCTATTGATATTCCCAGTGGTGTTGATTCTGAAACCGGAGTGATTCATGGTGATGCGGTGAAGGCTGACCACACTATCGCTCTTCATGCTCCTAAGATTGGAATGACAAAGGCTAAGGAACACATCGGAAAATTACACGTAGTTTCCATCGGAATTCCAGAAGAAACTAAGTATACCTGTGGACCCGGTGACATCAGACCCTTCAAAAGGGCTCGAAGTCCCTATTCCAAGAAAGGAGACTTTGGCCGAATTCTTGTGGTAGGTGGAAGTGATGTCTTTTCAGGAGCTCCTGCTCTAGCTGGCATGGCTGCTTTGAGAACTGGTGCTGACCTCGTGAGTGTCTTGGCTCCAGATCCGGTTGTGTCTGCGATACGATCATACAGTCCAAATCTTATGGTTTCAAGCCTGGGTACACAAGTTTTGCTTCCAGAAGTTGTTGATACAGTTGTTGAGACTGCCGAACACAATCATGTTATCGCTATGGGTCCCGGGTTGGGTCTTGAACAACAGACGAAGTTAGCAGTGACATCTATTGTCCAGAAAATTCTGAAATTGAAGAAACCTTTGGTTCTCGATGCTGATGCACTCAAAGCAATAGCATCATCTGAAATCAAACTCAATCCAAATCTCTGCGTGTTGACTCCTCATTGGGGTGAACTAGCAGTTCTCTTGGACGAAGACCCGGGAGATGATACAATACTGCAGAACCGGACAGACCAAGCAATAGCATGTGCAAAGAAGTACAACTCGGTCGTTCTTCTGAAAGGTCCTGTTGATATCATTGTGGATCCTGAGGAGCATTTCAAACTCAATAGAACTGGAGTGCCAGCAATGACCGTGGGGGGGACTGGTGATGTTCTCACAGGTATTGTTGCTACTTTGCTCGCTCATAATCAGCCTGCTTTCCGTGCTGCTTCAGCGGCAGCCTTTATCTCGGGAGTCGCAGGCGAAATGGCTTTTGATGAGCGTGGGGACCATATTGTCGCAACCGACTGTATTGAAAATATCCCTCCAGCATTTGATATATGATAGGTCAACCTATCCTACGATTGCAAAATTGGCATCTGTTCAAGTAGATCACGTGCTATCTTCTTATTCTCACTATTGATGGGAATCCACACTATTCCAACATCTGGTTGACCATAAAGCACAGCAGAATCATCAGGTGCAAGAAGGACTGCTGGGAAACCTAGTAAGTCCTCTTCTCCTTCAACAATTATCAACGAACTCGACTTGTCCTGTATTGCAGTGTCGATTACTGACCAAGCTTCTGGATATATCACTGCTGCTGGATTATAGATTCTGTATTTTCGCTTTGAAGTGAACTCTTCTTCAAAAGGACCTCTTTTGGTAATGCCATCCACAATCATAACATCTGGAGTATATCCTTCTTTCATCAAGGTGCTGGATGTCACATCTCCAACAGCAATCACACACGGTGGTCGTACGTCTCTAATCTGCTTCACTACACGTACCTCAGGGGGACCGTCAATCGATGCAAAGACCTCTCCCTTTGGAGTCTTCAACCCTGCTCTGCCTTCAATTTGGAGTTTCCTCGGTGGTTCCTTTGTTCCTCTTAGGCGCCTTCCTTCCCGATCTATCTCACCGGACCTAATCCTAGCTGATGCTATTTTTTCTCCATCATGTGCTCGTACAGGTTTGAGATATTCGACCTTGTCCTTCACTCCCAGATTCTTCTTCCTTAATTCCAAGGCCCCTGATTCAATTTTCGTGCAACATGGCCCTTGATACATCAAGAAGGTTGTATCGCCATCAATCGCGAGTAACTCATCAATCTTCGTGAATGAATGCACAGAGATTGTTTCATTCAACTTTATACTCTCTAAGTACTCTCTAAGATTTCTCTCGCGAACATCGATTGGTTGGATTATAGCTTCTAGTTCAAGATCTGATGAAACAAGCTCGCCCCCAGTGATGCATGCAACAGGTTCCGGCATCTCAGAAAGACGATCTATCATGACCTGATGCCCTTTGTGAAGCCGATCGAATAGATTGAGCCCCCAGGAGCCTGTCATGAGTTTCACATCTCCATGAACTCCTTGCAACACTTAATATCCTTGTTTACCATCTTCGTTTTAGCATATTGACAAGTGAACAAGGTGAAGATACTAGCAGTTGCAGATGTTCATAGCCCAAGATACCTCGAAGAGTTTGTGAAAGATCTTCCTGAACACAAACAACCAGATGTATTCTTGTTAGCAGGGGATATGATAAATCGGGGAAATGCAGAGGAGTACATGAAGGTACTAGACGCTATAGAGGAAACCCTAGGTTCGTCTTTTCCCATAGTAGGTTGTTTCGGGAATGAGGAATACAACGAGGTTCGGAAAGAAATCATTTCAATTGTGGGGGATAGGATGATACTTCTTGACGAGAAGTCAGTCATTTTAGAGTTCGATGGACTTAGGCTCGGAATAGTTGGAACGCAAGGATCTCTTGATAAAGCAACAAGTTGGCAACGTAGAAACATCCCTCGCATAAAGGGTGTATTTGAAAGGCGAGCAAAACGTGCAGCATCACTTCTTAAGAAGATGAAAGGCAAAGTTGACCATTGTATTCTGCTCATGCACTATAGTCCTTGTCTTGAAACCTGCGAAGGCGAGGAAACAAAAGCGTTTTCATGGCTTGGTAGTAGGAAATTCTATACTGTCGTAGTTGAACATCAGCCTGACTTGGTCATTCATGGTCATGTCCATAACGCAACAAGGCATGAGGTGAAAATAGGCTCTTCAATAGTCAGGAATGTGGCGCTTCCTGCAGTTGGATTCATCACGGAACTCAATCTCTGGAACAGGAAGTCTGACTGAGGGATTAGGTATGCGCCCTGTCAAAGTTGCAGCCATCGCAGATGTTCACAGTCCCAGGTATTTAGATGAGTTCAACAAAGCGCTTTCTAAGTGTGCTCCTCCTGACTTTTTTCTTTTTGCAGGTGATATGGTCAATCGTGGGGCTTCAGAGGAATATCTCAAAGTACTGGAGGCTATTGAGAATCACTTGGGTTTGAATTTTCCAATTATATCCTGCTTGGGTAATGAGGATCCAACTGATATCAAGAAACAGACTCGCCAATTGACTGGAGAGAGAATTACATTTCTCAATGATTCATCTATAACCATCAAGACATCTGGTTCACGAATCACAATTGTGGGACTTTCACCATCCACAAACAATCTACTTGAGGCACGGTCCACCTCCTTTCCCGAGATTCAGTCAACCTTTGAGGTTAAGACAACACGTCTCACCCATTTACTTCAAGATGCAACTAGTTCTTCGGATCACACCATTCTATTGATGCATTTCAGTCCATTGCTTGAAAATAATCCAAGAGAATTCTCCTCGTGGTTATCAAATGCAGTCACTAATCATCCTCCTCTGTACATAATACATGGCCATGTCCATGATGCTACCAGAGTAAAAGTAAAGATAGGAGCCACAACAATAATGAATGTGGCTCTACCCGTGACTGGATCAATTACCAAACTAGTCCTCTGAACTTATCCCTCATGTCCAGTGACTTTCATCGTTGGCTCAAACTTGTACCCATAGACTATAACGCCACCACTTCCGAATGCCTTGATTTTTCTGAAACATGCTCGAACTCTCATGCCAATCTCGACATCTTCAGGGTTGACATTTACAATCTGTGCAGTCAGTCTTGTTCCTTCGTCAAGTTCAACTTGAGCAATCACATAAGGAATCTGTCGTTGGAAATCCTCAGGGGCTTGTCGGACAATGGTGAATGAGTATATTTTTCCAAGTCCTTTGAATTGATAGTCTTCAAGCTGTCCTTTTCTCCTGCACTTTGGACATACTGGTCTTGGTGGGAAATAGTATGTGTTACAGGTCATGCATTTGTTTCCAAGAATGTTATAGATTGTTCTGATCCTTCGCCAGACTTGTGCTACTCCTTGTTCTGCCATCTTTCTCTACCTCCCTAATATGTGAACAATTGAAGTTGCGCCTGTGCCTCCAATGTTCACAGCTAATGCTTTCTCTGCTCCATCCACCTGTCTTTTCTCAGCATCCCCTCGAAGCTGTAAAGCCAGTTCGACAATTTGAGCCACACCTGTCGCACCAACAGGATGTCCTCGTGCTTTGAGTCCTCCTGAGGTATTCACAGGGAATTTTCCTCCAATTTCCGTGATGCCTTCCTCCAAGGCTTTTCCGCCCTCTCCTTTCTTGGCAATACCCACATCTTCTGTCAGTATAATCTCTCCAATCGAGAAGCTATCATGCAACTCGAAGACGTCAATGTCAGTGAGTTCGAGATTGGCTTCTTTGAGTGCGGACTTTGTAGAGTTGATTACAGCATCCATTCTCGTGATCGATTCTCTATCATGCAATGCGAGTGTGTCACTCCTCTGTTCGGAGGCTTCTATGTAGACAGGAGTGTCGGAATACTGCTTTGCGAGATCAGCTCGACACATTACTAAGCCCGCTGCACCATCAGTTACTGGAGCTGAATGCAACACCCTAAGTGGATCTGCCAAGAGGCCCGATTTCATTACGACCTCAATAGGTACAGGACGCTGAAATTGTGCCCATGGGTTATGTGCTGCATTTGCATGATTCTTTACAGTAGGCAGAGCTAGATGTTCCTCAGTTGTACCATACTCTTTCATGTGACGTCTTGCCATCAATGCGTAGAGGGCTGGGAAGGTGGCTCCAAACATGCCTTCATATTCCCAGTCTGAGGCCACTGAGATGGTGTTCATTGCTTCGGACTGATTCACGTCACTCATTTTTTCAGTACCAAGAACTAACATTACATTATGCTCACCCGATTTGATGGCCATGTATGCATGTCTTACAGCAGCACCTCCACTAGCACAAGCTGCTTCAACGCTATAAGCTGGCATATCTCCCAACCCACCCATATCCGCTGCTTGAGCCCCTAGGTGTTCCTGTCCTGTGAACCTGCCGGCACTCATGTTTCCGATGACGAGTCCATCAATATCCGCACCCCTTACACCGGAATCGAATATTGCATACATACCTGCCTCCAGAGTTATATCTCGAAGGTTTTGTTCCCAGAGCTCGCCAAATTTACATATTCCAACTCCGACTATCGCTACTTTGTCATCCACTTTGAAACCTCCTTCTAGACCGCTTTTATCTTCCGTCTGTACTTTGCATATGTTGCATAGTCCACGTATGTTTTCCTCACTATGTAGTCGTCAACAGTTGGTACTTCTCCTCTCCGTTCTTCAATTGCATCCTCGACCTCAATGGAAAAGGCATCACTTCCTGCTCCAGAGCCATATGCAACCACGAATATCCTGGAACCTGGTTTGGCAATATCTAGAACTCGTGCCAATCCAATCATAGCTGAGCCAGAATATGTATTTCCAATCTGTCTGACAACAAGACTGTCCTCAAGCTTCTCTGGTGGCACTCCCAACTGTTTACCCATGGCTACTGGAAACTTGCCATTTGGCATGTGAAACACAAAATAGTCATAATCCTCCACACTGGTCTTGGTCTTCTTGAAGAGGGACTTTGCACCTTCTCCAACGTGTCTGAAGTATGCTGGTTCACCAGTGAATCTTGCTCCATGACTTGGGAAATCCTCGCCCTCTCTTCGCCAAAAGTCTGGGGTGTCTGTCGTAAATGAAACTGTGTCCTTGATAGTGGCGACTACGTTCTTCATCCCAATGATGTAAGCGGCTCCTCCAGCTGCAGCAGAATACTCTAAGGCATCACCGGGTCTTCCTTGGGCAGTATCTGAGCCAATTGCTAAGCCTAGCTTGACCATCTTTGACTTTACCAAGCCCATGGTTGTCTGAATGGCTGCTGTACCTGCCTTGCAAGCAAACTCATAATCAGCACAGGTCAGGTGGTGTGAGCATCCAATTGCTTCAGCCACAATCGTACCCGTCGGTTTCACGGCATAGGGGTGTGATTCAGATCCTACGTAGATCGCGCCGATGTCCTCTGGATCTATCTGCGCTCTCTTCACGGCATTCCTTGCTGCCTCAACAGAAATGGTGGCTACGTCCTCATCCGGTCCCGGAACAGACTTTTCGAAAACACCCAATCCTTTTCCGATTCTTGCACTATCTTCACCCCAGATTTCAGCAATGTCTGAGGTCTTGATTCGATAGCGTGGTACGTAAACACCGTAACCAACAATACCAACCATAATAATTTCTCCTCAAATAATAATTCGCCAAATGTCGAATCTATATACGTCAGTTAGTTATTCTACGATTTGGGCTTGAACGCCCTTATGAAGGTTATTGTCCATCCTCCAGAGATACTACGACACTCAACGAATGTCGCTTGAAACCTTCGGAGGATGACGACAGAAGGTTTACGACCCACATAATAAATGGCTCGAAAGGACTCCGCTGTTTTTTGATTATAAAATAGAGGTTTGTCGAACTATGTGCTGAGTAGACAATTACTTTAAGTCTCTACGAGAATAACACGTTGGTGACACAGTTGTCAAGCATGCTGAGTAAAACTCACAGGAGAAAACTCATTGTCACAGAACGAAAGACAGTTTCTGAACTTCTTGTCGAGCTGGATCTTTCGGATGATCATTTTGTTCTTGTTGGTGGTAAGAAGGTTGGACTAGACTATCAACTCCAAGAGAATGAGTCTGTAGTGATATTACCTCGGATTGCTGGAGGATGATTCCTCGCGATTTAGCAGGCGGACATCAGTAGCAATTCGGTCCAGAGTGCCCTGTATTTTTGTTGAAGCTTTCTTTTTGCTCAAGTGAGTGAGTTCATCGACATTTTCCATCATGGCTGCAAGGATCATCTTCGCAGAACCTGAGCTATACTGAGTAGCATTCTTCGGAGCGAGAGCTATTTCTTGAGGCACTCCTAATCGCTGAGCCAGTTCTCTGAAGATGACTTTTCTCTCGGGTATATTCTCAGGATTCACTTTCCATTCTGTTGGAATAGATAGTGAAGTGTTTGCAAACAGTTGGTCAAGATACGGAAAGAAACTGTCTGTTCCATGTGCTGTGATAGCTCTCTCATCCCGCTCTATGTTTGCTTCATAGGTGATTTTCACATCATTCCATAATTGAGTTGCCAAAGTTTTGGGTCCTTTGTCAACATAGACTTTGACATGCCTCGCATATCCAGCAAAGAGTTCGTCCGGTCCCTGACCTGAAATGATAGTTGTGTATCCTTTCTCTGCAGCCTTCTTTGCCGCTAAGTAGAATGGCAGTGCTATCTCAACATCCATCTGTTTACTGGTTTCGATTGTGCGAATTAGTTGAGGTAGGATTTCCCAAACTAACTTGGAACTTAGATCAACTGTATATAACGGAAGACCGAGCTTCTTTGCTGCTTCAGATGCTACTACTTTGTCATGAGACTGATCTGTCATTGTCGCCACAAGAATAGTATCCTTACATCTTTTGGATGCTAACAGGGCAGCTAGCGAACTATCAACACCTCCAGAGAACAGAACTGCACATTTTGTACCTCTCCTAAGCCTTTCGAATGAAGCATGTAGCGATTTAGCTAGGACCTCAAGGATATCTCCCCGAGTTTCAGTAGTCATAACTGGCTTGTCGAGAGTAGCAAATATTTCTAAACTAATCTCTCCACTCCAAGAAACAGTAACAGCCTGTCCTGGTACAACTGTCTTGACAGAGGACATTCCAATAGCCCATAGACTCTTCCTCTCAGATCCAAAAGCGAATAGGTTCCCAGTGTTTCCATAATAAAGTGGTCTCGTTCCATCAAGAGTCCGGAGGAGACTGATTCCTCTATCATCAATAATTACTACGACCGCTCCAAATATCTCTGTGATGGATGTCACATCTACAGACTCATCGGAGAACTCAATGTCCGTATTCTTATCAATAATGAAGAGTTCTCCATCCTCACCATCAATGGCGTGTGGTCCTACGATTAAACATTGAGAGGTCTCACGATTCACGGTGTGGAATGTACTAGGGCTTCTATGCCTAATTGCATTAGACATCCTCTGAAGTAAAAAATCTGCATCTTCGTTGTTTCGTTTAACTAGTAAACCTGCAATACCTGCCATTATGTCTGCACTTCATGGAGCATGACTTGCTTAACGCCAGAAATATCCTGCAGACGTGATTCTAGTTTACCTACAGCAACATTGAGCTGTTCAGGTGTGAAGTAACATTCATAGAAACATTGGTCTGCGGCTTGACAGATTCCGCTAGTAAAGAGGATATCTTCCAGACCGACTTCCATGAATACCATTGTTAGTTCTTCAAGAAAGCTCTTGCTGAGTTTCTCAATGACGAGCTTGAGATACATCACCTTGTTACTGTCAACAGGATATAATTTGACATTGCCATCTTTTACAACGAGAATTACAAGGCCAAAATCATGGCCAATACTGTCAACAAACTCCGCTGGCAGAGTGATTTTATCACCTTTCTCGATTTTTAGTACTCGCGCCTGCGTCATGTCACCCTTAGTCAATCTTTTTGCCTCCGAAGAGTCACTTGCCATGATGACTTGTAGTTATTATATCTCTTACGGGAGTATCCAATTACTAATTTCCAAGGCGAAACCAGCTACGAATTCTGGCCAAAGCCTCCCTCTCGGGCTTCTCAACCACCCGAAGCTTCCAATTTGGTGTTTCTAAACTTGTATATTCGAGAAATGCCACTTCGCCATTGGACCTAATCTTCTCCATCTGCTGAAGTTGTCCATTCAGCCATGCTTTCTTTGAAACAGGCATCCTTGATGTAGCTAAATCGAAGAGGGCTGGATGAAGATCGAAGATCAGTGCAAATTCCTTCATGTATTCAAGAACTCCGTCCTGAAGTGACTGACTGATTTTTTCCCGATCAGTGAAGAAAGACGCGGCAACAGACATATTGGGATGCTTCTCAGGAATGTTCAGCGCAAAATTGAATGAGTTATTGAACTTGGAGAGATGGGTTGCTGCATCTAAGAAGAGGACAGTTTCAGGTTTTCCCTCGAACTGGTCAACGGATATCTCAACGGATGTCCTAACTATTGGTCCATCCTTGTCAATCACGGTCTGAATCAATTGATCTGTCACCGGTGGTAAATCATCACCCTCAATTTCCTCAATTGCTTCATAGGAAAGAGCCTCACTTTCCCAGTCCTGTTCTACTTCCTTCTTGCTATCACCATCTTCTTTCATCCTAGGTCTACGATGCGGCGGGATATATCCTATCTCTTCAACTAAATGTTGTAAGACCAATGGGAGGAATAAGTCATAGAGGGTACCACGGGTTTCAAGTATAATTAGTACTGGTTTGAACGATGCAACAGCTTCAATAAGCCCAGAGTTGAAGTCCGGAGAATCGTCGAAGAAGCGTTTCAAATTCTCCTCCGAGTACCCATTTTTTACCCTCTCTGTCCACTCTGCATAGACATCCTTGACCTCTTGTTTTCTGCGATCTTTAATCAAATTCATGAACTTGCCCAGGTACTTTACTCCTCGTGATACTGCAGTAGCTGGGCTGACAAAGACAGTCATTATTCCCACTGCTTCTCCAGCGTACTCACTCGCTTCTGTATCCCGAATCTTTCCCATCACCTCTTCTGTGAGAGATGGTGGTCCAAGTTTTTCTACAAGAACTTCAATCATACCTGCAAAATCCTCAAATGAAGCATCGGCGGGTCCTACTTTTTCACCAACAGGGGATGCATCTGAGAGTACTTCTGCAAACACATTGGGTTTCTTGATTAGCCAGTTTAGTGGGATTCGCAATGATGAATAATCATGAAGCCACGTTCTGTCAGACTCCTTTGAACCAAAATAGAATTTTGACGAGTCCGGAAACAGACCATCAAAAATTTCCATGAATTGGTCAAAGCCTGCTTTCGTGCTCAGACCCATTTCCCCCTTTTCCATAGCATCGACAACAAAGACTAAGCCCGTTTCCTTACCTTTTGCCATTTTAGCCATGGTCAGCATGACTTGTTTTGGCGACAGGTACAAGAGATTACTCTCAGCAAATGGTGCATCATAGAATGAGAAAATTCCTAATCTCTTCCAACTTCTCCTTGACAGTCTTGAATTTGCTAGATGGGAGAACCACTCATATCCTCTCTTGTATCTTGGAATTGAATCTTCATCTATCTCTGATTGGGCCATCTGAAACACCTAAGGTGAAGGTTTTAGACCCTCACAGGCTGTTTTACTCGGAGTCGAGATAAAGATATTGTATCTATTAGTCCGCCCGCACGGCTAGTACTGCAAGAACCGCAGCTAAGAGAATAATTCCGATAATGACGAATGTTCGCCACTCAACACCTGTTGCTCCAGGAGAGTATGGGAATGCTGATGATGAAAGGACATCATTAGCTCCACCAAACTCAGCCATACCAAACACTTCACATACATAGCCGGCATATAGAAGACTGCCAGTAGCAAAACCGGGGGCATTTGCAAAGGCTCCATCCTCTGACTGACAATTGAGTAAGAACGACTGAGCAGCAGTAACGTTAGTAGTTGAAACGGTTGCCAGTATATCCATAGCTGTCAGTGCGTAGTAAGTACTCGTTAGAGAAGGCACCTCCGTACCATTTCCTTCCTCAAACCCACCTATGAATTCTGGAGATTCATAATCCAGAATTTGACGATCTCGTAACCATGATTGAATACTGCTGGTATGGGGGATTGATGACAGTGGATCTAGAGCATGATACGCAATCACTGCTGCAGCAGTTGCCGTGACGCTTGGTAGGTACGAATCAGGACTCATCTTGTAAGCATCACCATCAAAGCAACTCTCAATCCATTCGACTGTTGCAGTTTCATTGATCAGCCAGCTCCATGCATTTTCCGCTTGATACATTGTATCAAGGATTCTAATTGAGGCTAATGCATATGCAGTTGACAACAGGTCTGGACCATCTCCTCCCTCTAGAGCTTCTGCACTAACTCCAAAACCTCCTTCAACTGTCTGTGTCTTGTTAATCCAGAAGAGGCTGGCTGTGACGTTGATGTCATAGTCAGGAACACCTGGAACATCACCCTGTGCCTCCAAAAGCTGCCATGTCACGAGGCCATGATAATTGACTGTCTGTGTTACTGGTCCTAAGAGGTAGTCACTCAAACCTCCAAACCTAGGTTCTTCATCTTCATTTCCAGTTAACCATTGATGAGTGACTATGAAGTCCAAAACATCTGTAATTGGAATCGGCGGAGGTCTATTACCAAGAGTACCCACCTCATTCATGATAGTAATAGCGCCATACGTTGGACTGATACGTGTCACACCATCTCCAGGGATTGAATAGCCACCCCTTGCGGCGTCGTATCTGCTATTCATGTATGTTCGTAAAGACTCATACCGATTTGCTGCTGCAACTGGTTGCGCAGTAAATGCTAGCAATACAAAGGCTATAGCAAGTGTAAAGGCTACAACTTTGACACTTCTCATACTGTCATCACGGTCAATCTAGATTTCACTGAGATTAGCCTCAGCGCTTTGAGCATCGGACAGGGGCTCGGTTATTAACGTTTCCCCATAACAAAGGATGTACTAGACAACATGGTCTGGAATTCATTATGCGTAACCGATTGGTCCTCTCTGTTTCTCCCTGATGTAGGAATAAGCTGTGTCTGCTGCAATGGCACCATGACCCACAGCTACTGCAATCTGTTTCATGGACTCGACCACGTCTCCTGCTGCGAAAACGCCCGGTATGTTGGTCGCTTGCTTTGCATTCACGAGTATCTCTCCTCGGTCATTTGTTTCAACACCTATGCTTTTTGCAAGCGAACTCTCTGGATTGGAACCCAGAGCTATGAATGCTCCATCCACAACAAGAGAGGTTGTTTCTCCTGTCTTCACGTTTTCAATGAGCAATTCATTAACAAGGTCATCACCACGGATCTCCTTGACGATTGTGTCCCACACTATCTCAACTGGTGAGTTGAAGACATAATCTTGAACGATCTTTTCTGCTCTCAGTTCATCTCTTCGATGAATGAGATACACCTTCCCCACAACTTCTGAAAGATATAGTGCCTCAGTGACAGCAGTGTTTCCCCCTCCGACTACTGCGACTGTCTTGTCACGAAATAGTGGTCCATCACATGTAGCACAGTATGATACACCACGACCGGTCAGCTTCTCTTCTCCAGGAACATTCAGGTGTCGGTGTCCCCCACCTGTCGCAAAGACAATCGCCTTGCCTCTATAGACTCCACGTCGGGTGTCAAGAAGGAAGTCACCTTTTTCACCTTCTCTTTCGACACTCTTTACCTCAGTAATTTCTCTGATGAACGCTCCACACTTTTTGACCTGTTCCTTCATCTTGTTTGCCAGGTCAAGTCCTACAATGAATGTGTAACCGGGATAGTTCTCTATACCTGGACTTGTGGCTTGAGCTCCTCCTAGGACTTTCGATTCCAATAGCAATGTCTTAAGCCCATATCTAGCTCCATAAATGGCTGCAGTCATTCCTGCAGGTCCACCACCGATAACAATCAATTCCCAGTTCAAGTCCTCTGTCAATCTAATGTCTCCAATATTGTTCCCGGTTATGTATCCAGTTTTCTGAAGTTTCGCTTAATCTTTCTTTCCTGTGCGGAACGAAATTCCAAGATGCTCTAAATCCTCCAAAGTTATATCGCTATTAGGTCTGAGTTCTAATCGACCAAGTGACTTCAACAGGTCAGACATCCTACTAAAAGTCACTTCTCTGATTGGCAGGTTCCTTCTATTCATTAGAAAAACCGCTTTTCTAAATCTCTCAGGGTCGTAAGAGAAGATGTGTCCTGGACTGACCAACAGAACCACATCCACGCGCTCTAGTCCTTCCCACGGCCAAGCTGAGTCATTGAAACCCTCAATTATCACTGCATCTGCAGACTTCTCAACTTCTGCAAACGATTGCGATACATATTGTTCAAAGTTCAACCGCTCGAATTCCTGGACTTCTTCCAGACTACTGATCTCTTGAATGCCGGCACCAGTTGATAGCATTCCGACCTCTTCTTGTCCAATGACTAAACGTTCTTCCTCAACGAGTCTTTGTGCAACTAGAACAGTAGTGTCAACTCCTGAACCTTCTGGTTTACTGAATCGCTCCATTGTAAGGATAGAGCTGGATCCAGAGAGACCTAGTGTGTTTGTCATGTTCTGCATCGGTCTTTCCAGACGCATTGGTACATACAGACTGTGAACAGGGTTGGCAAGTTCAACCGGAGTCTTAGGATTCAAGGTCGCTCGAACCGCCAAAGCATCACGTGACACTAGTAGTCCATTCTTCATACATACATCTGTATGTTGATGATGAAACCAATAATTATGTCCACTCATAGGTTTGAAGTATTCAATAGATTGAAACTCATTGGAAAATAGTCTACCTAACCGGATGGCAACCTGTGTCTTTCCTGAGTCGAAACTGTTCATTCCTACAAGTAAGACACGCATGGTCATTCCAATGAACCTCGTTGAAAAAGAATTGAGTGGAGCCTTGCGGCTCCAATGTGTTATGTTCTAGAATTACATCATACCAGGCATTCCGCCCATGCCACCAGGCATACCACCCATTCCACCACCAGCACCCGGCGGGGGTCCTGCGGAAGCCTTAGCAGCAATGACATCGTCAATCCTGAGGATCATTTGGGCTGCTTCAGCGGCTGCACGGATTGCTTGACTCTTGACTCGAGCTGGTTCAATAACGCCTGCCTTCATCATGTCTGTGGTCTTGCCTTTCATCACATCCACACCATGCCAGGTACCAGTCTCTTTCGAGTGGTCCTTGTTAAGGTCTGCTATGATGTCAATAGGATCATGACCGCCGTTCTCGGCGAGAGTCTTCGGAATGATGAGTAATGACTCAGCGAATGCCTCAATTGCTAGCTGCTCGCGGCCGCCAACTTTGTTAGCGTAAGCTTCGAGTCTCCTGGAGATCTCAGCCTCTGTTGAGCCACCGCCTGCTACGTAGGTTGTGTCCTCAACCACGTTTCTTACAACACAGAGCGCATCGTGTAGGGCTCTGTCTGCCTCGTCGACAACGTGTTCAGTGCCACCGCGAATCACGATTGATACAGCTTTTGGATCTTTGCAATCCTTCACGTAGACGAGCTTGTCGTCAGCAATCTTGACCTCTTCGACGATTCCAGCAGCACCGAGATAGCTTGCATCTAATTCGTCAAGGCTTGTAGCAATCTTTCCACCAGTAGCCTTTGCGAGCTTCTCGAGAGTGCTCTTCTTTGCCCGGCGAATTGCCAGGACGCCAGCCTTTGCAAGGTAGTGCTGTGCGACGTCATCGATGCCCTTCTGGCAGACCATTACGTTTGCGCCGGTTGCGACAATCTTGTCAACCATGTTTGTGAGCATTCGTTCCTCTTCATCGAGGAAGGCTTTGATCTGGTCCGGACTGTCGATTTTGATCTCTGCATCGAACTCTGTCTTCTCGACCTCAATAGCAGCGTTGACAAGCGCAATCTTTGCACCTTCAACTTTCCTTGGCATTGAAGCGTGGACGACCTCTTTGTCAATGACCATGCCATTTACGAGCTCGGTCTCTGTGAGGCTCTTGCCTTGCTTCTTGATGACCTCAATCATCTCGATGTCAGCCTTGACACCGCCATCTTTCTCCTCAGCAATCTGCAATACTGCATCAACTGCAATCTTTGCGAAGTGGTCTTTTGAACCAACTACTGACTTGCTGTTCATAGAGGTCGATGCGATACCAGTCAGGATCTTCTTGTCCGTGCCTTCCATCGAGACCTCAATGTCCTTGAGGATTGCTGAAGCCTTTTCGGCTGCTTTCTGATAACCTCCAACTATGATCGTTGGATGAATCTTCTTATCTAGTAACTCTTGAGCTCTCTTCAGGAGCTCTCCGGCAATCACGACGGAGGTAGTCGTTCCATCACCGGTCTCTTGGTCTTGGCTCTTCGCCACTTCCACGAGCATCTTTGCGGCTGGATGCTGCACGTCAATCTCTTTCAGGATTGAGGCTCCATCGTTTGTGATGGTCACATCTCCCAGACTGTCCACGAGCATCTTATCCATACCTCGTGGTCCCAGAGTGGACTTTACAGCATCAGAAATGACTATACCCGCCATTATGTTGTTACCCTGTGCGGATTTGCCGCGTGTTCTTGAAGTACCCTCCTTGAGAATAAGGACGGGTGTTCCAGACATTTGTGCCATTTTATTTTCCCCATGTGGTTTACTTCACGCCATTCGTTTTCCTAGGATGGAATAGCGTGTTTTTCATTATGTAAAACTGTACATGCACTTCGGCATATACTTCTGATAAAACTGTGCATGTACTTCGTTTTTAAAGCTTGTCAAAATGACAAGGATTGTTGTACATAACTCACACCTTCAAAGACCTTATCAAACTCAATCCTACAGATATGCATAAGGGGTCGTAATGACTGAGGATGAGTATTCAACAGAGATGGAACTCTATGGTGTGAGTCCTAATTTTATCGCATTCATTATGTTCTTCACAATGCTCCTAGCCCCACTTGGTTATGTGCCTGAGTTCATTGATTCAATCTTCTACTTCAGCATTGATCCCAAGGTTTACTCCTTCATGTGGCAAATATTTTTTGATCCATTCCATTTTGATTTCCACTTTGCCTTAGTTTCATTTCCTGAGATGTTCTTCATGCTCCCATTCACAATTCTAAATTGGGTTTATGCATACCTTATTGTCAGGTACTATCAAGGGAAGACTTCAAAATACCTGCCAGTGATGGTTGGCACTCTCAGTGTTCTTGTTCCACTGCTTGCCTCAATTTATTGGTCGGTTATACATGTTCAATCAGAAATCATCTATCCAATTCCCCTCCAATTCATTATTGGATCACTCCTCCTTTGGAGAATTGAAGGTCCTGAGGTGATTTCACCTTGGTCTGGTCTACGACTTGACTTCTCCTGGTGGAAGTGGGGGCAAGTAAAGCGAAAAAAGCAAGTGGTTATAGTTGAAGAAAAGAAATCAGCAGTACCTGAAGAAGACTGGCTTGAAGGATAGATAGTATGACTGATGTAAAACTTTCCAAACCTGAATTGGTGGGTGTCAGTCCCACAGTGATTGCTTTCTTTATGATAATAGTGACCTTATTTGTGCCGCTAGGATTCTACACATCGAATCTTATTGTCCTTCTTGATTGGTATATTGGTCCTAGCTATTATGGCCTTATTTGGGCATATGGTACGACTATCTTCTACGAGTGGTATACAAGTTTCTACCTACTTTCACCTTCATTCATGAAACTAGCATTTAGCCTCAGTATATTCAACCTACTGTATATTGTTCAAATTGTTCGTTACTATCAGGGGAAGACATCAAAAAGAAGAGTGCTTCAGATTGGTGTGATTAGTCTGATTTTTCCAGAAATATTCGCTTTTCTATCATCGGTCCTATTCCTGCCGATATACATGATTGGATTTGTCCTGCCAGTCCCTGTTCAATTCATTGTTGGTCTAATCTTTCTCTATAAGATTCCTGGACCAAAGCTTGAAACAAACCCCCTCGAGTAACTCGTATGTCCCTTGCAAAGGACATAAGAATGGCACCGTTTCTCGCAAATCATTATAGGAGTGTCTAAATCACATGGACATTACATTCAACATTGGCGGAGAGGCTGGCCAAGGTATTGATACTATTGGAGACCTACTTACACAGGTCTTTGTACAGGCTGGCTTTTACACCTTTACAATCAAGGATTTTCAGTCTCGAATCCGAGGTGGATACAATTTCACACAGGTTCGAGTGAGTGACAAACCAATCCATGCACCAGTGGATTACATCGATGTAATTGTGGCGCTCTCTCGAGATGCGGTAGTTGGAAAACGAAACAAGCTTGTTGAAGAGGGTGTGATTATTTTCGATGATACGATAGAGTTTGATGACTTAGAGGCATGTCATTATCCTGCTCCGTTAGAGAAGACTGCCAAAGATGTGGGTGGCAATATTCGGATGATGAACGCCGCAGCCCTTGGTGCAATTCTATCTGTAATCAAGTTTCCATTCAAACTTGCTGAGGAAGCGCTGAATGCAATATTTGGTAGAAAGGGTGAGAAGGTTGTCGAAGGAAATGTTGCAGTCGCCAAGGCGCTTTATGACTTAACCACGGAGAAATTCACTGGTACATGTCGATACAATCTTGATACTTTGGAAACTGGACCCTGCAAAGACAGGCTCCTACTCACAGGTAACAGAGCTATAGCATTAGGTGCAATGGCAGCCAATGTAAAGTGGGTGTCTTCCTATCCTATGAGTCCCTCTACTTCATTGTTTCAGGACATCGTAGCTTATTCACGAAATCTCAAAATTGGAACTCTTCAGACTGAGGATGAGATTGCCTCTATTTGTATGGCTCTTGGAGCATCATATGGCGGTGCCCGATCTATGGTGACAACCTCTGGCGGTGGTTTTTCACTTATGACCGAAGCAGTTGGACTTGCTGGAATGTCAGAGACCCCTGTTGTAATCTATAATGCTCAAAGACCTGGTCCAAGTACAGGGCTTCCAACACGCACAGAGCAAGGTGATCTCTTCCAGATGGCTTTTGCTAGTCAGGGAGAGTTCCCACGAATTCTGTTGGCTCCAAAAGATCCAGCAGAAGCGTTTGACGTCGCGACACGAGCTTTCAACCTTGCAGAGAAATTTCAAATTCCTGTTATGATTCTTGGTGACCAATATCTGGCAGATTCTTCTATGAACATTCCACGAATAGATGTTTCAGGTGTAAAGGTTGATCGAGGTAAACTAGACAAGAGTGGACCGGATTCCGACTACAAGCGCTACCTCCTTACACCTGATGGTATTTCACCAAGAGCATTTCCTGGAGATGAAGGTAAATCAGTTGTGGCATCTGGAAATGTCCATCGTGAGGATGGACACATAGTTGAGGATGCAGATACTCGTAACAAAATGGTTGCAAAGCTAATGAACAAGATTCCTTCTATCATGGAATCTTTGAATCCGCCAGAACTCTATGGTGATGAGGATGCAGAAGTCACACTCCTCACATGGGGCTCAACGTGGGGCGCTGCAGATGAAGCTATGCAAATATTGAAGGATGCTGGTATGTCAATCAATCACCTGCACTTTTGTGACATCTATCCATTACGTACAGAGAAGCTGCGAAAAGTTCTCAGCAAATCGAAGCAGATCGTATCTATTGAACAGAATGTCACTTCACTATTTGCACAACTTGTTAGGATGGCGACTGGTATAACGGCTGATCATCATATCAACAAGTATGATGGGCGACCTATGACAGCGAGATGGATTGTTGATGAGATCAAGGAGGCTGGTATCAAATGACAACTCCCGAGCAATTAGAACAACCACAAAACGTGACATGGTGTACAGGATGTGGAAATTTTGGAATCCTTGCAGCTCTTAAGAAAGCAGTATTAGAACTGGATATTCCTGTGCACAACCTTGTAATCGCTTCGGGAATAGGATGCTCAGGAAAAGCACCTCATTACATTGGAAGTCTCAACAGTTTCCATACAATTCACGGGAGACCCATTCCAGTAGGAACTGGAATATCTATGGCAAATACGAATCTCGAAGTGATTGTACATGCGGGTGACGGTGATACACTTGGTGAGGGACTTGGACATTTCGTTCATGCTGCCCGGAGGAATGTCAATCTAGCAGTGTTCATTCATAACAACGGCGTCATGGGTCTCACAAAAGGACAGTTCTCGCCTTCAGCTCCTAGAGGCTATATTTCAAACACTTCACCACCCCCGCCTGGTGCACCTATGGCTCCAGCAAACCCAGTAGCTCAAGCAATTACCGCAGGTGCGACTTTTGTTGCTCGAGGTTTCTCTGGAGATCAGAAAGCTCTTGTGAAATTGATGGTTGAAGCTGTGAAACATCGAGGCTTCGCTGTTCTTGACATTCTTCAGCCTTGCCAAACTTGGAATCGCCAATTGACCTGGAAGTTCTACAATGAGAATACTTACTCACTGCAGGATGAAGACCATGATGTGACAAACCGAATATCTGCACTTGAGAAAGCTCTTATCAACGGAGATAAGATTCCAATTGGACTATTCTACAAAATTGAAGCACCTGACTTAGCGGCAGATATTGCTTTGCCAGAAGACGTACCTCTAAAGGACCATGTTACTAACCTTAAGGATGTCCAACAGATTATTGATGATCTGATGATTTAGACTAATTCATCAAATCTCTGGAGGCTACGAAATTGGAGAAGACAAGAAGAGAGAAGGACTCGATAGGAGAACTAGATGTTCCTGCTGATGTCTACTGGGGCATTAACACCCAGAGGGCTATAATGAACTTCCAGATTAGCGGAAAGACATTCCCATCCGAATTCATTCATGCTCTGGCTCAAGTGAAGAAGGCGTGCCTGATTGCGAACAAAGTCGCCAAGCTGATACCTCCGGAGATCTATGATGCTCTCGAAACAGCCATTGATGAAGTCCTTGAAGGCAAGCATCAGGATCAATTTCCAGTTGACATCTATCAAACAGGTTCTGGAACTCAGACGAACATGAACATGAATGAGGTTCTAAGTAATCGAGCCAATGAGATACTCGGTCACCCGCGAGGCTCCAATTCACCTGTCCATCCAAACAACACTGTGAACATGTCACAGTCTAGCAACGATGCAATTCCAACTGCGATGCATATCTCAGCCCTCTCCACCCTGATTGTTCTACTTTCAGCAATGAATAATCTAAGAATTGCTCTTGGTGAGAAGATAGATGAGTTCGAGGGGATTGTGAAGGTTGGAAGAACTCATCTTCAGGATGCGGTTCCTATACCTCTCTCAACTGAGCTTTCTGTTTACAAGTATCAGATTGAGCATTCATTCGAAAATGACCTATCTCCTGTTGTCAAAACCCTGCAAATCCTGCCAATAGGTGGGACTGCGCTTGGAACCGGACTTAATGCACCAAAAGGGTTTGCCAAGAGCGTAGTGAAAGAGCTCAACAAATTAGTTGAAGGCCAAAACTTCAAGGCAAGTACTTTGAAGGCAGAGGGGATCTCTTCCCATAACGCTATTGTGAGAGCGAGTGCCGCTCTTAGAAACATCGCACTGACTTGTATGAAGATGGCGAATGACATCCGGTGGATGGGTAGTGGACCTCGTGCTGGGCTTGGTGAGCTTAATCTACCTGCTAACGAACCAGGCTCATCAATCATGCCCGGGAAGGTCAACCCAACACAATCTGAAGCACTAATTCAGGTCTGTCTTCAGGTCATAGGGAATGATGCCACTATCGCTGCTGCTGAAGGGTTCGGAAGTATCTTAGACCTCAACATGTCCAAACCTGTAATGATTGTGAACCTTCTTGAATCAATCCGCCTTCTTGCTGGAGGAATTAATTCTTTCACCGTAAACTGCCTGAAAGGTCTCAAGGTCAATGAGGACCGTATTAAGAAACAATTGGATCAAAGCCTTATGCTGGTTACTCGACTTGCTCCAATCATTGGCTATGATAAGGCTGCTGAGCTTGCCAAGGAGGCTTATTCATCAGGAAAGACAATTCGTGAGGTTGTTATTGAGTCTGGGATTGAGATTGACGGAGACTTGGATGAAATACTTGATCCGACCAAGATGGTCTGAACTCAGGTGGGCCGTACACGTTATAACTGAGCAGCCTTTTACTATAATCGAGGTGAGTGACAATTTCATCTTTCGAACATGATGTCCTCATTGTAGGTGCAGGTCTCTCAGGACTCCGTGTGGCTATTGAACTCAGTGGGAACTTCGATGTAGCAATTCTAAGCAAGGTTCATCCACTAAGGTCACACTCTGTTGCCGCTCAGGGAGGAATCAACGCATCATTGGGCGAGGATGACTCCTGGGAGTCACATGCGTTTGATACGGTCAAGGGATCCGATTATCTGGCAGATCAAGATGTGGTGGAGATTCTTGCAAAGGAAGCTCCCCGTGCAGTCATTGAGAATGAACGATGGGGAACTGCATTTTCTCGAACTGCCGATGGAAAGATTGCACAGAGACCCTTTGGCGGTGCAGCGTATCCACGGACCTGCTATGCTGCAGACCGCACTGGTCATAACCTTCTGCACACTACCTTTGAGCAGGCTCTTCGAAGAGGCATCAAGTTCTACAATGAGTGGTTCGTCACGTCTCTTGTAAAGTCTAATGACAAGATTTGCGGTCTGACTGCCCTCGACATCGCAACTGGAGAAGTACATGGATTCACAGCGAAAGTAGTAGTTCTAGCCGCAGGAGGGTTTGGCCGTGTCTATGGTCACTCAACAAATGCTCTCATCAATACTGGTGATGGATGTGCCCTCGCTCTCAGAGCAGGAGCTCCCCTGAAGGACATGGAGTTCATTCAGTTTCATCCAACATGTTTGTTTGGTTCTAGTATCCTGATGACTGAAGGAGCAAGAGGAGAAGGAGGGTATCTTGTGAATGCCAATGGTGAGAGATTCATGGACAAATATGCACCAGAACAAATGGAGTTAGCTCCCCGCGACATTGTTGCGAGAGCTATCAGGACAGAGGTGCTTGAGGGCAGAGGTTTCGAGGATGAGTATGTCCATCTAGATCTGAGACATCTCGGTAAAGAGAAGATAATGAAACGACTACCGGGTATACGTGAGATATGTATCTACTTTGCAGGACTTGACCCTATCGAAGAACCTATCCCGGTTCAACCTGCTCAACATTATTCGATGGGTGGCATTCATACAGACAAACATGGCGTTACACCTATCTCCGGTCTTTTTGCTGTAGGCGAGAATTCCTGCATGAGCGTCCACGGTGCAAACCGACTTGGTGGCAACTCTCTGCTTGAAACTTTAGTGTTTGGCCGAATCGTCGGGCAAGAAGTTGGTGAGTATATAAAATCTGCTGAAAACCCTGATAGTGCATGTGTAGAACAATGTGCTTTCGAGATGCGTGAACACCTGCAGACACTACTGCTTCATGAGGGTGGTGATTCCCCCGCTTCTATCCGTGAAACATTAGGTCAGACAATGGACGTCCTCGTAGGAGTGTACAGAAAAGAAGATGGTCTAAAGGCTGGATTGAAAATGATTCGTGAACTTAAGGAACGTTTCAAGAATGTCAGTGTTGGAAGAAGCGATGACAAGTTCAATTATGCTTTAATCAGGACTTTAGAATTAGAGAACATGCTAGACCTTGCAGAGGTCATAACAATGGGGGCGCTCATGAGAAGAGAGAGTCGTGGAGCCCATTGGCGATTGGACTTTCCACAGCGTGATGATGAGAATTTTCTCAAACACTCTCTATTCACGAAGATTGATGATTATATCAAGACCGAGTTCATCGATGTAAGTCTAGGCATGTTTGAGGTAAAGGAGAGATCTTACTAATGATGTTCAGAATTGCAAGAAGCAGAGACGGTGGGTCAATCACCCACTACGACCTGTACAAGGTTGATACAAAAAAAGGTATGACCATACTCGATGCATTATTTCAAATTCAGGATAGAATGGATCCCTCACTCTCCTTCAGGTATTCATGCAGGGGTGCTGTCTGTGGTAGTTGTTCAATGCTTATCAATAAAGAGCCCCGACTTGCTTGTCGAACTCAGATAGCAGATGTGAAGAACAACGATATGAAACTCAAACCATTTGCTGCATTATCTGAAATCCCCTCAGGATGGAACTCAAATACTGAGATATTGATTGAACCATTACCGAACATGCCAATTTTGAAAGACCTTGTAGTTGATATGACTAAATTCTATGATGCTCTGAAAACTATGAAGCTCTGGAGTGATACCAAGGAAGGAGACTCACCGAGAACTCAGAGCCCCGAGGAACGAACGAAGATTGAACGGTATGTCAACTGTATCCTTTGTGCTCTCTGCTATGGCTCGTGTCCTGTCAATTCGGAGAAAGAGGAATATATTGGACCTGCAGCTCTTGCAAAAGCGTGGCGATTTCATGAAGACACACGAAGTTCCGACCCTGAGAGATATGTCAAGTCCGCTATGAATCCTGAGGGTGCGCCTCTCTGCAATCTTGTTATGAACTGTGTCAAAGCCTGTCCCAAAGGAGTGGCTCCTGGTGGTGCCATTCGGAAGTTGAAGAATCTCTGAAAGTGACACTCTACTGCACATTTCTTATTGTGAGAATATCCACAAAACAAATCTATTCTTTCGTACAGTCATTCTTTAGCTGCAATATTAAAGGAAAGAGGGTGGCTGCTCCTCAACCTCCACGAGAGAGGTAAGTGTTTGTTATTGAAGAAGTATCAACTTGTAGATACTACTTCTTCTCTTTGAGAGTCTGCAAGATTGAGTCCATGGCTGTGTCTCGCATCTCTGAAACCTCTTGAGCCTGCGTGATTAAGCTCTCATAGAGTTCAGCATTATTGATGATTGCATTCTCGACATACGCTGCAACTGCCTCTGAGCGGCTCTTGAACACATTGAGGATCACCAATGCATCGATGGCTTCCACAATATTGCTGCTCAGACGTGTCATGATGTGGACCTCACGTTTCTCCACATCGAAATCACTGTCCTCCCGTTTACCCATAATCTGTTCTCGTAATGACTCTCTAGCAGTACTTTTCCTCTTACTCATGGGTTTTGTCACCTACGGCAAGCTCATTTATCCTTTGCCAAGTTTCGAATTTGTCTGTGCTTATACTACTCCTAACTATTATATGAGTGTAAGCATCTGACATGTAATTCATAGCTGGAGTCATCCTCTCCTTCTTTCCTGCTTCAAAGATGAAACTGCAGGATGTGCTTTGTCCTTTAGATAGGCCAAACCGGGTAGTTCAGACATTCTATGGACTTTTTCGTCAAGCTCCTTTGCCTCATTCAGACGACCTTGCTTGAATCTAAGCTCACCCTTCAGGAACAGCGCTAGAGCAATAACTCCCGGTAAATCCATCTTCTCCCCATATTCCTCGAGTCTGGTAAGCCAAATCCCAGCTGACTCATCCTGAATGTTGTCTGGTGTTGGCTTAAATGCCATGACCTCAGTTTCTGCAAGTTTGACCAAGCATGAAGTCGCCCTATTGTGACGGTTCTCTCTCAGATTTGTTTCCCACGCCTTCTCAAGACTTGTGAGGGCTGAATCATAGTCCCCAAGGGCTCGCTCGAGGAGTCCACTCACCATTTGCTCAATGGCGAGAGTGGATCCATACCCCGATTGGTAGAGATATTCTCTTGCGAGATTCAGCTGTTCTTCAGCCTCATCCAACTTACCCAAATTGATGAGTGACCAAGCAACATCCAAATATGCAACAGGACGATAGAAGGGCTGTTTGTCAAAGATTCTCAGAGCTTGATTCGCCCACTCCAGGGCTTCACGCCCATTTCCCATCTCATTACAAATTGCGGACAGATTGTGCATGTTGACATCATCTTGTTTTCCAATAGATTCCAGCATCTTCAGAATCTCGAGGCTGATTTCATATGCTTCTGAGTATTCTCCACGCATGTGACACATGACCTGAATCAGTTCTAAGATCACTGCACGACACCCTTTGCAATTGATGTTGTCACTGATCTCTATAGCTTCTCGAAGGATTTGTTTTGCAATTTCTGTAGTGCCTGGTCCAAAGCTATATACTCCTATGAGTTCTGCTTTTTGCCACAAGAAGAATATCTCACTCAGTCTGTCATCGACATTCCTAGCTTGCGATAATCCCTTTTCACAAACCGATTGTGCATGGCTAACATCACCCTCCAATCTCAATCTTATTGTTCGATTCAGATAGAAACTAGGCGAGTATTGTTCGAGTGCCGGATTACCATCCATTGCCTTCTCAATACGACGTTGTGTTCTTTCCTCCAATGGACTCCCAAATCGGTTCAATGACACAATCTTATACAAATGAAGAAGCTGGAGGAATGTTTCCCACTCCGAATTAGCCTGGTCAATTGCAGCTTCGGTTGCTTCAATAACCGTGTCCCAGTCATTCTCAGAAATGGCTTTCATCTCAAGAATATGAGGGCGTACTGATATTCTATCGCTTTGCGCTTCGAGTACTTTCCATTTGAGTTCATCAAAATTGAGGTATGATGAATGTTGAATTGCAAGCAAAACCAGCTCATCTGACGCTGATTCTGACGATGCTCTTTTGCATAGTTTCTTTGTGAATGCAGGATAGTTTGGTGAGATTTCTAATATCTCCTCCAGAATCTCTCTCGTACTAGATTCCACAAATTGGAAATCCCTAGTTATTGTGCCAAAGGGCTTCACAAGAATCTCTTGATATATTGTGACTACTGAATCTTTCGTTTTCAGAGTGAATCCACGACTTGAAACAAACAAGTTATAACCCCTTAGACCGGAATGTCTACAGGGTTGGCTGGGCGGAATGACGAAGACCTCAGATAGGTATGCACGTTGGTTTGGGACACGAGTGCCTTTAGTATCAAGAGGAGGAATTGCCTTCCTGACTTTCTTTGCAGCGATACCCTTCTCAGCCCTTATCTTTCAACGTTTTCTCTATACGATTTATTGGTTGAACTTCTGGCTAGTAATAGGGACCTCATTGTTAGTGGGTGCTCTTGTTCATATTCTAATCCTCTTGGTTCTACACTTCAGATTCAGGAACCCAATTGAACATCCAGAATTTTTGGCAATTGTCGGTCAGGTCCATCAGAAAGTGGTGGTGGATTCAAGAACACATATCTGGGCTAGACAGAGCGCGGATGGTTTCATAGCGACAAATTTCAATCCACTCTACAATGCGATAATTGTATCAGAGCCAATGATGAGCCTCATTCTCAACAGTCCAGAGAGTGGAGAAGTCCTTATGGCATTTCATCTTCTCCGAGTCCCACGAAGCAGATGGTTTGGAGACCTCATAGGTTTCAGCATTTTATTCGCAATCTGTACCTATCTCTCCAGTGCAATTCTAGTTCCTCTTGGAATCTCTGTTTGGACTATGATCTCTAGTGGTTATTACTATGTCTTGATGGTGTTTGTTTCACTTGGGTCATATTTTGTACTTCCAATAATATTCATCCTCATAGTAAAAGGTGCCTTTTGGAGGCATGATCCAGCCTTCACTGAGACTGAAGGAATCTATGGCATGCATCCACAGGTGGCAAAAGTGCAGGTGGAGCAAGGTCGCATCCTCAACGAGGATGAGGCTCAGGCTGTCATCTACGGAGTTCGTAATTGGGAGAAAAATAAGCGAAGTTCCCGAAGACTAGGCGTGAGTGTTCTCTGTGCAGTTCCAGCTTTCTTTCTAGGATTCTATATCATCTCATGGATTGGATACATCCCATATGGTCCGTACTACATCTTCTATGCATATACACCATTCATACTCCCTGCTGTTGTCGCAGTTGTCTGTTATCTTCTACTAAGACGATGGGACAAGAACGCCATGGGTGATGTATTTCCAAAGACAACTGACTATGATGAACCTATCTGGGTAGATTGAATTACTCATACAACACTTAGGCTCTAAATCTGGACTGGACTCCGGTGATGTCCTTACTCTCTCCATCAAAGAATGCTGATTCATACACTTTAGAGCGGAAACGTTTCCCTGAGTTTGTTCATTTCAGGATGCATATAGAGATTTGAGCCGTTCCTCTGTAATCCTTATTGCTGCCAAAGATGAATCACACGCTATCCAATGTCGATTCATCCGTTGAGCAACAACAACAGTGGTCCCTGACCCAACGAAGAA
The DNA here is from genome assembly GCA_048882965.1 of Candidatus Thorarchaeota archaeon. GTDB lineage: Archaea > Asgardarchaeota > Thorarchaeia > Thorarchaeales > Thorarchaeaceae > SMTZ1-45. The sequence continues at coordinate 29,495 of JBHLRC010000007.1, forward strand.
ATCTGCAATGATGTCACTAGGATTTGTGGACGAGGCTATGATTCTCTCGAGAAGTAACTCTGGTTTCTGAGTAAGAAATCCTGTATTCTCCTTCGAGGCTCCCTGAACTGGAGGAATATCTATCCACAAGTCTGAGACCGGGATTCCTGGTATGTCAGACAGGTATTGTTTCTTTGTGTATCGACCATTCTTACTGGTATAGATTAGTCCCGCGTCCCACCACTCATCAAGGGTCTCCTTACGGTAAAGGTACGGTGCTGTTCGACCTCTCCATTCAAACTGCTTCCTGTCCTCTGTTCTCTGGATACCTTGAGCTTCAACTTCTATTAGACGAAACTTGCCCCGTTCATCCTTGTAACTGTAGGGTCTACGAGATCTCTCATCGTGTTCTCTATAGACCTGCTGAGTTTTGAACACAGATGCATCTCTAGCATAGAGAAGAATAACATCATGTTGACTCCCAAATCCTCTACTTTGAGCTTTGGGGCTGTTAGTTCGTTTCCAGACAATCTCATTTACAAAATTGGCATATCCAAAGACCTCATCCAAGATGACTTTGATGTAATGGGATACATGCCAGTCAAGATGAACCCAGAGGGAACCATCATCTCTGAGTAGTGGTTTCATAGCCTCGAGTCGGGCTCTCATGAAATCCAGATACTGTTGTAATCCTCCCTCCCATTTGTCACTATATGTTTCTTCTTCAAGAAGAACACCTGCCGACTGACTATCACCACCTGAACGGATTTTCACCGTATAGTCAGTCCCTGAGAAAAACGGTGGATCAATGTATATGAGGCGGACTTTTTCGTTTAGCTTGTCTTTGTGTTCTCTGATGATGTCCAAACAGTCACCATGTAGCAAGAGGTTCTCCCAGTCACTCATATGGATGGAGTACACTCTCCTCCTTAAGATACCTTTGAGGAATAACAAATGAAATGATTCTCTGGAGTGTCACATCTCCATATCGTCAGTGACCTCTTCACCAGGCTCAAGCGCTTCAGCCTCCGCTCTGGCGATTCCAATCTTGATCAACCCAACCAAGTATCCAGCTATTCGGTTCCGTACTTTCTTGGTCTTGACATCTGTGAGCTGCTCAACCAGTCTCTTGTTGGTTTCAAAATCGTCTGTGAATGTGTCTGGATAAAGCGCTAGGAGGTTCTTCGCAGCGTTCTTAATATATCGAGGTCTTACACTACCCAATTTCAGCTCACCGAATTAGTCTGTGAATGCCGGTGTCCTCCAGACTGAGCTTATAAAAGATGTGGTGGGTCTCTAGAATGGAGCGTGAAATGTTGCTTTACGAGAAATTGGCTGAGGCATATGACGAGGTCGAGTCCACGAGTGGGACGCTAGAAAAGATTCAGCTCTTTTCAGAGTTACTTCAGAGAGCAAATCCCTCCGAGGTCAGTCACATTACTGCACTATCTATTGGTAAGCTTCACCCAGACTGGAAAGGTGAACCCGAGATTGGCATTGCTGAGAAGATGGCAGTCCAAGTTGTTGCCTCTGCTGCGTCTGTTTCTGAGAGCAATGTCCTCAAGTCCTTGCAGAAGACCGGAGATATTGGTAGCACAGCTGAATCGCTATTGCAGCAGAGTGCCCAAACAACGCTCTTTGCAGAGGAGCTTAAAGTATCCACAGTCTATGAAACATTAGATGAAATATCGAAGATCTCAGGCTCAGGCAGTAACAAAAAGAAGGTCTCCAAGCTTTCTGGTCTACTAACAGATGCCAAACCCATCGAAGCACGATACATCCTCCGAACAGTGACTGGTTCTCTAAGATTAGGTCTTGGTCACATGAGTATACTCGATTCACTTGCTGTTGCATTTACTGGTGACAAAGACACACGAGATGACCTCGAGGCCGCATTCAATGTGTGCAGCGATTTGGGACGGGTAGCATCGATCCTGGCGAATGATGGAATAGACTCAGTACGAGCAATCAAAACGAATGTTGGAATACCCATACGAATGATGGCTGCTAAGAAACTTTCCAATCCCAAGGAAATCATTGAGAAGGCTGGCGGTAAGGCTCTGGTGGAGAACAAATACGATGGAGAGAGAGTTCAGATTCACAAGAGGGGTGATGAAGTAATTCTTTTTTCTCGTCGCCAAGAGGACATCACCCCACAATATCCCGATGTTGTTGAGATGGTCCAGAATCAAGTGACGGCTAAAACATGTGTCTTGGAATGCGAATGTGTTGCTATTGATCCAGACACTGGTAAAATGCGTCCTTTCCAAGAACTCATGCGCAGACGAAGGAAGACTGAGATACAAGAGACAAAGGCTGAAGTGCCAGTGGCACTCTTCTTCTTCGACATACTGTTTGTGAACGGGAAGGATGTGACCTCTCAACCTATGATGAAGCGGCGCGAACTCCTTGAGAATGTCATCGAAAAGTCCGATAGAGTTAATCTCACCGTGGCTGAACTCACAGATGATCCTTCTCGTCTTCAAGAGATATTCGAGGAAGCCATCGGATCGGGACATGAAGGTGTGATAGCCAAAGCAGTCCACAAAGAATCAACCTATCAGGCCGGGTCCCGAAGTTGGTTATGGATCAAGTTGAAGACCTCCTATATGGAAGGTTTAGCTGATTCCGCAGACCTTGTGATTGTAGGGGCAATCCATGGTCGTGGGAAGAGGACCGGTCTCTATGGTGCGATTCTTGCATCGGCGTATGACTTTGACAGTGACACCTACCCCACAGTCTGTAAGATTGGGACCGGATTCACTGATGATATGTTGACTGAATTCAAAGAGCGTCTTGAAACACATAAGTTGAAGCAGAAACATCCCAAAGTGATCTCTGATATTGACGCTGATGTGTGGTTTGAGCCAGCTGAGGTCATTGAAGTTTTGGGTGATGAGATAACACTTAGTCCGACACACCCAGCTGGTAAGAAGATACTCAAAGATGGAGGCTTGGCAATTCGATTCCCACGTTTCACCGGTCGTTGGCGCGATGATAAGGACCCCACTCAAGCCACTTCTGTCGCAGATTTGATTGAAGCCTTTGAGAGACAACGAGGAATCACCGAATAGTATTATTCCGACAATTTTACATGCATCCCAGTTCGTAGCCAAACCTGAACTTGGAGGCTTTCAGTTGTATAGCGTGAGTGTGACAGACCAAAGGATGCACTTCAGCGCGTCCCATTTTGTAAAGAGTGAAGATGATATTGAGAACCTTCATGGACACAATTACTCTGTCAAAGTCAAACTTACCGGTCCATTGAATGAAGATGGTATGGTTCATGATTTCAGAGAGGTTAAGTCCAAAGCTCTCGCGATTTGCCAGACCCTTGATCATAAGGTGCTATTGCCTAGTAAGTCAAAGACGATTAATGTGACAACTTCGGATGGATTTGTCGAGGTCCTTGTTGGTAAGAAGCGATATGTCTTTCCGGAAGATGACTGCGTGATTCTTCCCACAAAAGCTACAACAGCTGAACTTCTTGCCAAGTATTTCCATGATCACTTCGATTTTCCAAAAGACCGCAAGGTCAAGGTCTGTGTGAGTGAAAGCGAAGGTTCTACGGGATGCTATGTCGAATAGTGTGACATCTTAACGAAAAAGAGGCGTGATGATTTGGTCATCGATACACAGAATGAGAAACCAGAACACAGGATTCAACTGAGTAAAGTTGGTGTAAAGAACCTCAAGACATTTGTCATCACAGAGCGCAGTGGTGTTCGTCATCATATACTCCCCAAAGTCGATATCACCATCGACCTTCCCGCAGAGATGAAGGGAGTCCACATGTCTAGACTTGTAGAGTCAATGACAGAGGAACTGAGTGACCAATTCAGAGTTCATCCCTCTATTGAACATATTCAGATGCGAATACTAGAGGGTCTCTTGAAGAAACACCATTTCAAGCGTGGAGAGGTAAAATTTGAGTTTGAGTTTGGATACGAGAGTCATACACCCGTTTCCAGCAAACGTACATGGGAAGTCTGTGACGTCACGGCTATTACAACCATGGAGGACGGCAAACCCTTCATGCATGATGTAGAGGTGAAAGTGATTGGCAACACTGTCTGTCCCCATTGTATGGCGAACAATGATGGTCTCACTCACATCCAACGTGCATTTGGAAAGCTTCGTCTAGTAGGAGCGGTCGATGATATCCCCACATATGGAACAATGATTGAGATAATCGAACAATCTTTCTCCAGTAAGACTTACTCTCTCTTGAAGTTAGAAGATGAGGTTCATGTCACAAAGGAGATGCATGACAATCCACTCCTTGTAGAGGACGTCTGCCGAAACATCTTGCAACATGCAAGGAACAAGTATAGTGATCGGAACTTGGAGATGTTTGCAGAAGCACGTTCTCTAGAAAGCATCCACAAGCATGATGTCATTGCACTGGGCCGAGTTCTTTCAAACGGTGACGAATAGAACGACTCATCCACAGTAACATTATATTATATTATACTAGCTTATGTTTAAACGCTAATGGTTGCTATGAGGATGCATACTGAAGTCCAGAAGCGTATGAGCGCATTTCTTATGCTTCTCTTACTATTCCCATTGGCCTCAATACCTATGCAGTCCTCAATAGGCTTTTCTCCGCACTCTGCTAAGGATGGAACAGCATCTGTGGTTGACAATTCAATCCCTCTGAATCAAGAAAATGATCTTGTAGTAGAAACACCGTACGATGTTCATTCACAGTCTGATATATCTGAAACAATTGTCACTGCGTCCGGGGTATTGAATCCTGTTCAAGTTGAACAGAGTGGATATTATTCAACTGGAAATATCACTGCACGTACAGACACATCGTCGGAAACAGAAAACGTCTTTCCCATTGATACAGACCATGATTGGAAAGCCAGTACAGCTGAGATAGACATCTGGAATCTTCAACGATTGTATGTGATTAATGGGACATTCGATGAAGGCATTCCAGGTTATACTCTGAATCCTAACAGTACGCTTGATGGATATCCATACGGATGGGATGCTTTCAGTATCAGCACAGATCCTGATCAGAATCAATTGGTGTCTTATGATGACACTGGAAGTCACTATGTTTCAGTTCAGAACCAAGCTGAGGTGACGATTAATCCCCAGCATCTATACACGCACTTTGCTGGGACTAAAGTTGTCTGGAACCAAACTGTTGATGTGACTCCCTATACTGACGAATTCATACTGAGTTTCGATTATCTCTATCTCCAAGGATTGTTGAATCCAAGTTTTAACGGTGATTTCTTCGTTGGTGCATTCATCGATGGGACTTTGATATATACAGTGGATCTGCCATCATTACCTGAACGAGGAACATGGTACTCTACTGGGAATATTCCGATCACCATAGCTGTTACACCTGGTACAACACAATTCCAAATTGGCCTAGTAATAAACAACACAATGGTTGTTGATGGTGACAATGATTATGATTTAGACTCCTTTCCAGATGGGGCAACTAATACTCAAATCATAACTGCGTACCTGGATGATGTCAGATTTGTAGCTGCTACTCCTCCAGACTGTGATGAGGTTTCCTTGGAGTTCTCAGTGAATGGTCTAACTAATCCAATTATCGGAACGTTAGGAACTGGGTCTAGTCAAATCGTTAACCAGAGCTATTGGGAACAGAGTTCACTTGGCTTTTCTATTACATCGAACACAAGCATCTCCTTTGATTACACTGCTCGATTGTTAAATCACAGATTTCATGAATCAAGCTCCACTACTAATACACTGAGTAACGGAGTTGCCTATACAATTGAATCTGGAGCTAGCGCTAGATTAGAATTGTATACATATCTTGGATTTCTAGGAGTTTATGAGGGACTACTACTAAGGATTTACCACTCCAATGATTGGGGGAACTTCACAGTTTTCGATCCGTTTCTGAGTGATGTGACGTCAAGCTGCACAGTGACTCCGAATTACATTGCTATTCCAGAATCTATCCTTGATCGGTTAGGTTGGTGGAAGATTATCTGCGACTCACCAAACTACGCATCGTCAGCAATCGTTGAAAGATATGACTCAGGCTCTACTGACTGGGTGAATGAAACCGTCTTTCATAGTAATGATGATGCTCGTCTCTCTGTTTCTCTGGGTACAATAGTGGAGACCCCGCTTCTTTCAACTCCGGTTAATTTTACTTGGATTTCATCAAACTCCACGACTTGGTATGAATCTACAACGCTAAGCGGCCTCAATGGGAATGCCAGTAGCATCTCTGTGACCTTCGGGCCTACTAACACGACCGCTGGTATCTGGGGGGTTAACTACTTCTGGTCAAATGGGTCTGAATTAGCATATGACTATGAAACCTTTGAATTGCACCACACTGCTACTCTAGAGTCTGTTTACTCTGATACCTTAGACACACTAGTAGGTCAACCTGTTTCAGTATATCTAAGATTTCGTGATGCAGAGAACGGTCTGTACATTTTGAATAATGGCGCAACTGTGGTGGGAAACTGGTCTAGTGGAGACGTGGAGTTTCTACCTGATATTGTAAAGAATTGGTGGCAGGCTGACTTTGATACTGCTCTACTTGGACCTGGTGATTACACAATACGTATCGTTTCAGCTGCTCCATACTTTGAAACCGTACCTTTGCTGATAACAATTAGAGCTCAGTCTTTGGCAAGCCTTACCGCCCCCACCGGTCCTCTCACTCCTCTCATTTATGGTCGTCAATACAGCTACGACTTTTTCTATTTCATGTCACATAATGAGACTGGAATTAGTGGTGCTGATGTAAACGTCACAGAGGTAGGATCGGAGTGGGCTACAGTTGCGGATATGGGTGACGGCCATTATAACTTGACACTCTTCCCAATGTCTACTGGGGATTATAGCATTCGAATCACCTTCTCAAAAACAGGTTACGAAGTTCAATCGCATGTTGTTTCGTTTCTTGTTACTCCTGTACCAATGGAAGTAGAATCGATATCAAGCTTGGTCGGGTTGGAAATGACACCTCTCGAAGTTGAGGTGCTTATTGTTGAGTCAGATACTGGAAATCCAGTTTCCGGTGCGAATGTTACGATGGGTGTTTATCGTAGTGGAGGCGATTATTACTTCGATTCCGTAATGGAAGATTCTGGCTCTGGATTCTACACAGTGACTATTCCGATGCCAGGATCAGATACGGGGAGTTATACTGTCCGCATCTCTGTTGAGAAAGCGAATCATGTCATGACACAAAGCTTCAGTGCAGCACTCGTTCCAACTTTTGACAGTAATGTTCGCTTGTTCCAAACCTTGTTGAGATACTCATGGCAAATAGGTGTAGTTGCAATAGTAGTTGTGGCTGTTGTTGCTGGGCAAAGGGCTCGAAGTCGGAGAAACAAGAGGAAACACCTGACAGCAGTTGAGATTAAACATCGGTTTAGTGATGCTAACAATATTCTTGGATTTCTTGTTTTACATAAAATCAGTGGTGTTCCAATTTACTCGAAAATTTTCAAGGGCGGACTTGAGGAAGGATTGTTGTCTGCATTCATCACAGCTATCATGCACTTCCGTACTAGTTTCGAGAAAAATGATGAGAGTGATGAATACAAGATTATACCAATCTCTGAGGTCATCCGAGTTGTCCCCACTGGGCATTTGGTCTGCGCCTTCATCACCATGACAACTCCATCTACCGAACAGGAAGCTAAGATGAGAAGCTACTCTCGAGCAATAGGAATGATGTTTGATGAATCACTTGCAGAGGTAAGTCATCAGGTGATTGATGCAAAAATGAGTAATACCTTCGAATGGATGTTCGATGACTTCATGGACGGCATCTTGATTCGCAGATATCAGGTTGGAGAGAAGAAGTTTCCAAAACCGCTGAGGTTTATCGAGAAAGCGATTCCTTTGGAGGAGAAGGACGGGAGTTTCAGAATCCATCGATTGATTAGGTTGCTCACATCTTCTGGAATTCCAGAGGATGAAGTCTATATCAAAATCACCCGCGCTATAGATGAGAAATACATCCTCCCCGTACATCCATATAATAACAAGGAACAGTCTACTTCGTAATCTTTTTTCCGATATTTTGACAGTTTTGATGATTTTCCTACAATTACAAATACTAAGTATAGTTATAACCCTCACTTAGCGACTGTTTTTTTGACCCTGAGGCTACCGATTTGAAACGAGGTTCGCTACTAGTTGCACTTGTATTCCTGATAGTGGCTAGTGGTAGTAGTGTTTCTATTAGTGACAATTCTAGACCTCCAATCTCGGAATCAACTGGGTATATTGATGATGCATCTCGATTGACTCCGATACGCAAAAATCAGAAGTCTGAGGATTACGAAACTCACGGATTGCTCGATCCGGTTGTGATAGAGCAGAGAGGAAACGTTACGAATACTATATTGCATGCTGAAACTGACTCACGAACTAACACAAAGACCAACTTATCCATTGACACTGTGAATAACTGGATTGGGAGTCGGGCATCAGTTGAACTCTCGAACCTTGAAAGATTATATGTTCTTAATGGTAGTCTTTCTGATGGAATAGAAGGCACCAACACTGATCCAGATGGTTCTGTATCATTCTTTCCTTACGGGTGGAGTGCAATTAGTGGAAGTCCTGATCCATCTATGGAAATGAGGGCAGAATATTATAATCAACAGGTTGTAGCATTAGCCAATGGATATGGTGGTGGTGGGAGCTATTTCTATGCTAATGGATCTTATGTCTATTGGACACAGACTGTGAATAATACTCCCTACCAAGAAGACTTCATCCTCAATTTTAATTATCAACTAGGCTCCCAAAGTCCTGAGGGGAATCCGGATCTCACACTCCGAGTATACATTGATGAAACATTGGTCTGGATCAACACAACTGAAAGCATGCTGATTTCAGAATGGTATAACAGTGGCGACATTCTGGTTGACTTAACTGGTATCGGTAGTCAATTCGAATTTAAAATTGGTTTATACATTAGTGGGGACTTCTATCATAGCAAGCAAAAAATTGACTTCACACTTGATGATATTCACTTCGTTGGTGCAGATAGTCCTGCCTTTGATGACGTATCAATATCATTGAACATCGGTCCGAACTCAACGCTCATCACAGGAACAGATGTTGGGCAAGCAAGCATTACCAACTCTTCCTTGTGGCGAACTGAAATTGTATCTATCGAACTAATAGCAGACCTTGCCTACTCATTTGATTACGTAGCATCAATGATGTGTCATCGTTTTACTAACTCAACGACAGGTCCACCTTATCCAGTTGATGGAGTCAATTACGCTTTGCAAATTGATGGGTCACCAATGTTAGAATTCTATAGATTCATTGGCACATTACCTGATATCGACGATTTCACTTTAATCGTTCACATACCAACTGACTGGGAAAATGCCACTGTCTATAATCCATTTGGCACCGACCGGACCTCATCATGTTTTGTTCAGCCGGGCAATATTACGATTCCAAACTCAATTCTTCATGATCTTGGCTTTTGGGAGTTTCATGTAGAATCACCTAACTATATTCGCAAATTGCAGACATTGAAACTGGATGAAACAACCCTCAATTGGATACCAGACAATATCTTCAGAAGTACCAATATCACTAAAGCCTCAGTTGAGATTGGCAGCGTTGCTCCGATACCAGGGGCCCCTCAAAATGTGAATTTCACATGGATTTTACCCAATGGCACACTTTGGCATTCAGAGATGATTAGTGGAGGGAGTAGTGGAAAAATCAATAGTACTTTGCTGGAATTCGGCCCCAGTAATACTAGTGCTGGAAACTGGCACCTGCATGTGCTCTGGACAAATGGTTCAGAAATAGGTTTCAGTCATGAATCCTTTGAAGTTCATCATAGTACTATTCTGACTGTTGACCGAAGTGATATTGAAACAGAGAGCAGTCAACTTATCACGAATTATATCTATTACAAAGACTCTGAGAATGGCAAATTTCTGATGAGTCCTGATGCTACGATAGTCGCAAATTGGTCTGTTTCAACAGTTTTGTTTAGTCCTGAGCCTGTGTATAACAGATGGATTGGTTCTTTCGATACATCTGAGGTTGGTCCTGGAACTCATCTAGTTGTTGTAAACGCTACTAGTCCATTTCTTGATGATGCATCCTGCACCTTCAATGTGACGATAAACTATAGAAACAATGAACTAACAATCGATAATCCAACTGCAGAGATTGGTATTGGCGATTCATACCTAGTGACCTTCAGTTACGAGGATGCCTTCGGTGTCGGAATTACTGATGCTAATGTGACCATTGAGTACTCCGGTCCAGCAGATGGCGTAACTTGGCCTGGGTGGACAGAACTTGGAGGTGGCAACTACTCAACTGAATTCACTGCAGTTCATTCAGGTAATTATGCAATCACAATTGCAGCATCAAAGAAAAACTACGATGTGAGTAGTGATGCTTTGTTTATTCTGGTGGGTGAGAGGTCTACAAATCTTGAGCTTGAAAATGGAACCTCTGCAATCATTAGTTTTGGAGAACAATATCAATTGGTCATGAGATACACGAACGGAAGTGGTTTTGGTCTGGATGGAGCAAATGTCACTGTTGAAAGCACAACTCCAGAAACAGGCATCAATTGTGGGACTGTAACGAATGAAGGCAACGGGTACTATTCTATAATACTTACACCAGCAGAATCAGAGACCTTTACACTACTTTTCAGATTCTCCCTAGCAGATTATAGGACTCAGTTTGTATCATTTACCCTGACTGCGACAGTGATATCCACACAACTTCGAGTCCTAGGCGTTTCTTCTCCTGCTGTAGTTGGAGTTAATCAACCATTCGAGCTGTTGGTCCTCTATGAACAGACTGGTACAATATCTGGAAACATAAGCGATGCAGATATTGATTTGACATTTACAAGCCTTGAGAACTTGAGCTATACAATCACACCACTTACTGAGGGATATCTCATAAGTTTGGAAACAAATCAGATAGGAAGCTATGAGTTCAATATCTATGTGCAGAAAGTTGGATTTCAGAGTGATTTTGAAACATTCACGCTATTCGTGCGAGCAAGAGGAATGCATGTGGTTATGGCGCCTATACTTTGGATTAGGCAGAGCAGCTTGGAGTTTGCTGCACAACTTAGAGAAGTTGGCACCAATGAATCGATAATCGGCGCAAATGTGTCCTATTGGCTTCTCAGATCCGGTGGCATTGTGATGGAGGGTGAAATGAGTGAATCTTCGCCCGGAGTCTATTCTGTTTCAATTATGCCTCCATGGTCTGATGATATTGGATATTCGATTCGTATTTTCGCTGAAAAGGTCAATTACGAACTGGATGATGTTTACGAGTTCCAAGTTCTTCAATATACACCACCGGAAATCCTCTGGCTAATCATGGTTAGGACTTATGGTCCTCCACTCGTTTTTATTGCTGTGGTTGCAACCGTGTCACTGGCTGGTCGTGTAGTGTATCGCCGAAAGAAAGCTGCTGAATTTGCAGTCGACCTTGCCAATCAGCATAGGTTCGATGATGTTGACAATATCATTGGTGTTATTGTGATGCATAAAATAAGCGGCCTTCCAATTTACTCCCGTATCTTGAAAGGTGGGTTTGAAGAGGGGATAGTTGCTGCGTTCATAGCTGCAGTGACTCATTTCAGAGAGGAGTTTGAGATGTTCGATGAGGAGGAAATTAGAGTAATTCCAATTTCTGATATCATTCGTGCCGTCCAGACTAAGAATCTCATTTGTGCTTTTATAACTGTAAAGTCTGCCTCCATTGAGCACAATCGAAGGATGGAGGAATTCGGGCGGCAGACAGCTGATTTCCTGGACAGTTTCTATACAGAGAAAACTCCCATGTCCGCCCAAGACTTGAGAATTTCAGAAATCCTAGACTTTGTTTTCGATAAGACTTTGGACGGTCCTTTGCTGAAATTCCACAAGATCAATAAATCAGCCAAGATTCCAAAGCGGTACCGGGTAATTAAACAAGTATTAACTGACATGGAATCAGCACATTGCTCAAAGCCAATCTATCTTGCCAAAGCAGTTTCTAGATATGGGGTATCAGAATCTCGAGGTTGCACGCTTGTGTCTGAGGCTATTGATAAGATGCTCATAATTCCATGTGAGGACCATGAAATCAAGGAACCTGACATCGACCTAGCTAGTTATCTAAAGGATTTTGATAGAACTGATAGTAGCTAGTCCTTTTGTTGATGCTGGTTGATTGATACACCAAAGCTACTTCAATAGGTTATCATAATTCTAGCAGGCTTGAGGTCGTCCTTGAATAAGCACATGATAGCAAAACGTAATTAGACTAATTACTTGATGTGCTTCGACCTGACACCTCATCAAGGATGGTTTCAACGGTCACGAGGATTTAGGTGCTGAGGGATATGAGCAAGAAACTACTGTCTTCAATATTGATACTATCAATGTTCTTTATCACAATGACTTGGGTGCCGACAATACCCGTGACGGACTCCACAAATTCAAACAATATGATTCAGGACAATTCATCACCAGTGGATGTCGAAACTGAAGTTCCGCCACCAGTTGAACAATCACATCCTGACAATGTAAATCATTACAATCTTGCTGATAGTGCCCTCGCCGATGGAATATTGGATCCTGTACTGGTTGAACAGTCTGGCTATGCAGCTTCCGAAAATATCTCTGCTCGTACCGATAGCTATCAAAATCTTGGCTATGACTTGCCCTTGGACATAGCTCACAATTGGACTGCTGATGTTGCTGAGGTTTCAGTTTGGAATCTTGAAAAACTCTATGTAGCTAATGGGACTTTCGATCAAGGTGTCCCTGGTGTCAATGTCTATCCCAATGGCACAGTTGAATATCATCCACTTGGTTGGGATTCAAATAGTACTGATACAGCAACTTTTCCCGATGATGTACAACTTTCTGCCTTCGATGATACAGGTAGAAAATATGTAATGGTTGAAAACCAAGGTGGAAAAGTCGGCCAAAATGCTTTTGGGCATGCTGCCGGAACCCAAATTCTCTGGACTCAAACTGTTCAGAATGCCCCTTATACAGAAGATTTTCTTCTAAATTTTGATTATTTTTATTTAAGAGGCCCTCTCGACAAAGGTGGTGACCCTATCTCAGGAAATTGCAGTATCAAGGTATTCATCGATGAAACTCCAATTTGGAACATGAGTCTTCTAACACTCTCGCAAAGGGGAATCTGGGCTGACTCTGGAGTGATTCCACTGACTGTTACTGGTGCACCTACATCTTTCACTTTTAAAATTGGACTGGTAGTGGACGAATATTTGGAACTAGACAAGCGCGATGATTATGACAATAATGGCATTGCTGATGGTATTGGAAATGCTGCGTACATTACCGTATACCTAGACGATGTCTCATTCATTAAAGCCACACCTCCCACTGCAGAACAGGTTCACTTGGAATTCACTACAGGCAGTACCACATCCGCACTAACTGGGTCCATGGGTACATATTATACCTCAATCACAAACTCCTCATATTGGGATTACACTCCCGTTTCAGTGGCGCTTACATCAAACACGAGTGTGTCTTTTGATTATAAGACCCGATTGCACTCACACCGGTTCACAGATTCAAACTGGAGAACTGATGTTTCAAGTTTGGGTGTTTCATACGTTGTTGACCATGGTCTTAGCTCAGATTTATCCTTCTATACCTATGTCGGCTATCTTGGAGGGTATGAGGACCCAGAGATGATGATTGTCTTTCCAAATGATTGGGAGAACATCACAGTTTCAGACCCATTCCTCACTGATCTTACAGGAAGTTGTACGATCGGAAGTGGTTATCTCATAGCTCCAACTTCGATAATTGATCGTCTTGGGTGGTGGGAGATCAAACTGGAGTCTCCGAACTATGTCAAGTCGATTAAAACACAGATACTTGATGGTGGGTGGAGTGATAATACCCTTTTCAGAATAGGTAATACTACGCAGGCCGCAATCACCATCGGAACCGACACAGAAGTAATGGGGTTCTTGACTAATGTCGACGTTATCTGGTTCAATCCCTCTGACCAGATTTGGAACCAGGACACAATAAGTGGTGGGACTTTAGGTCAAATCACCAGTCCCTCAATGATTTTCAATTCATCTTCACCTGCTGGAGAATGGTGGGTGGAGGTCTATTGGACCAACGGGACCGAGGTGGCCTATGATAGGGCTAATTTTGCTCTATGGCATTCTGCAAATCTTGTTGCTGATCCGAGCGAAATCACAACAGAAGCTGGACTGACAGTCAAGGGGATTGTGAGGTACACTGATGCGGAAATCCCTATGAATATTCTAGATGCCTCTGCTTCTGTCGTAGCAAATTGGTCTGGTAGTACAATACCCTTTGTAGCAAATCCAGTACAGAACTGGTGGGAGGCTGATTTTGACACTTCTATCACAGGTGCAGGTGATTTTGTCATTGTTGTGAATGCGACACGACCTTTCTATGATGATATTAGTTGTCAGATTCTTGTTCAATCAATTAATGCGACTCGATTGACATCACCAAATGCACCATGGACAGCTGCAGAATGGGGCAGCGATGTTTCTCTAACCTTCAAATTCGAATCTTACGACCATGCAACTGAGATGTGGATTCCTGTACCCGACACCGGTGATGTAACAGTCAGTGTAAATTGGACAGTTGGCTATTGGTCTGTATCTGAGAGTGCTACGCCTGGCGTATACATTATGGATCTGAACACCAACAGTGTTACGGCAGGTACATGGTTGCTAAACACAACCTTCAGCAAACCATATCATGAATTGAAGACCATTCTCCTTACTCTAATACTGTCTCCAATGACAAGCTCTTTAGCTGTTACTGGTGAGTTATCAGAAAGGGTAGATATCGAAACACCAACACCTGTCAAATTACGATACTCACTCAGCAATGGCACTCCAATCACTGGTGCGAATGTAGTAGTGGATAGTGTTTCTCCTGCAGGAGGCCTTGCACAATCTCTAGTAAGTGAAGTTGGTGGGGAACCTGGTAATTACACGGTTACATTAACTCCATACGTTGCTACCGTATACACAGTTCGATTTGTGGCTACAGAAGCAAATTCAGAACCAGCAAGCACTGTCTTTGTCTTGGTCGTCAATGACGTAGCTACAAATCTCATAATTTATGGGAGTCCTAGTCTGGAGATCGGACTCAATGAAACATACAACACCATATTCCGATATGAAATGATTAATGGAACTGGGATAACAAGTGCCGCGATTGACATCGTGTACTCTGGTCCCTCTGGTATGCTCCGATGGAATCTGAGTGAGGTAAGCTTTGGTAATTATAGCATTGAGTTTGGTGCTCTACTTCCTGGAACTTATCTGATCACGATAGCTGCTCTCAAACAATATCATCAGAGTTCCTCCGACTCATTTTTCCTCACTATCAGTAATATTCCGACTGAGCTGCAAATACCTCCCGAACCTAGTGTCGAAATCGGTCTTACTGACACCTACGATATGCCTGCTCGTTATCAGATGGATAATGGGACAGGGATTGAAGGTGCAATGTTCGAAATAATCGCTAATGAAGCTATAGATTCTGTAGTGACCCCCATTGGTCTTGGTGATTATAGTATTGAGTTCAGTTCAACATCATCAGGAACCTTTCTCGTAACAGTAGCTGCTTCGAAACAGTATCATCAGAGCGACTCCAAAACGTTCTTCCTTGTGGTTCGTGAGATTTCAACTAACATGACATCTCTTAACTCGACTTCAGCTTTGGTGGGCTTTGGAAAAGATTATCGTCTAGTGGTCAGCTATACAAATAGCTCTGGATTTGGTCTAGATGGAGCTAATGTCAGTGTTGCAAATGTTGTCCCCACTACAGGTCTGACTTGGGACACAACAGTCCCTGAAGGAAATGGAGTGTATTCCATCTTATTGACTCCCACAACTGCAAACACCTTCAATATCTTGATAGGGGCATCATATTCTAACCACCAGACACAATTCTTACTTTTCACACTTACAACGACAGCAATAGCTACAACTCTAAGCCTTCTGAATGCTAGCACATCAATCGCGTTGGATCAGAACTACACTCTGTATATGATCTATCAAGACGAGGATAGCAACGCACTAGAGAACGCTACGATTACCACACAAGGTACAATTGGTGTTAATCTCTCAGAATTTGAAGAGGTTGGTGGTGGGGTCTATAAGGTCACTTTATATCCGCAAGAAGTGGGTATTTTCGATCTAATTTTCAGAGCAAGTAAACCTGGCTATCAAAATGACTCTGTGAGTTTTACTCTTGGCGCGAGTAGGATTCCTACAAATCTACGTATCGCAAGTGGTCTCTCATCAGACTCAATGATTTTCTCTGATGAGTATCAGATGGTTTTGTACTATTGGCGAACTGATACACTTGTAAACGTGACCTCCGCTGAAATCGATGTGCAAGGCGTTCCAAATACGGGATTCACTTGGTCAGTGGAATCTGCTAGCGGTGGATATGCTATAACCATCAATCCTCTATATACTGGAACTTGGAGGTTCACTCTAACTGCTCAGCTTGAAGGCTATGCACCTAGCTCTCTTGACTACATTCTAACTGTCAACGCTATAGAAGTTCATATTGAGATTCTGTCCAGTCTCGTGGTAACAGAAGGTCAACCTTTCAACATAACAGCCAGACTGACAGAAGCGATTTCTGGAAATCCAATTACTGGAGCACTCGTATCATTTAGATTATCGCCAGTGGGGACCTCAGGTGCTGGTGAGTTTGTACAAATGGAGGAAACAGGCGCACCCGGTGTCTACAGAGCTATTCATAGAATTCCCCTTTTCTTAGCTACTTCACAATACACCTTAGAAATCAAAGTAAACAAGGATAACTACTTTGTACCCGGAGAGTTCTTTGTTCAGTCATTCTTGAAAGAGAATGAT
>JBHLRC010000008.1:0-41683 GCA_048882965.1 Candidatus Thorarchaeota archaeon
TATGGACTCACTGATGATCTACGATACAAGACGAATGCACTGTCATAACCTATATGCTGACCCACAACTGTAATGAGTCCATACTCGTATGGCACTGTATCAATATCCGGAGGATACAATACGGGGCTTCCAGAAATAAATGCAATATAGCTTCGGTTAACTGGAGTTTCTACACAATAGACATCAAAAGCCCATGAGCCATAAGCCACGTTACTTGTTCGCCATGCTTCACTCCAGCATGGTGGACTATGAACACGCATTGTTTTATCTTCAGCTGTAATATTCCCGGGGAGTGACATCCATGGAGGTAGAGCCGGACAGAATCCTTGGACACTCCATCCACTTTCAGTGATGTTTCCATGATCAAAGTTGTCTGACCATCCTACCTGCTGACTAATCACGAAATCACCCTGATTGGTAATTATATCATTCATAGCTCTCGTGTAGTTTGCTTCAGGTGCCATGAACATGGCTGGAAGCATCAAACACAGAATGAGTGTTATTGTGAGTAAACTCACCTTCTTCCTAATCACAATCTCTCCTCCGTTTCATATTGTAACCTAGCTAAATAATAAATCAATAAGTTAATTGAACTATGAACAAAATTAGAAAAAGAGAGAGTGATCCCAGTGTCTATGACCGGGAACACATTATGATTTACCAGTCTTCTTCCTCGTAGTCTTCAAGACCCCAGTCTTCGCCTTCTGGGATTCTCATGACTCCGAGTTCTAAGAGCCGGTCCATTACTTTCTCTGCAGCTTCATCAATCTGGGGCTCGAACTTGGCTCCAGTTATGACAAGCTTACCTGAACCGAACAGAAGAATGACAACCTTTGGGTCTCGCATCCTGTAAATAAGACCAGGAAACTGCTCGGGTTCGTATAATGTGTTCTCAAGCTTCATTGCGGCAAGCTCGAGATTAAGTTCCGCTCCTAGACTTGCACTAGCAACAATGTTCTGAACAACAATGATTGGTTTGCCTGTGATTTCAATACCAGCTTCCTTGATGTTCTTCACAATCTTGTGGACTGCTCGTTTTGCTTCTTTCTCACTCTTAGCCCCGGTACATACCATCTTGCCTGAATTGAAAATCAGTGTGGCTGTCTTTGGTTTCTTAAGACGATACACTAGACCGGGGAATTGTTCAGGATCGAACTCGACATTCGGCATAGTTGCCGCTATCTCGTCAAGGTCGAGTCGCTGATTAAGAATCACAGAAGCTACAACATTCTCTATCTTTGTCTTTGGCTGTGGACGTGGCATCTGCTCTAACCTGCCTATTCTCTTGCCTTTATATAGTATATAAGGGACCTGTGAGTTCTATATAATGCCCTTTTAAATGTGAGCAATGATGAATCGGAAAAAAGAGGATAAGAGGGATTGACGGGTTTAACAGTCACAATCTCCCTTCCTCACAACTATGACCTTGACTTTGACGTCTTCCGCAATATCACCAAAAGCTTGAAGGAAGTATCTGGACGCCTGAGCTAAACCTCTTTCTCCTTCTGGAGTAAGTTGATAGATGATCTGCCTACCTTCTTTTCGACCAACAATGAATCCACTCTCTTTTAGCTCCTTCAGAGCTGGATATATTGTACCTGGAGTTGGTTTGGTCCCTCTTCTACTCGCAATCTTCTCTGCTATCTGTTGCCCATTCATTTCTTCCTTGTCAAGTTCCCAGAGAATCTGAAAGGTAAGAAGTCCTCTCATATCACAGCAATCGGGAGGACAGCATTGCTCAGATGGTTCTGGGTCGGCCATGTATTCTATTGGATGTCCGATAGCTAATAAACCCTTTCTCAAATGCACTAGGATATTCTTTCTCTGAAAGATAGATTTATATTGGATACCCAATACTTTTTGTATGTATTGGACACCCAATATAGTTGGTGATTGAATGACTGAAGAAAAAGCTGCCGTTGAACTCGCCCCAAAGGATGAGAACAAAAAGAAAACTGATTCTAAGGATTCATGTCAATCATCAATATGCGGTGACGACGATATACGAATTTCAAATCCTAACAGAATGGTGGTTATATGACAAAGAAAGTCAGCGAAATGAAATCTGATGAGATTAAAGAAGCTGTGCGAGATGCGTATTCTCGGGTAGCAGAAAGAACTTGGACTCCCGATGAGCAAACCCCGAGCAGTAATGACGAGTGTTGTGCTCCTGCGCAGACATCTTCAAGTTGCTGTGGACCTCAACAGGAGACCAAAGTAACAACAGTCAACCTAGCAAAAGCTCTTGGCTATGATACTGAAGGAATGCCAACCGGGGCTACAGAATCATTTGCTGGATGTGGAAATCCAGTTGCACTTGCTAGTCTAAAGGAAGGCGAAGTAGTTCTTGATTTAGGGAGCGGTGCAGGTCTCGATATGTTTGTAGCAAGTAAGAAAGTAGGTGATACAGGCAAAGTAATTGGAGTTGATATGACTCCTGCTATGATTGAGAAGGCAAAGAAGAATGCAGAGGAGCTGGGTATCACGAATGTCGATTTCAGATTTGGTGATATTGAAGATATGCCTGTTGAAGACAACTCTGTTGATGTTGTGATCAGCAATTGTGTCATTAACTTAGCTCCAGACAAAGGCAAGGTCTTTCGTGAAGCGTACCGGGTTTTGAAGCCTGGTGGTCGTGTTATGGTGTCAGACATTGTTCTCTCCAAACCACTACCAACGGAAGTTCGCGATGAAGTCGTGACATATACCGGCTGCATAGGTGGGGCAATTCTGGATGAAGAGTACCTGCAGCATATGAGAGACGCAGGTTTCCAAGATGTTGAGATTACTAGCAAAGCTGGACAGAGTCTTTATGGTGCATACAGTGCATACATAGCTGGCAAGAAACCTGATTAGAGGGGTGACCCTTTCTTGGAATTTGAAGCTAAAATAGAAACCAATGGAAACCTTGTCAAGGTTCCCGTCAGTGTCAATGGTCAAGGCCCCTTTGCATTCACCCTTGACACTGGCGCATCCACAACAACGCTTTCGAAGAAACTTGCAGAGCAACTGAATATCAAGACGCATAAAAAGGACCATCCAGATGCTCGAGGAATCGGAGGTGGAATTCCTACAG
Source organism: Candidatus Thorarchaeota archaeon (assembly GCA_048882965.1). GTDB lineage: Archaea > Asgardarchaeota > Thorarchaeia > Thorarchaeales > Thorarchaeaceae > SMTZ1-45. The sequence goes on from JBHLRC010000008.1 coordinate 3,077, forward strand.
ATTTCGCAGATGTTTCGATTAGTCTTGGTCCTCTTGAATTTGAGAAAGACGAGGTATATGTCCTAGACCTTGAGTCGATTATGCGTTGTGTTGGAAACCATGATGGAGTTCTGGGACATACCACCCTGAAACATTGTACGTTGTCACTCAGCTATAGTAAGAAGACATTCAAGTTGAAAAAAGGTAGTTCCTCTTTGAACCTCGATTGGAGTGAATTTGAATACATTGAAGACTCCCACCTTATTGGAGTCCCAGTTCATATCAATGGAAATGGCTCCCACACCTTCGTTCTTGATACCGGGGCTGGAAACAGCGTAATAACACCTGAGTTGGCTGAATCACTTGGAATCAAGGCTCAACAAGTTCCCGGTATCGCCCGTGGGATAGGCGGCGATGTTCAATTGCAACTCGCAGCAATAGAGAGCTTGTCAATAGGCTCAGCTGAAATAATGAACACCCAACTGGTTGTTTTAGATCTCTCCCGTGTATCACCGAGGGGAAAACTGATCAAGAATGGTATTATCGGATATGACTTTCTCAGGAACTTTGAGAGCGTGATTGATTATCCTCAACAGCGACTTTCGTTTGTGGATGAACGAAATTCATAGAGTTCGGAAGACACATAGGCAGATTTGCTAGGATATTAGAAAGGTTCTAGCAATGAGCGAGGAGAGTACATACCAAGGTTATGATGGTACCACCATGCTATTGAGAATCTGGAAACCTGAGGGTGCTCCAAAGGCTGTTGTTCTCGGTATACATGGATTAGGTTCACACAGTGGTCTATTATCTTTTGTAGCAGAGCAGTTCACTTCTCACGGTTACATTTTCTATGCTCCGGATATGCGAGGTTTTGGTACCTTTCCAGGCATAAAGGGTCATGTTGATAGTTTTGATGAATTCATCGATGATATGGATTCACTCGTTGCCTATCTGAGATTATTGCACCAAGATGGGAAACTCTTCCTCTTTGGTCATTCTCTCGGTGGTCTACATGTAGTCCGATATGTCGCCAATCATCCAGAGGAAGTGGATGGGATTATTCTTGTGTGCCCTGCAGTGTCAGAACGTCTAAAGATGAGTGGAGCTACTAGATCCATCGCATCTATTCTTTCAAAAATGAATTCTAAGAGATACTTCAGTAACGGTCTTGATTTTGATCTCATTTCCAGAAATCCTGAAGTGGTAAAACAAAATCGTGAGGATCCCCTAAGATTCGACAAGGCAACTCCGCGATTTGGTGTAGAAGGACTCAGAGCAAGTGAAGAGGGATTCAATCTCGCAAGCAAGATCACAATACCGGTTCTTGGTCAACAAACTGGAGATGACATGATCCTTGTTCCTGAGAAGAACATGGAGTTTCTCAATAATATCGCCTCGAAAGATAAGACTGTGAAATTTTATCCTGGTCTTTACCATGAGCCATTTCAGGATGAAGGCGGAGACGAGGTATTGGCTGACATCTTCAACTGGCTGGAAGAACGAGTATAGATTTCACTAGACACCGACTATCCCAGAATGTTCTATTTATTCAAAAAACTTATACAGATTTTTTATTAATAGTATATGTAGCTCTCTAGGAGCTATAAATTGGGGATGGTCGTAACTTGAGATTAAGAAGACAGAATGTCCTCGTTTATTCAGTAATTCTGACTATATTGATGCCGTTAGCTATCATGCCGTTGTCGTCGCCAGTCTTAGCGAACCTAGTTGTTAGAATGAGTGACGATGTTTCAACCGAGCAAGCGATAACGACACTCGAATGCAACACCCAGAATCTGGTGGTAGTGGATTATGGTTCACTTGAGTACTTCCTAATGATTGGTCGGGCTGTAGAAACTGTAATCTGGGTATCGCATGGTTCTGACCAAGGTATCCTAGTTGGTAATAGCGTGATGTCATGGCAACGTTTCAGTTATGATATCAAAATGACTCCTTCAAGAGATGTCGTTCTAGCATGTGACTCTTCTGAGTTGAGCTCTTATCTATCTCCAGGTGAAGCATTTCTATTCGATGGTGCGATTGAGGCCACTCTTGGAGCCTTGATAGCTTCATTCATTCTAAATGGTGCAATCGTAATGCAGAGTCTCCTTACTGCTCTCACCTCACTGGCTTTAGGAGTAATCCAAATTCATTTCCTAATATTGACGTTTATGGAGTATGTTTGGGACACATTCAATTTTGTAATCAGTGTTGCGTTGTGTGGCATTGGAGCTTTCATCCTAACAGAAACAGTTGAGGTGGCGGTACTCCATAGTTGCCAACTGCTGTTTTATGACACCTTCCTTATAGCCGGCGAAGTAGCGCAAGGAAAGGCTTCATGGCTTAGTTTAATTGGTCCTTTGATTACACTGATGTGTGCAATCATCGGTGGATTGGCACTGTATTTCCCACAGTATTCTGTACTCATGGCGGCCGATGAGCTAATGTTGGCCACTCCGGCAGGATGGTTCTTAATAGCTGCCAATATCGGAATATATATCGCGACACTCTATTACGATTCGTTGGACTGAAACAGGAGTGGCGTACTAGTGGAGAGCTCCGCTATTTATGATGAACACTACGTGACGAGCGGTCCTGCGGAAAAGCGTATCCGCAATATACACATACTGATCGGGCTCAGTGTACTGATACTTGAATACCTATTGTTTCCTATCGAGGACTGGATTCTGAGTCCCGGTCTGTTGATACCTTTGTTCATCATCATTACTGGGGCTTTCTACAGTCTCACATCATCCACCGAATCCGGTAGACGCGTATTTAATAATGTCATCAAGCCTCGACTTGGTAATGTCACCAAAGAGCAAGAAACTGCCTATTATAACTTCAGGAAAACAGGCCAGATCTTAATTCTGGTTCAGGCTTATCTGGTTGCAGTCTTATTCACATGGCTCTGGGTCACACTGAATGCCCTCGGACAAGACCCAATTTGGGGATTGATTTGGTTTGTCCCAGCTTTTGTATTCTTCCTTCTTGCTACGGGCAGCATCGGTGGATTTGTTCTCAAGCATACAAAATACAAGATTCTCATTCCGCTCTTGGATGTTGAAGTTGCTTGGATGAAGGAGCGGAGAAAGCTGATCATGGAGCGGAGAAAGCTGAACAAGCGTTGAAAGGAGGCAAATCTCTTCAATTTCCTTCAACCAGTTTACCCCTCCTTCCAAGTAGCTATGACCTTCTCATACTATGGCCAACTGTTGGAGAAATCACTAGACAACTTACTATCAGTGATGAGAAGGTCAAAATGTTTGAACCACAAATCTCATCGCTTGAGGCGACAATACGAGCTCAGCGAGAGGAGGATATGAAAATCAAGCGCCTCGGGACTAGTGCGATTGGTCAACAAGGGGAAGGTTCTTTAGACGACCACTGGCGGGATGAATAATGAAGCGGCAGATAAACGAATTTGCTAAGCAGGTTTTCAAAGAAAACCCTTTTATGCACGGCGAGGATTCGACGCCGCCAAGCATTGAGATAACTATAGGATAGTCCATCTCATAGCTCAATCGAGAGTGACATTGGATGAGCAGAGTACACAAAGCGTTTGCATTTCTCTTCTTGGTTCTCTTCGTTGCTAGTATTGCTTCCCCTTTAACATTTCATGAGAACCTAGTGCCTTATGCTTATCGAGACACAACATTTACTCCTGCCACAACTGATTACGTAGTGGACATAAGAGAGTGGAACAACCTATTAGCTTTCAATGATGATGATTTTGAATTTACTGTTTTGAATGGTACTAATCCATTAAACAACGCTTGGGTGCGGCTCTACAACATTTCAACCGGATTGTTGGAGTATGAAGAACAGACAAATGGTCTTGGAAAGGCGGAATTTTACAACCTTCCACAGGGTACCTATCAATGGAATGTTTCACATTATCTAGATGCAGTCACTCCTCAAGCGACTGGTCAAATTGTGTCAGATGGTCCGGAAGCCAATGTTAGCATTAAATTTGGTAATCTCGACTGGCAGAATGACAACGATGACTTACAAGCAACAATTACTGACATTGAGGGGCGACCTGCTCAGAATCTTAACTTTTCCATTCATTATTCAAGCAACAACTCGATTTGGGAACAAGTTGAAGTTATAGACGGAACAGCTACCTTCTACGACCTTCCAATAGATAACTACACTTGGCAGGTCAGAGTATTTGGAGACCCGATATACAATGGCTATCTATTAGATGAAGGCACTGTGGAATCAAACGGCACGCAGCATTTGGTACACCAGAGTATTGGGCCACTCACTGGAAATCCTAATCTTCTTGATCTTGAGATATTCACGTATTTTGAAACTAGTCTATCCCCAATTGTTGGAGCGACTATCGATGTCACATTCAAGAATGGGACCCCTTATGATTCAAAGACAACACCAGCTAATGGCACTGTACTCTTTGTTGATCTTCCTGTTGCATTCATCAACTGGACAATAACCTACATGGGTCAACCTGTTGGTCTTGGTGACTACTTCTATGACTTAACAGATGTCGCATCAGATGTGATAGCCCCGGTCATCACGGGTCCTGACGATCTTGACGTCTTGATTGATGCAGAGAATGTGACCTTAACATGGACTGTTGAGGATGATTATCCATCATCTATTCAAGTGTGGGTTGATGGAGTTCTTAATGTAACAACTTCTTGGGTCAACACAACTTTTGACTACGTCTATAATGTGAGCGCTTCATTCCCTGCAATGCTGATCGACACATACGAAATCAAACTTGTAGCCTTCGATCTCAATTCAAATTCAGCTGAAGACACAGTTTCATTACGTATTTACGAAAATGTGACGCCAGTAATTGAAGGTCCAGGACCAGTGGAGTTTACCTTCACGGAAACTGGGTATTCGCTATCTTGGAACATAACTGATGATCATCCCAATATGTATGAAGTTCATCTGGATGATGAAATCTATGATGAAGGAGTGATAGATCCTGATGAACCTGTTGTTCATGTAAGTCTCGATGGTTTGGAGGTAGGAGTACACAACTTTACTCTCTATGCTAATGACACTAGTGGGAATACAGCCACAGACAGTGTTTTAGTGACAGTACTTGGAGATACTGTCCCTCCGGTTATCACATATGCTCCTCCAGATATTTACTATGCCCAGGGAGATACCCATCAGACGTTTAACTGGACTGCAAGTGATGACTTCAAGGACTATTATGAAATACTTGTTGATGGTGTAGTTACAGTTTCAGAGAATTGGATTGAATCAACCATAGAGTTCGATTTCTCAGGTCTTCAGCAAGGCACGCACAATGTGACTCTTCGAGTCTATGACCTCGGTGGAAATATGGCTGAATCAGTTGTGATGGTCCATGTTTCAACTTCAACTGCTTCATACTACCTTACATCAGCTGCACTTGCAGCGGTGGGAATTATTCTGCTGATTGGTATTGTATGGTTTGTGAGATATCGATAGATTGGATGACGGTCCTTTAAAGCCGTCACCCTTTTATCCCTGGCAAGAGAGCTCATCAGAGTCATAGCTATATTATGGCTGCGCATAGAAACTAAGGTGATGTATGTGAGCTATATTCACATAGGTGATGTCCTTGAAGGGAAACACGAAGGTGAAAGCGTTCACCTCCGCGGCTGGGTCCATCGGATTCGGAAACAAAAGAAGATGGTCTTCGTTCTTCTTCGTGACCCATCAGGCGTCGTTCAAACTGTAATCAAGAAGGCAGTGGTCAGTGACAAAGAATATGCTGACGCTGAGAGGATGCTAATCGAAACTCTCGTTTCAATGGTTGGTGTCGTCAAAGCCGACTCCCGAGCTGAAGGTGGCTACGAGGTGCAAGTCGAGAAATTTGAAGTCCTCCACTTTGCTGAGGAATTTCCCATTACTGAGCACCAAAGCACTGAATTCTTGAATGACAATCGTCACCTGTGGATGAGGTCTCGAAAGCTCACAAATGTATTGAAGATTCGAGATGAAGTATTTCGCTCAACTAGAGAATATCTTAGGAATCAGGGGTTCTATGAAACCACCTGCCCGATGTTTGTATCGACAATGGGTGAGGAAGGTTCAGATCTTTTTGAGGTGGAGTACTTTGGAAAGAAGATGTATTTGACCCAGACAAGCCAGATGCATCTTGAGCCTCAATTATTCGCTATGGAAAAGGTATTCATTTTGGCACCATCCTTCAGAGCTGAGAAGTCCAGAACTCGAAAACATGTGACCGAATTCTGGCATCTCGAAGTTGAGGAAGCGTGGTGTGACCATGAGTGCAACTTGAAACGACAAGAAGAACTCATTTCCTATATGTGTCACGCAGTGGCAAACAATCGAAAACAAGAACTCACTGAGCTAGAAGTGGACCCCGCTCGTTTATTGGCAGTGAATCCCCCATTTGACCGAATGACATATTCTAAAGCGATTGAGGTGTGTCAGAAAGAGGGCATTGATATAAAATGGGGTGATGACATTCGTGCTGAAGCTGAAGAGTATCTAACAAGAAACAGTGATAATTTCCTCTTTGTTGAATTCTACCCAAAGGAAATCAAGTCATTCTACATGAAACACAATCCTGATGATCCACGTACATACAAGAATAGTGATCTACTAGCACCTCGTGGTTTTGGAGAAGTGATCGGTGGAAGTGAGAGAGAAACTGATGCGCAACGATTGATTGACAATCTTCTTCGTATAGGAGATGACCCTGAGAAATACAAGTGGTATATTGACATTCGTAGGTATGGTAGCGTTCAGCATTCTGGGTTTGGGGTAGGTATGGATCGTATTATAACTTGGATGTTAGAGCTCGATCATATTCGAGATAGCATTCCTTTCCCAAGGACAGTAAGTCGGACATTCCCATAGTTGGGAGAATCATCTGATTCTATTTAGTGTATTCAATACATTACGCTCCAGATGTTTACTCTGAAGATTCAAGTCGTTTCTTCTCAATAAGCTCTGCCTGATGTATCCTCACCATTCTATACGAGTATATTTGGCAAACAACACCAATCACCACGCCAATGAGCCAGAGAGGACTGGCAAATGGATGGTCCAACCAGAGAGTGATGAGGTATATGTTCAAACTTGCAAACCATATTGCAAACGAAATCAATGATGCATGAAACGACCAAGGCATTTCCATGAAGCTCATCGTTAACACTACCCATTGCCAAGCTAACTACAATAAAGACCTTGCCCACAAAACCTTACTGAGCTGATTGGTTGTTATTGTTTTCTTCACCCGTCTCAAGCGGGCTGACCAATAGACCTTCAGAGGTAGCCTTCAATACTACACGCTTTTCAATTCCTGCAAGACGTCTGATGGTTTCTGGAATCACCATTCTTCCTTTAGCATCAATTTCTGTGATGTCACCATATAGAACATGCTTCTGACCCTCTATGAGACCGTCTCTAATTCTCAAAACTCGGTCTGCGTATTCAGCAACACGTGGATTGTGCGTGACATTGATGATAGTAGTTCCAAACTCCTCATTCGTTTTCTTGAGTGCCTCCATGACAAGCTTGGTCGTTTCGCTGTCAAGTTCTCCAGTGATCTCATCTCCAAGAAGTAGCTCGGGATTGTTCGCAAGTGCAACACAAATTGCAGTTCTTTGGTTTTCGCCACCCGACATTTGATTCGGTTTGTGATATGCTCTAGGTCCCAGACCCATTATATTAAGCAACATATTCGCTCTCTCGGTTGCAAGTCTTGATGGGGCACCAGCCAGTTTCATTGGAAGAATGACATTCTTCAATGCAGTCAATCCTGGAACCAAGTTACCGACCTGCCAGATGAAGCCAACCTTTTGGCGTCTGTAGAGCATTGACCTCCGGTCATCTAAAATAGACACGCTGTGACCATCATAGAGGATTTGACCAGCAGTAGGTCTGTCTAGTGCTCCTAGCATCTTTAGTAATGTTGATTTTCCAGATCCTGATGGACCAACGATAGAGAGGAATTCTCCTTCACGAACTTCGAAGTCAACACCTCTTAGAGCAATAACCTCTTTCTGTCCCCGTTTGTAGACCTTCATTAAGTCTCTAACAACAACTTTGTATTCTTCTGCTATTTGATCTAGATTTTCCGCCATGATATTCACCCTGTGTACTGAATTTCTTCCGCGATGTTTATTCGAAGTGCTCTGGATACCACAATGTATGTTGCAGCTAATGAAACTGCTATGGCAATCCCTACAACTCCCGCTAATAATGTCCAGGGAAATATTAGGTTCACTGGAAGTCTTACCCATAATTGACTAGTAGTCAATCCCATGTATAGCAATGGGGTGTCCTTTAGTATGAATGCAAGCACCGTACCGATTCCTCCTCCAATGAGTGCCGCTATTAGCAATCCAGTGGATGAATCAACAAGTGAAGCTACTAGCATAGATTTTGACTCAGCTCCAAGAGCACGGAGGACCGAGAATTGTTTCCTCAAGACTCTCACTTTTACTGTTGTCACGATGACCATGCCCAATGTGAGATAAATAAGTGAGAAAATTATATTCAGTGTGTAAGCACCGAAGATTGACTGGGTGGCTCGCGAGTCAAGAACCTCATTTATCGAGTCATATGGGGATTCTATGGATTCAAAGCTAGATGGAGCAATACTGTATATCTCGTTCATTGCCTTAGTGTAATTTGCCCCAGGGGCAAGGTCGATATAGAACTTTGAAACACGTGTGCTATTAATCCAATTGTGTAAAAGACTAATGTCCATAATTAGAAAATCTGTCAATTCTGACTCGCCAGGAAAGTAAGTCTTTGGACTATAAGAACCAAGTTCATTTGCCATGATATCAATTATTGTGCAATCAGTTGTGTTGTACCAATCATTTGTGAATACTTGTAAGTCAAGATATGGTGAATAGCTTGGTATTTGCATTCGTGTGAACTGGTCGGGGGTGTAGTGATCAATCGGTTTGAATGTTGTAATGATATTGATTCCTTCTTCAATCGATTCATTGAGTCTTGGTATTGATACCTGTGGACTATTCTCCATTGTGAAATAGTTTAACCAAAATGCGGCATCAATCCAAGAATTGGGCTGGACACCAAATACTGTGATTGAACGATTAATGTTTTCTCCGCCACCATAAGCATATGCGTTCCAGTACTGAATATACCCGCTGACCTGTAGGGTTGGACTAACGTGTTCAACTCCCTCTACTGAAGTGATGTTTTCAATCAAATCTAAGGTCACATTACTGAGACCAGAATCAACTCTGACAACTATGTCAGCTCCAGTTTCAAACATGAAGACTTGTTTCATATGCACGTCTCCTGTTGTTGCAGAGATTGATGCGAACAAGCCAGCTATGAAGACCATTGAGATAAACATGGTTCCAATGGCTTCAGATTTTTTGAACATTCTTGAGTTTCTAGAGAGCAGTCTAGTTCCAACTATGAGGGAAGGTGTCTTTACCTTATTCAAAATTCTTGATTTAATCGCAGCAGTACTTCTGGATAACATTCGTGTGAAGAAATACAAAAATAAAGCCATCATGGATATGATTGTAATAGCGAAGAAAGTAGAGGCTACAGACGATAGTCCATAGAGAGAATAGGTAAACATCATCAACATGAAAATATATCCTGCAATCCCGACAATGGCTATGTCAATTGCTGGACTACCCATCTCCTCTGACTCAGTGAGGATCTCCCCTTCCAATAAACTGTGAGCTTCAGTAGGCGTCATGATAAGTGCCTTAACAGCTGATGGAAGGGATACGATAAATCCTGCAACGAATGAAAATGCGAATACTATGATAATTGCCATAGGCTGCAGTAGTAATGTGAATCCTGCTAACTGTTCCAGATTGAAGACAAGCAGTTCTCTAACTGATCCCGAGAGGTATGCGCTTAATATTCCTGTCAGCACTGCGCCTAAGCTCCCCACAATCCCAGTCGTTAGTGCACTGCTAAGAACCCACGTAAATGCCTGAATTCCTGAAGCACCTCTTGTCTTTATTGTTCCTACATCTCTTCGCCTTTCATCAGATAGCAGTTTGGAGTTATATTGAATCAACATGGCTCCCATTATTATTGAAGGGATCGAAAAGGCAATAGCTATCCCTCTCACACTCATCGCCCAAACAGCATACTCATAGACAGAATCCCTCAGTCTGAATGAATCGTAGGAAATGATGCCATATGGAAGTGTTTCTTGTTCTATTTGTTTCTCTATGTTTTCGAGAGTTTCTATCATGCCTTGTGGGTCATTCTGAACAATTGTGTTTCTATCAAATTTAACCCAGATACGATTTTGAATACCATACCAATCTTCATGTGGCAGAATGGCGAACATTTCATCTAATGATTCAGAAGTAGTGATGATTTGTAGATAGGTGATTTCTGGTTCTCCCCAATATACCTGATACATGTATATGTTTGAGTCAAATGTCCCTGCAACAATGAATGTCTTCTCAATGTCAGTTATACTTCCATTTTCCCAGTTTTCAACTGCTACCGAGAGCGTGTAGTTGCCACCAACTACTAATCCTTCTCTCATGAAAAGGCTCTTCTCTACTAAACAAGAGTCGTTATCGTAGGAAAGATCTCCACTATCTAATTCTATAGCATCAGGAAAGTTTTGAAAAGCTGTACTATTAATCCCTAGGAATCCCCTTCTACTATATCGATAGTCTTCAACAGACCAATCATAGATGTTCACGAAAGTTGATGACTCAGTGGTAATGACGTATTCCTGTTGCTCAACAATATCAGCAATATCCCCAACTGTCGTTGCATTCTGTGAATAGAATTGGTAGCTTAGTGAAACCTCCATATCAATTGGAACATCAGAGGTGATATCGTTTAGAACAGTAGGCGCAGTAGAATCCATATAGAACAGTATTCCTCCGAGGACACCACTTGATAGGGAAAAAATCAAGAGTGTTGCTAAAACTTCGGGAGCTCTTGCTGAAAGACGCGCAAAGAGGAACATCTATACATCGCCTCCGTAAGGTGCAGCCTCAGCCCAAGATGCATTCAGTGTTTCTGCCAGGTTGATACGCGATCCCAAAACTGCAACAACTGCAATGAAGATAATCACTGAAACAATGAAGAACGACAGTACTGCCATTATTGTAAACCATGGATATACTGGGAATATCGAAATCGGATATATGGTGGTAGAGTTTGCAAGACCCCCACCAGCGGAGTTTATCGAAGTTGTGAGATACAATGGTGCAAAGATAAACAGGATTACTAAACTGAACAGCATCAGCACGAGCATCTCTGCTCCTTGAGCTTTAACAATCAATCCACTGTCAGCTCCATTTGATCTAAGAAGTGCAATCTCCCTTCTCCGTGCCCTTACTCCCTCCAAGGCATAAACTGCAAAAGCACCTAATATCGTACTAGTTGTTAAGACAGTCATCATTGTATCAACAGATCTATCCATGTGGTATGAGGTCTGTCCAAGATATTCGTCAGTCAATGTAGAAACCGAATCCCACAGTCCGTTACTGAGAATCTGCAGTCCTCCTTGTGCCAATAACTCGTGTCCTATTTGTGTTCCATTAGCTCCAGTTGTAGTTTGTACACAGAGGAAAGACTCGGTCAAGTTGACAATATCGAGTTGGGTGCTCAGAAAATCTCGATTTACTAAAACTCGCTTATCACCAACAAAATCCTGGTAGTAAGGATATGGTACAATTGGGATTGGCTCATAGTACCACCCACCAGTGTCTCCTGGCATTTCAGCAATTGCTTCCACAATACCGAGTATTCTGAAAGATATCGGAACCGCCTCCCCATCCAACTGTGATGCTCGAAGGATGTCCCCAATCTCGAGATTGTAGTCACTAGCAATATCAGAAGATACAATCGCCCCATCTGGGATTGACTCGAGGGACTCCAGCATACCAGCCATTTCTGAATTGTTCAATCTATCTCCATTGTAATAATAGCCAATTTCTGAATACTCTAGAGGGTTGACAGCAACAAACGTATTCTGACCTTCGCCGCCAGTTGTCAGATATAGATCAATCTCTGTCACCAAAGTCGAGGATACGACCTGGTCATGTGCTGTGACATTTGCTATGAACTCATTCCACCGCGGAAACTCTTGGTTATCTAGTGCAAATGTAATGTCTGCACCAACATCGAGCCTTGCCTGATACTCAGTAGTCAAGGGTAATGATGCATCTATTATTGCGCTGTTCCAAGAGAGGCAGATTGCTAAGACAAGTACCATCGCAGCTGCGCCTCCAGAAGATGCACCTTTACCAATCCTTCGAATCCCTATTGATGCTGAAAGCTGACCTACCACTCTTTTCATGCCCTTCGAGATTGTAGTTGAGCTTTTTCTGAGTATTTTTATTGAAAGGCTTGCCATCCCAAGGAAGAGTGGCAATGGCACGATTGGCAGGATAAGACTGAGAAATGGATCATTTGATACAGCAGAACCTCCCGTAATTAATGCGAGCAGTAGTATACCTGCGATTGCAACAACAAGTAAATCCCATCTGATGAAGTTGAATCCCCTCACAACTTTCGCAAGCTTTCCTTGGTTCTCGTCAATCGAGCGTTTAGTTGAATAGACGATACGATACCCTCCAAGTGCTAACAAGGGCAGTGAAATTCCCACAACTACAGACAAAATCAAAGATTCTAATGAAACCAAGAGTGGTTCGGTGTACATAAGTGTGAAATCAAATTGGAAATAACCCGTGGCTGAGATTGCAATTCTACTCACCCCTATGCCAATAAGGATACCAAGGACAGATGATGCAATTGAGAGAACTATTATCTCCCTGTTCACAATCTTGTCCAGATCTCCTGAAGATGCCCCTCTTGAGAACAGCATAGTAGTCTCATATCGTCGTTCATTTACATTATGGCGAATAGCTAGGAATATCACAAGGATAATGAGGATGATTATAGATGATGACCTAAACAGTTGATTGAATCTGGCTATCTGAACCCATACTATGTATGAATTGATTGCATCAGCAACGAAGTTCGAAACCCAAAAATTCGAGGACCAAGGAGATTGAGGGTCGTATGATGGGTCAAGTTCTCTGATTGACTGGCCTATCCTGTTGACATAAGAAAGCGACGCACCTGCATCGAAGGGGGTCAATCTCTCTCTCTGAATGTCAATATAGACTTTCCAATTGATTTCATCCATCAAGTTAGGATGGACTATTGCTATGCTTTCGTAAGACCAGTAGTATTCACTGGATGCTAAAGCTCCATCCTGATGGTAGACTCCGATTATTTCAACTTCTCTAGTTGTCCCGCCCCATTCTCTGGTGAAGTTTACAACATCTCCAATATTATAGCCATAATACTGGACTAGACTGTCTATGATAGCTATCTGTGAGCTATTCGTGCTTGGAAAGCTCCCTTCGACAAGTGTGATGTAACCGGGGAAGGTATCCATGAAATCCTGGTCTGGATTGATTATATCCCCATAAATTAGATCTCTCCATTCACCCCAAGTGTCATTATACCAGTACTCCAAGGCTCCGAAGCTTCGTTGTAAAGCTGCAGCTTTTGTGACTCCACCAATGTTCCTGATAGCGTCCAAATAATTTTGAATTCCTTGACCTTCTGCATACATGGCAACCTGCCCAACACTCGCCATATTGTTGTCCCATTCGTGGACAGAATATGAATCAACGTAAACAGTTATGCCCATCGCCATGGCAGAGGCCAGTAGAAAACAGAGTAGTGTGACTCCCTTTCGTCTGGTGCTATGAAATGCCTCATAGCCTGTTGGAACTGCGGCCATGTTCCATTTCCTCCATCATGGATTTTCTATCATTCCGTCGCGCATCTTGTATACATGATCCATCATCTCTCCGACCTCTGGATCATGTGTCACAGTGATCAGTGTACCTCCCTCGCCTTTCGTCAGGGAAACCAAGATATCTAGGATCTCTTTACCTGTGTTGTAATCGAGGTCTCCTGTTGGCTCGTCCGCTAGGACGATGACAGAGCTCGTTGTCCCTGAGGGCTTTGCCAAAGCTCTCGCAATCGCGATTCGCTGTTGCTCTCCTCCTGACAATTCATCTGGGCGGTGGTCTGCTCTCTCTGTCAAGCCAACCAAGGACAATAGATGGTCAACTCGTTCCCTTCTAGCATCCTCTTCTACGCCACCGATGAGCAGTGGGAGTTCCACATTCTCATAAGCTGTCAGAACAGGTAGTAAATTGAAAAACTGGAAGACGTAACTGATCTTATTTCGCCTTATCCTAGTGAGTTCGCTCTCACCTAGGTTCGTGATGTCTACACCATCAATCACTACTCTTCCATTTGTTGGTCGGTCGAGTGCACCAATTAGATTCAGAAGCGTCGTCTTCCCGGAACCCGAAGGTCCCATCACCCCGATGGCACTCCCTTTCTTGATCTGAAGTGACACGCCTCTCAAAGCGTGGACTTCTATCTCTCCCATTGAGTAAATTCTTGATACTTCATTGAGGTCTACAATGACGTCGTTATTCAGCACTACCCACTCCGAAGCCTTTCTCTCACTAGGATGAGCTGAGTTCGAATGCTAATAAATTACTCCTTCGAAGTACGAAGAATTGTACTATGGGACTCTACCATGTATAATCTGCGCACATACAACCAGTAATTAATTGAAATGAGGTACTGGAGAATACAACATGAGAAACTTTAAGACCTCATGAGTATTATCTGACCATAGAATAGTTAGAGGTGCTATTGACATTGTCTGATGAGATAATGGCTCGAAAATATGAGTTCTTCAGTTGGCAAGGATTCATAGCAGGTGCTTTCATTATAGCCCTCTCTCTAGTTGTCCAATCAGTCACAAGCTTTAATGCTGTCTGGACGGACCATCCGCTTTCGTACACATTATTCATAGCGTTTTCAGCGTTTGTGGTTGGAGTGGCATCAGGATCGGTCTTGATCTATCTCTTCCCTCCTGACCAGGATGTTATCGGAATTGCAGGTCTCGGTAGTGATGATATTACTCAGCACCTGTCCCTGATTCTAGTCATTCTCTCATTGGTCCAACCAATGTTCACAGGCTTCGTCTTCTTTTATGGGTACTTCAGTGCAGATCGTTTAATCTTCATCTGGGTATTGCTTGCTTTTGCTGCACCGAGTCTTGGTCTGACAGCAGCCATGTTCGAACGTTCACGTGAAATTGGAGAAGACCTCAAGCTATACTTTGCAGCTCACGAGAAGTTGGACTTGTCGAATCTAGATTGGCTCCATGCTGTGGGCCCCCGTACCGCAACTTATAGGATGGGTATGCTTGAAAGTGCAGCTCGTAGGATTGACGGATTAAGGATAATTGGGCATGAAATTATCCGTGAACGCAATCCGATGGCACTGAATCCTGAGAATTAATCCGAATGTCTATTTCTCATATGTACCTCTAAACCAAGCTCATTCCAAGCAACCCAATTGCATTTCAGACAACTGTATGAGGTGCTTCCCAGCCCGAACCTGGGCGGTGCTTTTTCCTCAAGCTCATAGATAGTACCTCCATATCCACTCCTCTTCTTGGATACTATCTTGAATCGTTTCTTGAAACAATCAGTGCAAATACTCAGATTCTGTCGTGTGTCATTCTCGAAATTGTCTTCCAAATTCTTAGCTGGTTGAATAGGGTCTATTTCTTTTCCACAACTTTCACAATATTCGACCGATGTAAGCACCACGTTCTATGTTTTGGGGACTACTAATACGGATATATGCCGGCTGACCTTTTTACGGACCAGTATTTGAATTCTCTGAGTGATTTGTTTCCATTTATTCACTTAAGTAAGCTCATGTCAGATAGAGTTTTCAAAGAGTTGAGCCGCGGTTTCGAAGACGTCCTCTACTCCTTCTCCAGTTGCGCAGGAAGACTCGATGTATGCTACAGGATGGAGAGAGTCCTCCTTTCCATACCGTTTTGCTAACTCCTCAGCAAATTTGAAACCCTCATCATAACTGACAGGTGCGTCCCCTTCATCTTCACCAGGTTCGGTTCTGAGGTCAATCTTGTTAGCCACAATCACAATAGGTGGCATTTCTTCAGTTGATAATGTTGCCTCTCTGAGCCAGAAATCAATGCTTTCGAAACTCCATCTATCTGAGGCTGAGTAGACAATTATCAAGACTTGTGAATCTTTATAGAACTCCTTTCTTTGGACCTTGGCTTTGACGGCTAAATCAAACGACCATACTCTAAGATCAACTCGATGATTTGCTCCTTCGAAGATTCGTCCAAAGATGTGTTCTGAAACAGACTCGTCTTCCAAAGATATCGGCACCACCTCTGCTTTGGCTTTGAGACTCTCTTTCCCAACTCCATCTTCACCTAGTAGCAAACACTTGGCTTCAACAATAGGTTTGATTTGATGAGTGGGTGTAACCTGCAGTTCAGGTTCCATCTCAACTTCCTCTAGTGCTGTTTCCGCCACAATTTCCAATTCTTCGGTTTCTTCAGCCGATTCTTCCTCAACTACTTCTTCTTCAGGCTCTATTGCCTCTCCGATTCTCGCATAGGATTTCCCTGAAGCTACAACCTCTTCACTCCCTGCAAGATTGACACTGATTCCCACTTCTTTCTTTTTAACTGGTTCATCCATAGCTGTTCCAGTCATGAATGAATCACTCAAGGATTCTACAGCTTGAAGGGCATCTGCAATGTCATCGAAGTCATCGACAGCGATTGCTCCTTTCTCGTCTGCACTAACTCCTGGACTTTCAACAAAGGTTGCAGCGTGTTCTTTTTTCCTACTCAGAAAGCCTCTGCGTTTTTTCTCGGGTTCCTCTGGTAGCTCAGGTTGTACTTCGAGTTCGGACTCTTTTACAACTGGTTTTACAGGTGCTGGTTCGAGTTCTTTCGGTTGCTCCATGAGTTCTGCTTTTAGTACTCTCCTTGCTTTTGGAAGACCAATCCGGTCTAACACATCTTCGAGTACTCCTGGGGCTAATCTTTTTCCAAGGTATCGAAGGTATTTCTGAAGCTCTAGAGCTACATCGTCAAAGGATTTTCCCTTGAGAGGTATCTTCTTCTTTACCATCCCCTTATCCCGAACTTCTACATTAGTTGGAGTAAGGGTAAGTGAGATGGTTGTTCCTGGGATAATCATTACAGCTCTGAGCCACCTTACTAAATATCAATCATTGCCTGATGTTGTATCTTAACTGTTTCGTGTGCGAGCACAAGAAAAATCATGATACATCATTACATTAAGTGATACAGAAAGAATAAAATCTTCCTCAGCTTAACCCAGCTCAGGTTGAAATAATGGTTGATGTAGATTTCACGGAGTATGTTGAAGTAATCCAAGATTGGCCAGAACCTGGAACTGCTGTATGTGACATCAGTAGACTTCTCGAACACCCAAGTGTCTTCCATGAGGCTGTAGTCACTCTTGCCAAGCCACTCGTTGAAGTTCGACCAAATAAGGTAATAGGGATTGAACAAAGAGGTCTGGCTCTTGGTAGTGCTATAGCTTACTATCTAGGTTGCGGAATTGTTCCTGCTCGTTCTATTGCTTATTTGCCAGATGATTATGAACGACCAGTTGAAATTCTACCTTCAAGTAAATTCGCTGACCGTCGTCTTGCTCTGGTTTCTGATTCAATCGATGCTGGTGACCGTGTTGCTATTGTCGATGATTGGTTGGTTCAGGGTACATCGGTACTTGCTGTAACAAAGGTTGTTGAGAAATTAGGAGCTCAGATTGTTGGAGTTGCGTGTGTTATAAACAACCTTAGTGAGACTCGTCGCAAATTGCTAGGACGACCTGAAGTACTCTCACTAATCGAGAATCTGCAGACTGATATCCTGCAACCTGGAGATTAGAAAAAGTAACTAATCGGAGGCGTTTGCACGCCGCCGATTGATGTTACTAGTCTTCCTGTTCACGAAGTTCTCTTCGTAGAATTTTGCCTACCTGAGTTTTTGGAAGATCCTTCACAAATTCAACGTCAGTAGGAACCTTGTAAATAGCCATCTTCTCTTTGCTATATGTTCTGAGTTCTTCGAGGGTCATTGACTCTCCTTCCTCAAGAACAACGAATGCCTTGACAGTTTCACCACGTGTTTCATCGGGGATCCCAATGACTGCAACCTCACGGATTTTTGGATGTTCAAAGAGTACCTCTTCAACCTCATTTGGCCAGACCTTGTAACCTGATGCATTGATCAGGTCTTTCTTTCTGTCTACAATGTAGGTCCATCCATCCTCATCCATCTTTGCGATATCTCCTGTGAACAACCAGCCATCTCTTAGAACATCTGCTGTTTCATCTGGTTTGTTATGATATCCTGCCATGATTTGTGGGCCCTTTACAGCGAGTTCACCCACTTCTCCGACAGGCAAATCCTTAGAACGGTCGTCCAAGTCAACAATCTTGCAATCAGTGCTTGGAAATGGAAGACCTATTGCTCCAATTTTCCGAAGTTCTTTATCCAGAGGATTAGCATGGGTCACTGGTGATGCTTCAGTCAGTCCATAACCTTCAATGATAATCGAGTTTGTTGCATCTTCAAATCTCTTCGTGACTTCTGGAGGTAATGCCATCGCTCCCGCTATTGAGAGCTTCAGTGAAGTAATATCATACTTTGAAACCTCCGGATGACTATACATAGAGATTGCTAATGTTGCTACAATTGGGAAGAAGGTTGGTTTTGTTTTATCGATTAATTCAAGCAAGTGCTTGATGTCTCTTGCATTAGGTACAAGTACGATTGTTGAGCCCCAGGTAATTGCTAGGTTCATAGAAATCGTCTGACCAAATATGTGTTGCATTGGTAAGGCAGCAACGAACGACTCTTTACCTCGTTCAGCCATCCAAGCCATCCATGCTGAACACTGTTCGCAGTTGGCTTTTAGATTGTCATGAGTGAGCATAGCCGCTTTTGGAATACCGGTAGTGCCTCCAGTAAACTGGAATACTGCAATGTCCTTGTTAGGATTGATAGAAACTGAAGGTGCTTCCGGAACTGTGTCAGCCAACCAGTCATTCCAAAGATGGTCACCCTCGCGAAGAGGTGGGACTTCTTTCATCTCTTTTCGATAGACGAGCTTTGGAGCAAGAATCTGTTTTATCTTACTCATCATATCCCAAGCCGCTGTTACAATCACATTCTCAAGGTTTGTTTCATCACGGACTGCTTCAACTACCTTATAGAAAAAGTTCAACACCACAATGGTCTTTGCACCAGAATCCTGTAAATAGATACGTAGTTCCTTTGGCACAGCCAATGGATTGACTGGTGTGATAGTAGCTCCACATTTCAATGCTGCATAATAAGAAATGACAAACTGTGGACAATTATTGAGCATTAAGGCCACAACGTCACCTTTCTTAACACCTAGTTTAGTAAAACCATTAGCTGCTCTGTCAACTAGTTCTCCGAGTTCTTGATACGTGATTTTAACCCCTTCATAATAGAGTGCGATATTCTCTGGATACTTCTTGACTGCATTGTCAAAGAGTTCCCAAAGAGGGCCATCAGTTATCTCGATTTCTTGTGGCGTATCGCCAACATAATTCTTGTACCATGGTCTATCCAATTTCACATCTCCTCTCTTCCTCAATGAGAGGCGGATTAACTCGGCATTCAATGGTTGGCATTTATCCCTTCCGATAGATTCAGATATGCTCAAATGTGAAATGCCTCTCGAAGACACACTTTCAATGTGCGAAGAACTAGTTGTTTCACATCTATGTCGCCATTAGATGATTCTGCCATTGACTCAGAAACTATCGACTGTATTCTTTCATCTTTGCTACCTATGAAAAAGAGAAGATCTGTGAATGGGCCAGTGAAGATCTTCTGAGCAAGAAGTTGTTTCCTGAAGTCATCGCCAAAGTCTCTCTGCCATAGTCGTTGGTAGATATTCAATGTTGAAGCATCAACTTTGTCTTCCTCCAAGACTGATGCAAGTACTTTTGCGGCATATCGTGCAGCACTCATTGCATAAGAGATGCCTCCCCCAGTGATTGGACTGACCTGACCCGCAGAGTCACCAAGTAAAATGACTCGGTCAACAACCGTTTGTTTGATTGGACCTCCCGTGGGTACTAGAGCTCCTTTCGCTCCACTTAGGTCTGGGGCTTTGGGTAGGAGATCCTGTGTGATTAGAAACCGCACAAAAGCATCAAACTTTGATGGCAAACCCTGTGCATGGGTTCCTACAATCCCTATTCCGACGTTGATTGTTTCTCGTTTTGGAAAGATCCAACTATATCCTGGTTCTCCTCCTAAGTTTGCGAAAAAGTGGTATTTCAAATCATCAGTGTACCTGTTGATTATCTCATTGGTTGATGCTGGAACCTCACACACTCTACATGCTGTGACACTTGAACTTGGCCATCTTCGATTCAGTCCAGTTTCTCTTGCCACCATGCTTGTGACACCGTCTGCTCCAATCAAGACTCTCCCGCTGACAGTTTCTCCGTTAGAGAGCTCAGCAGAGATACCATCGTCACGAATCGCTACTTTTTTAGCTCTTGAACCAATAAGTGGTGTTGCTCCTGCATCAATTGCTTCTTCAAACAGAACATTGTCAAAATCAGTTCTAAGTGTCACTGCCATATCGACTCGACCTTCAAGAACAATCTCTCTGTTTGGTGAATGTAACACTCCTACCTTTGCAATACCTTTCACGAAATCAGAAACCCGTGGCTTGAGGTATGGGAATTTATCAATGATGCTTCGTGAGAATCCACCACCACATGGTTTGTCGCGGGGAAATGTATCCTTGTCAATCATGCAGACATCCACTCCCCTCTTGGCAAGATGTCTAGAAGCAGTTGCTCCGCCTGGACCTGCTCCTATCACAACTACATCATACATGCTAGTCAATCACTCACACCTTGAAACCAATACCGCATCATCTTAAAGGTTAAGCCCATCAACCTTATCTACTCTGTAGTTTGAATCCAGAGGGAAGATAAATGAGTCAGTTACTTGAAGCCCGAAGAAATGTGCGACGCCGTGTGAATGCACTTCCAAAATATGATCTTTTTCTTCACCGATTCATCACTCTAGTTCTAGTTGCAAACATGATACTAATCATGTACGCGCTTCTTTCTGTCACACTCAGAATGACTTTGAGTGGTGTAGGCTTCATGGACTCATTACCTATTGCGTTCTACATACTACCAATGATGATAATCCTGCCAATCATGATTCGTGCATACTATCTTGGCCGAACCGCGGCATGGAACTTCTTCTTCTTGACCATCTGCACAGTCTTTTTCGCGATGTTATCAATTCTTATTCGTGGTTTCCTAATCTGTTTGGGTTTCAATCTCGTTGCAGGAGTGGCTCTCTTTTTTATGGGACGTTTCAGACCTCGTGGAAAGCTGCGACAAGCTGGAAAGAAAGTTATTGCATACTTTCTGTTCGTCAACTTACTGGGACTCTCATTCCCGATTTCTATTGTTATAATGGGTCAAAATCCAATTGCGAATGTACCTGTAGCAACCATTTCAGAGATTAGGCTTAGCGTTCCACTTGCAACATTTGATTATCCATATCAGAATGTGACACCAACTTCACAGCTTCTCTCTGATATTCTTTCCAACCAATTCTATCTCGACCTTCATGTCTTTGAGAGCGATACAACATCTTGGACTAGATTGAGAAATTGGTTAGTTGCTCTCAATGATACTGCTATTCTCTACTCGATTACACTGACTGCCAACCGAGCCACTCTAGCAGGTGTCAATCCTGAAACACTTGCGACCACAGAATTAATCGAAGACATCTATGAAAGTCACAGGAGTGCATTGAGCCAATTAGTGGATGTGGAGTTAGCAAACATAACCAATGTTCCTGAATTCATCCTCTTTGATATGACTCTCTCAAGAAGCGAGTGGCAAGAACTGATGGTGCGAACCAGAAGCCTTGACCTCATTGGTTTTGGTGCGCTCATGAGAGCATCAATCTATTCCGTGGATGCGACCCGTATTATGAATGCATCAGCACAACTCCACGATGATGCAATGGATTCTGGTCTTCAAACGGGGCTGTTGATTGAAACCTTCGCAGTAGATGACTACCTTGATGGTGATCCAACTGCTATGAAACTGTGTGGCGTTACACCTGCATCTCTCAGGGAGTGGGATCAGGTTTCTGTTTCATGTAGCCGTTCAAGGTTCTCCTATGAGATGAATGGAGATGTTGGTGAATATCTTGTTCATTCATACTCTAGTACTGTGAACGGACTTTGGTCACCAGTGAGCCTGAGAATCGGAGAAGTAGGAAATTCAACTGACACACTAGGAAGACCCGATGGTGTGTATGAAGACCTTGATGTATTTGTAAATGATATCGCACTAATTCTGGGTCATGGTGTGAGTCGAATCACTATAGACTCCCTTCCATCATACTTGAATGCATTCGGTTCTGATTCACTGCCTTCCCTCCGTTCAGCAATTGACACAGTTACGTCTGGAGTAGCAACTTACACTTTCAGAATCTATGCTTATCGTGCAGTGTTCATGGCAATTGATGCATTTGACTTAATCATGCTTTAGGTGATTTCACGTATACCTCGAAGACACCTGCCCAGATTTCACTACTGGGTTCAGCTTTGACAAGGAGGTCTCCACCAAAGTTTACTCCCACTGGTCCGGATTTTCCCTTCTTCCATACATCCGCGAAAATCAAAGAGTGGAGTCTGTTCTGGAAATCCTCTGTCACTCTTCTAATCATTCCATCAATGTATGCTTCGTCAATTCCCTGAGGGGACAGGTCCGTAGTTGTTCTGAACAACCTTTCCTCACTTATGGCTCCCTCTGTACGGTCAAATCTATACCCAATTCCACCAACTAGATAAAACTCTGTTTGAGGTACGCGAGGCTCATCATCAACCACGATTATCGAACCATCTGCAAGAAGGATGTAATCTGGTGCTGCAACATTGAATGGTATCGAGGCTGCTTCTGTGGAAACCTTATCCATTTTGAGTTCTAAACTAAGAAACTCACTCAATGTTCTTACCTTTCTATCAAACCTGAATGGATCTAGTTCTCCGACATGAAGTATATTACGAGATTTCCTCAACACAACATCTATCATTCTTTGTCCTGTTTTCAGAAATTCAACTCGTTGCTCTTTCTTCGTTAGAATTTCTCCAGCTGATATCACAACTCTAAGAAAGTCCACTGCTTTGAAATTTGAGAGAATATTCCGACTCAAATACGTTGAGTCTTCTGTTTCCAGAAAGCCTTCCTGAGTGCCGACTTCGGCTGGAATAGGTCCTCCCAAGAAAAGCTGAACAACTCTCTTCTTCCTTTTTGATTTAAAGAAAACACCAACATCGTAATCTCTTCGCGGAATATCAATCAATTGTCGCACAAAGGTTCCATCTGGCACTATTTCCTTTGCCCGAGCTCTTGCATAGATTTGTGTATATTTAGCAAAGAGGTCTGTTCTTGACATCTTCTTGTCTCCCGTATTCAATTATTAACTTCATTGCACACTATTATCATTTCGGGTGATTTACTTCCAGTGTTTCATTAGACTCTATGGCAATTTGAACACGAAGTCTGAAACAGCTTACGACCATTGACAAAATAGTTAATCCAAGAAATGTGATGAATGGATTATGGTAGTAGGGACTAAAAATTTGATGATTTTTCTTATTTATTGCCGACGCTTCCACTTACCTATTGTTTCATTGTCTTTATCCGGCTCCACAAATTATAAAGCAGGAAACTATTGGAGTCCCTTCATCCTCAGGGATGGGTATTGACAATGGATCGAAAAACAATTGGGTTACTATTAGTTGTTCTCGGAATCGCTCTATTTCTATCGACACTATTTCTAATTCTACCAATACCCGGTTTGTATATTGTTTCGCTATTCTTGATGTTTTTTGCTGTGGTCCTAGTAGGAGTTGGAGCAGCATTTGCTAGAGGTGTCGAGAGATCACTAGAGGTCCCTAGTGATGATTGCTATTATTGTGAGGGTACAGGTATGATTAGAAGTGGTGATGAGATGAGTACTTGTCCTCGATGCGGCGGGACTGGACTTGCGCGTCCTGATGATGCAGAGTGAGCGACCTGATACGATCTCAAATCGAGAGAGTGATACCTTTGGGAACTCAGATTGTCATAGCACACAAAGGGGCATCAGCATATACTCCTGAGAATACGATTCTGTCATTTAGAAGAGCATATGAGCTGGGTGCACAGATGATTGAACTCGATGTTCATGAAACTCTTGATGGACAATTAGTCTGCATCCACGACAAAACTGTGGACCGGACAACTGATGGATCTGGTGAGGTTCATAATTTTTCCTATGAAGAACTTATGAAGATGGATGCGGGTGATGGTGAAAGAATTCCATTACTCGAAGACGTATTGTCTTTTGCCTCTGGAAAAATCCAGGTAAACATTGAATTAAAGGTGATTGGAGTTGAGGAGGAGGTTCTAGATTTGGTTGAAAAGACAGGAATGAATGATTCTATCATAATATCATCATTCCTCCATGGTGCTCTTTCCACAATCAAAGAGATTAGCAGCAATTCTGCTACTGCCATATTGATTAAAGACAAAATGAAAGACCTTGTACAATATGCTGTTGATTTAAGGGCAAATGCAATTAATCCTGATCATAAGTTGGTTTCTGCAAATCTTGTCAAAGATGCTCAAATGCACGCGCTTCGAGTGTATCCCTGGACTGTAAACGATACCGCAACGATGAAGCGGCTTTTTGGAATTGGTGTTGATGGAATTATCACGGATTATCCTGATGTAGCGCTAGACATCCTGAGAAGTTTCACTTAGCCCACAATTTCCTCAATGAATTTGATGATATGGGGATATGCTTCAACTCTTGTAGGATGGCAACTGATTACATGCTCAGCTCCTTCAATCATATACAGTTCTTTCTTCTCTGAAGAAATCGTTTCGTAAATAATCTGTGCACCTTCAGGATCAACAGTTTTGTCATCAGTTCCCTGAATAATTATTGTGGGAATTGTGATTTTCCCTAGATTCCTCTTAACAACCTTCTGAAGTTTCATCAACTCGTGATACGCAGAAACTGGTTCTCTGTTTAGTTTGAATCGTTTCACGTCATAGACTTGTTGAGCAGCTTCGATGTCAACATCTCTCCATTTCATGAAATACTTCAAGACTGGTACAAGTTTGTAGAGAAACCCTGGTATTTTCAGTGCTGGAGCAATAGCTATCAATCCATCTATTTTGCCTTCTTCTGAGGAAAGAAGTAAAGAGAGTAAACCTCCCATCGAAAAGCCAACGATGAAGACATATTTTGTATTCCACGAAAGAACATGTTCAAGCCCAAATTTAGCCGATTGATACCAATCTTCCCATGTTGTTGCTTTGAAATCTTCGGGTGTTGTCCCGTGTCCTGCTAACTGGACTGAAAATGTGGAATATCCCTTTGTGGAGAGATGATCATGTAGGGTTGCTAACTCATCGGATGATGCACCAAAACCATGGATTAACAGTACTGCGACAGAGGCTCCCTCAGAGTAGGTTGTAATGCCTTTCACTTTGGGAGCCAATGTTTCTCACTTATCCTATAAGATAGTGATGTTCTACAGTCTTTGTAATTTGAAGCCTTCTTTCAACATACCCAACCGAATTCCCGCTAGTAACCAACCCAAAATGGAGAGTATTTCACTACTAACAACAAATGTGACCATGATGGAAATCATTGTAGCAATCTGCCCTGGAGATGTCTGTGCCGGTGCAAAGGCTATCAGAACAAGAACGATTACTACAGCAGCTGCTATCAGAGCTGCTATTGTTGCTACTTTTATTAGTGTACCCTCAAATCCATGACCTTGTTCCTCAACATCGTTTGCAAGATTGATGTTCAAAGACATCACTAAAACAACACTGATTGAATAAAGTGCAAGTAGGAGTGCTGCTCCAGTGTTTGCTTGATGCGCAACGCTTTGATTACCTGCAATAACTGGAATCATAAATGCAAATAAGACGCTGATTCCCATCAAGATTCCACCTGATGAATATCCTCTACCATGAGCATATCCGGAAAGTGAAACATTCCGCACTAGAAGCACGAGTAATGGTAAGACAATGATAAGAGGTCCCTGAACAGAGGCAGGGATGTTAGGTAACAATGTAATATTGAACCATCTGTTTGTTGGCCAAAGAGCCAATGGGCCACTACCAAGGACACCTAGCATGAAGAAAATAATAGCTACTGATGTTGTTAGACTAATAATGACTGCTAGTGCTCCTTGTGAGAATCCAGTTAAACCTCTCCACCAAGACTCGATCATAAGAAACACTTGTGTAATAATTATGAGAATCCATGAGAAGAGAACCAGTGGCAGGAGAACGTAAGGATGAATCATTATGAAAACAGATCCAACAACCAGAGGAACGCCAGTTACCATATCCGTTTTCGCAGTATATGATGCACCCATCAAGAACATGACACCTGCAGGAGCTACTACCATAAAAAAGCCCCAAGCTCCAACGCCACCAATATAAGCTCCACCTTGTCCTGCAGCAATGATGCCAAGTACCCCTAGAAATAGCATGAAGTATTTGTTGCCACCTTTGACAATATCATCCCCAATTGCTGTAGCCTTCAGTTCACGTGCTCCTAATCTAGGAGATAGCATGATCCAAAACATCATGAATGAAACAAGTCCAAATATCAATGCTGGATTTGTGCGGTATGTTGTTTCATTAGTTAGAATACTCCACGGATGCCACACCGGCACTCCTGAAGATTCGCCTAATGGTCCATTGAAAACCGCAATGAGTCCGAGTAGAAAGGTCAAGACTCCACTGACTCCGAAGGCGAATTTGGCTTTTTCCGGACTTCTTGCGAACTCGCGAATCGTGCTGAATGGCGACCACCAGAATATTAAGCTCATCACTTGACCGACTAATAGAATGCCATATGCTGCATAGATTAGCAATGGATTCAATGCTTGGCTAATAGCAAGGACTGGAATGAACAATGCGTTCAATAAACCTGCGAGGAATCCAATCCATGTTTTACTTGAATCGGTAAAGACTACAGCCGCTATTTGCCATACAATTGCTAAAAATGAACCAAAGAAGTAAACTGGGATTAAAAACCCAGGAATTAGAGATTGGCTAACCACAGTTTCGAATTCTACTGGGATAAAGATTGCTGCTCCAATGGAAATTATGAATCCCGCCCAGAACACATTCATGAATCCACTACCAAGATAACTACCAAGATTTCTTGATCCAATTGCTTGGAATAGAAAACTTACAGCTATTAATCCCATGAATATAGATACATAGAAGGCAAACAGCGGAGTATCTTCGATAACCCATTCAAAGGGTACAACACTTTGTACTTCCCAGTTTAACGAAATAGGGATGAGTGTTTTACCAATTAGAAGGCCAAAAGCTGCGGCAATAATGCCAAAGATACTACCAAAACCTGCTATTCTGCCGATTCTTTCACTCTCTTGATCTGCACCACTAATTATTGACTTTAATGAACTCAATTGAGCCATATTTGAATTCCTCACTTGGTGATGGTCACCATCAGTCGCGATGGTACGAAGGTTAAGGGTATAAATGCGTATCGGACTCGGCTCCAGAAGTAAAATCTTCAATTACTCTTGTTGGTCATCGTCGTATCTATAACACTTAATATGACCAATCAATTGTTTTCTCTATGGAGGTATTAAGATGACCTCAGATTTCGTACTATATGTTAAAGGAAAAGAAATTGAAATGAATGACTTTGTTTCAAATGTCATCAGTGGTGTGCTGATGGCTATAATTTCTAATCTTAGGGATATCGATCTTGAAACTATCACAAAGATTGAGATTGATTAAAGGACTACCAAAGAATTCATCAATGTTGAAGTGATGCACATGAAAGGCTGGAATGGCAAAATCCTTTGGGCTAATTTAACAACAAAAACATCTCGAGTTGAAGATTTACCCATTGAAATCTATGAAGAATTTGTCGGAGGAAAAGGGCTGGGTACATACCTCCTCTATAAGAATCTCCCAACAGGGACTGATCCATTGGGTCCTGATAACATCCTATTTTTCATGACAGGGCCACTCCAAGGCTTACCTGCTCCAAATGTGGGAAGATGGACGCTTGTAACGAAGTCACCTGTTTCAGGTCTGTTTCTAGATACTCACTGTGGAGGTCCATTAGGCAGAGAGATTAAGAATGCGGGATTCGATGCTCTTTGTATAACTGGAAAATCAAAGAAACTTACTACTCTAGTCATTGAGAATGATGTTGTCGAATTTCGGGATAGTCAATCACTCCAAGGGTTAGGAACTCATGAGGCGACCAAACTTTTACATGAGCAGACCACAAAGGGTTCAGCTGTCTATGTCATTGGTCCAGCTGGCGAGAGTCTTGTTTTGAACGCAACTGGTTGTTGTGAACTTGCTCATCAAACTGGACGCGGCGGCGCAGGAGCTGTTCTTGGTTCGAAACTATTGAAAGGTGTAGTAGTTAGAGGCACTGGAAAGATTGACGCGGACAATCGTGATGAAATTCGTGAGGTGAATAAGGAAATCACCAGCGCATGGAATGAAAAACCTGACACTGATTTCAAAAAATATGGAACCCCCTTTCTTGTGGAAGTTTCGAATGAACGTGGGCAGTTCCCAACTAGAAACTTTCAGAATGGTTACTTTGAAGGATATGAACCACTGACTCCGGAAAGATTCGAGAAATGGTATAGTGGGAATCATCTTTCATGTCCGCATTGCATAATGCGTTGTACGCATGCATACAAGACAGAAAATCCGCTCTCTCCAGGAACTTACATTGATTCAACAGTAGAATATGAAACCTTAGGATTGTGTGGAGGAAATCTTGGGATCAATGATGCACAATGCGTATTCCAGTTGAACTACCTCTGTGATGAGCTTGGAATCGATTCAATAAGTGCTGGTGGAATGATTGCTTTCACAATGGAAGCCTATGAGCGGGGTATTCTCTCTGAAGCAGATATTGGATTTCCCCTTCCGTTTGGTGATTTTGAAGGTGCAAAGAAGCTGCTGCAGATGATTGCACAGAAAGAAGGAATTGGTGCAATTCTAGCCCAAGGAACACGTCATGCTGCGCAGGAGATTGGCAAAGGGAGTGAGTCCTTTGCAGTTCATGTGAAAGGGTTTGACCCGCCTGCTTGGGATCCCCGCGGGAAAAAAGGAATGGGCCTTTCATATGCAACAGCTGATGTTGGCTGTAGTCATTTGCGTGGTTGGCCACAAACAACAGACCAACCTGATTCGTCTGCAATCGATGTGATAGAATCGATGATTGACCAACGCGGCATTAAGATACTCCGGGACAGCTTGGTTGTTTGTCACTTCACATATCATTTTCCTCTATCTCAGGAACAGAATATTCGAATGCTCAATGGTGCAACAGGTCTAAACTATAATGAGGAGAGCATCTTGAAATTCACTCATCGCGTTGAAACATTATCACGACTTTTCAACATCCGCGAGGGACTAACGAAGGAGGATGATGTCCTTCCTCAGAGATTCTGGGAGGGTGAAAAAAGTGGTCCGGCAAAGGGGATGAAAGCTTTCGTAAATCAAGAGGACTTCGAGAAGTCCTTAGAAAAATACTATGAACTGATGGGCTGGGGAACTGATGGAATTCCCAAAACCAAGACTATCAAAGAACTTGGCCTAACATCACTGGTGTCATAAGACCATCAATCAAATACACCCGGACGGAAATCCCTTCGAAGATGGACTTCTTTTCTTTCTTCTTTATACCCAGACTCTGTGTACAAATCAAAAAGGTCCGCCCTTGAAACATCAAACACTGTGTTTAGAGCTCGGAGTCCTTTGTCCTCAGCAATCTCATTCGATTTCTCTAGCATCTTTTTTCCAAGGTCAGTATCCTCAAGCTCATCCTCAATCTCGAAATATCGAATGAATCCAACTTTTCCTACAGAGGGATCCTTTGCGATGTCCAATTTCAACGCCGCTACAACCATACCCCTAATGAGAGCTACCACGAACATTGTTTCGCTACTTGGACCAACCGGAGTAGAGGAGGAATGTTGTATTAATTGCTGGAAGTTTTTTCCTTCTCGAACATAGAACTCCTCAATCATTGACCTATCTTGTGCAGTTGCCAACCTCACATCAATATCCAATCTTACAATACCTCCGGTTTGCATCTTCAACTCCAAATCTAGATAGAAGTGTTTTGCTTAGGACCAATTTGATATACTCTGGAGTCTATACTAATATTGGAGTAATATGCTATGGCCGTGGATGAAAATACAACCTCAGATATTCTCCTCCCCCTGCTTCTCATAGTGAGTTTAATTATACTTATAATTGCTCTTTTCATCATCTACATTCCACGGATATTTTAGTGAAACTCTACTTCATCAGTCTGTAAATGTCATCTATGTTCCTTGTGAACTCACTATCCGGATGTCTGAGTGTCACTACATAGCGGCTCCCTGCTTCTATCAGAAGTGGAAGAAGAGGAATGATTGTTGCCACCGTGGTTTTGAACTTCTGCTCAACCTCTTTGATGATAGCTTTGTTCTCGTATATTCCTGGTTTCTTGTTGATTATAATTCGAATATCTGGAACCTGTAGCTTTCTCGCAACGCTCAATGTAGCAGCAGTTCCAAGTAGATCTTGTTCATCAATCCTTGCCACCACGAACAAGTAATCAGCTGTTGCCATCGAGAGTAATGTTTCTCTATCGAGTCCTGGATGAGTGTCAATGATGAGGTAATCCAGATCCTTCTTCTTAATGACATCAGTGAATCCCTTCTTTAAGTCGCCAACTTCGTAACCTTCCCTAAGGATTCTGGTGATGTCTGTTGCAGTCATAGAGCTGGGAATTAGGAATAATCTACCTGCCTTGATATTCAACCTGTCTGTCAAATCCACACATGTATCTGTTATATCACATGATCCTCTTAGGTAATCATTGAGTGTGTATTTCATCTTCTCTCTGCCCATTCCGAAAATGACGTGGATACCAGGAGAAGCCATGTCTGTGTCCATTACTGCAACTCGTTTGCCATCCAATGCGGCTGCAGCTGCAAGATTTGCTGCGATGTTGGATTTTCCTGTGCCGCCCCGAAAACTGTGTATCGATACGATTTTACCTGACATGACTAAGTACACGTTCCTTTAACCATTTTACATGACTTCCAAGAGTTCTGAGTACATCCAGTATTCTTTGAGCTGGAATCTCAGACTTATCAGATATCTCCCTAATGGAGAGACTACCATTGCAGTATTTCCAGATAGAGTTGACAATATCAAAATCCCTTTTCTTAATTCCTATGACTTCGAGATATGCAACAAATCTCTCATCTCGGTCTTCCATCACTGGGAACAGCTTTGAGATTTTGACGACTCCTTTTGCGATAAGTTGTGCGATTATCTCATCTGCTTGTTCTTTAATGAGCCCGCTTATCTCAACCACTTCTGATACCGTGGATGTTTCACTTATCGCATTCACCATACGAAGTGCTCCTGATTGAATACTCTCAGAAAATGAAGATAGTGACATCTTTGTTTCTCTTCGAATATCTTCAATCGGGACTGCTGCTTCTACGACATCAAAGTCATAGAATGATATTGGCCCTTCTACTTTATCGGGTTCAAACTTCCTTGCATTCTCAAAACTTGTTAACTGCAAAAGAGAGGTGAAGGGATTTACAAGATCCAGGTAGGTTTTTTCTTCCAGACCAAGCTTTACAACAAATGCTGTTACCCCCTTTTTTGGAATCTTGATCAAGAGGAATGCATTCCCTTTTTCAAGACTTGAGTGTTCCTTTATCTCAACTTTTTCTACTACTGATGGGACAAAGTCAAGAGCCGCCTCGAGTTCATAGGCTCTCAGATTCGAAACAGCAACGTGACCCTCAAAGGTTATCATCCCTCCTCTGAGAATATCCCGGTTAACCTCCACTTCCGATAATACTCGTTTTAGCTTGTTAAGTTCCTGTGCAGGAAGAAGGATGGTCTTGTAGCGTCTGGCAAGTCCGGGTATGCCATTAAACTTCTGAAGCGTAATCTCAACTACGTCTGCAAAAGGTCTGAATTTCTTCGAATTAGGCAGCTCTCTTCTAAGCTCTTCATAGAAGGTGCTCACGAACTGCTCAGCTAGATCTTGAAGAATAACCCGATGTATTTCTCCACTATCATCCTCTGATACTAATGCAATGAAATAGAGGTCTCCTTTTCTCTCCCAGACTAGTTTGTTTTGTGCAAATGACATGACCGTAATCCTGTCATGACTTACTTCTTTGGCAAAAGAACCAACTGCGGAGAGAAATGCTGCTGCAAGTTCATCAAGTTTCCGAGTACCGCTAACACTGTAGTGGAAAAGAAGAATTCCACCTTCTCGGAGCACAATGATTTCTTTTACCAAGGAGTCTTCCTCCCAATACCAGAGCTGTTCCCAGTGAGGTGTAAAACCACTTAATAGCTTTGTCAGAAAAATCCGGAGTTATGGTTTCTCAACAAGTCCACTTACCTCAATAAGTTTCCACTCTACCTCATCGCCAAGCTTCTCAAGGACTTCATAGAGTTGTTCCGGGACAACACCAAGACGCTCACCGATCTCGACTAGTGACCGTTGGCCATTGCATAGTGACTTCGCACGGTCAAGTAACTGATAGTCTTTACTTGGCAAGCCAATCAAATCGAGATATGCATCGAAACGGGCATCTTTCTCATGAATTAGTGGACACAACTTTGAAACTCGTAGTAAACCCCTTATGGCTAAATATTCTACAACCTCTGAAATTATAGATTCCGACAAACCAAGATTTCTGCTAATGTCATATAGTGATGTATTTCCATCTATAACGGAAAGAACTCTATTGCCTGAGTTACCGAGGTCTCTATGAAACTCATCCAAGAATCCTCCAGATCTTATAGCGATGTCAAGATTATCCTTGTTTATCTGTGGAATCACAAAGGCACTCAAGTTCGACATAACAACAAGAATTCCCTCATAATATGAGAAGACGCTACGAACATCCTTTTCAAAATCTAAGAAAACATCCAAGACTGGGATTTCAATCTTCAATTCGTCTTGATATCTTGAAATGAATCTCTTAGTAAGTTCCCTTAAGACAACTCTCAATACTTTCTCTGATGACCCAGATTCAACCAGAAAGATGAATAGATAATCTGTTCCGAACTGCTCATAGAGAAGTTCTGACCCTTCAAACGAGAGGCTCTGAACTGACTTCTCTCCAAACTCGGTAGCAAAACTTGTGATTGCACTCAGAAATCCTGACAATAACTCGTCTAATTTTCTTTTCTCGGTCTTTGAGAAGTGGAAAATAGGAGTACCACCACTTGTAAGAACCATAAACTCATTGACACCGAGTTTTTCGACCAAACATGTTCTCTCCTACATTTTTCCAGATTCTGAATGGTCTTTAAGATATCGCCTATAAATTTGTGAGCCAGCCCGAAACATCCATAACTAGATAATGAATCGCTCTTCGTGAAAGGTGGAAAGGTTTTGCTGGAGTATCGAGAATTTCCATTGAAGACCATGGTTATTTACGTACTAGTTGCAGTTCCCATGGCTTTCTCTATCTTCGTTATCACTGGACTTCTTTCAGGATCCTTATTCGCATATCTTGGTTTATCTCTTCCTGAACATTATGGTCTCCTAGGATACGGAGCTCTGACTGCCACCATTGCTTTGCCACTTTCAGGTCTACTTGTTGATCGAATTAGAAAACATGATTTCCTAATGTATCTAGCCGCAATATTACCTAGCCTTGTTGGAATTCTCAGTATAATGGAAATTATTCCTGGATATTCGGAGATTTATCCAATCTTGCTTTCAACAGTTACCTTTGGTTGTCTTGCACTTATGTTAATCGCATGGTCTGCCCGGATAAACCAGAGTGTTGTCCTTCGATTTCGAGGGAGAACGGTGGCTATCTTCCTTGCAACCGCTGTTATCGTCTTCACGATCTATGGTGTTCTGAAGGGCTCTGTTATAGCTGCAGTTCTAACAAATGATATTGCTTTGCCAGCACTCCTATCCATAATAGCAGTCATCATCTCAGCCGCATTCAGACCTTGGAGAGTTGCCCGTGCATCATTAACAATCGCAGGAAGCTCATTCAAGTACTTCATCCCTATGACACTCATTTTAGGTGCGCATCTACTATGGTATACAGTTACTAAACAGAACTTAATTAGCCTCGGCTTTTGGCCGTTGACTGATTCAACCAATCTTGGTATTTTTGAGATGGTGCCTTTTGTTGTATCAATTATTCTGGCTGGATTCATGGCTGATCGTCTAGGAAGAAAAACCGCCTTTCGTTTTATAATCCTCATAATGGGACTCTTGACCATCTTTGGATCCACTTTCTATGATACTGGTCTTTTGGATGCCTTACTAATCTCAGAGAGGTTCGTAGAAGGTTACTTGCTTGGATTATGCTTACTTCTAATATGGCCGGAACTTGGTTCTGTAAAGACTAAGGGATTGAGGCTCTCACTATATTGGTTCTTCTTTTTGGGTTATATGACACTATTTTGGGGTTTGGAAATCAATGTAGTTATACTTGGAATCACTTTTGATGCTCCTGATTTATTACAATCAGTTGGAGGACAGGTGGCTATCCTTCTCTCTCTAGGTGCATTGTATCTTACTGGCCCCTTACCAATAACGCTTGGTCGGGAAATCGAAATGGAAGACCTAGATTTCAATTTTGATGAACGACAAGTGAAGAGGACAGTTGATGCATTTGTCCACGCTGATGATTTTGCATCAATTCGAAGTCAGCTTGACATCATTGACGCTAGTACAGATGTCAGTGATAGCGAGTTGGATGATATTTTGGGTGATGAGTTCAAAGAAATGCTTCCCCTTAGGAGAGTCCCGGGGATTGGAGAAAGTTTAGAGAAAAAACTGTTTGCGGCGGGGTATGAATCCGCCGCGCAGTTGGCTGGTGAGTCAGCTAAAAGGCTAGCCCAGAAGATTGACGGGCTTAGTGTCGATCGAGCTGAGAAGATCATTAAAGACGCACGGAAAGTCGTAAAGAAGACAGTTAAGAAGAAGAAGAAGTAGTTTGAACTACTTCGGCTTGTCCATAAGTGCTGTCTTCGTCTTAACCTTGCCTTTTGAAACGTGTGGATTTCTAAGCACTGAATCTTCAGACTTCTCAAGTTCCCGAATTTCGTCAGCTAGAATAGCTGCCGCTCTCATCATCTCATGACCAGCTGCTACAAGAGGAATATATTTCTCAGCCTCTTTTGTCCTGAAACATCCCGTTGATGTTACCTCTGCGACTGCTTCTGATATTGTAAGAGCTGCTAATGCTTTTGCTTTTGCATACGGATTCTTGAAATATCCACATTTGACAGCTTTCTCTGCAGTTAGCTTCAACTTTGGTAATTCAGGTGTCTCGCCAGCTTGTAGAGCCGCGACAACTTTGTCTAGTTCATTTTGAATTGCCCTTACTACACCTGTGATTGACAAGACTTTGATAGTGTATGCATTGAAGAGGGACATCTCTGTGGGATCAAGAAACTCTTTCTTAGCACCAATCATGGAATCCGCTGGGATCACTATGAATCCCTGTTTATCAAGAACATGAGGTTTCTTCTTGCCTTCTTCATTCTTCTTGTAGAACGCTTTTGCTGCAGGTCCATCTGAGATTGAGATTGTTGGGAGCTTGGCTTCAGCTAACATCTCTCTGACTTTAGTTGGTCCTGGTAATCCTGCATTTGGACTCACAATCAGAACAAGATGCGGTGCCCAAGCAATGACTGCTTCTGCTGGTCCAACACTGGATTCTGGATCCATTTTTGCACCACTTGTGAAAGCTCGAACATTGATGTCATCACGTTCTGCACGTTCATCAAAAATGAGGTCGAGAAGAGGCGCTGATGCAATCGCCCCAAGCTTGATGACTCCTACATTAATTGTACTTAGTGACATTTGTAAACTCACTCCTCTGTCACGCAAAACAACGTGCGACAAAACTGTTACGGTTCATTTTTTGGATAGTATGCCAACCCTGTACCTGCAAGCAAATCCGCCCCTTGAAGATGTTTTCCACAAGTTGCACACCGAAAGACGATCTTTGGGTCATTAGATGCGGTACCACATCTGTTGCATAATGGTTCTACATCAAGAATTGCTAAATCTCCTACCTTGACTGGTTCTTTACAACTCAGACATGTTACTTCAGCAATATCATCTACTAGAACCGCATGGAACTGATTACTGCATTTTGGACAGAAGAGGGTGTATACCTTGTGCAAATCATTGGACTCACATTTAGGGCACAAAAGTTCTACAGTGAGGTCAGATTCACCGCATTGTCTGCATTCTATACGCCTACCGTAGGTACGGGACTCTAGAACACCTTCATCCTCGAGGTCTTTTAACATTCTAACAACTTCATCATCGTCATTTCCAAAATATTCCCGCGCTTCTGGATATCTGACTGACGCTCGAAGAACGTGTTTAGGTGTTAATGCAGATACTCTAGCATTAGAGAGGTCTTCAACAAGTTTCTTGACACCCGGATTTGTTAGTAACTCTGCTCCACTAGTTTCATCGATTAACTCGTTCAATAATTCAAAAGCTCGTTGAAGCTCTGAATCCCATGTGTCACTGTTGAAGTCAATATATTTGACCAGTCTTAGAAGATTGCGTTCAATAGTAGCAGTATTCTCATCTTCATTCAGATGAATTGCTATGCAGTTAGGCGGCTTCATATACGATATGAAAAGCCCTCTTTGCAGCTTCGAATACCCAACTTCAGATTCCCTGTTGACTCCATGCCCCATGAAGATAATCATTGCCTCTTCACTTGTCAGAGAATCTGTTTCAGGAAAAGATCTTCCGACGGAGGGTCCAAGATTATCATCCCACCATATGGAGTGTATTGCCTTAGGCACTGTTGCGTCCCCGTTGTCTTGCTAGTCCCTAGTAACAGAGCTGCTTATTTCTTGGATAACAAACCATCTTATCAGCCTATGCTATGCGGATACATGTTCATTAGTTAGACGTAACTTCAACCACCGAAGGGTATAAAACCGCGCCAAGAAGTTCGAGCGTTCAACGAGTCCGCTAAAGGTAACAACAGGAAGTTAGTCAAATGGTCACACGAGGTCCTCGCAATGTCGCAATCGCTATCATGTTAGCATTGCTTGTATTTTCACCATATGCCTTGACGACTAAACAAATCAATCAAACCTTTGACCCTATCGTCACTTTCGAACTAGCAGCGCCTACAATTACTGGACCTAGTACCTACCAATTTGAGAATGGATCTGTTGGGCGTACAATCACATACAAGGCTAGCGATCCTAATCCAAAGAACTATACTGTGTTTGTTGGTGATCACGAGTTGGACACGGGACTCTGGGAGGGTGGTGACATCATTGTCTACCTTGCTTGGCTCTATCGAGATGATCTGATAGAAGCACTTCCCCAGATTTTAACTATGGTGTGTACGGTCTACAATCAACAAGGTGAGAGTGCTTCCGCAACAACAACCATCACTGTTATTCTTGATGAATCTGCACCAATCATAGCTCAACCATCCAATATAACATACGAGTATGGTAGTTTTGGACATGATATACAGTGGAACATCACTGAATCTAATCCTGACTTCTACAACATATCCCGTACTTCAAATGAACCCACTAGTAATTCATCTGTACTTGAATTCGGTGATTGGAATGGGGATAATATTACCATTAATGTTGATGGACTGAATGCCTCTCGGTGGTATCTCTACTCACTTTTTGTGAGTGATACCTTTGGATATAATTCTACTAGCTTTGTGAATGTTACAGTTGTGCCTGACACAAGCTTTCCAACAATCACGTTTCCAAATGATATTGCTTACGAATTCGGTGATGAGGGACACGAGATTCTGTGGCATGCTTACGACAGCAATCCAAAGAATTACTCTATTACCTGTGTAGTCCTTTACAATGATACAACATATGGAAATGTAGTAGAATTCCATTCATTCATTAATGTATCCGAACCTAGTTGGTCATTTTCTGATCCTGAAGGCGAGGACCTCTCTGTAATTGTTGACGGTCTCTTTCTAGGCAATTATACAATCACACTTACTCTATTTGATATCTATGACAGAATGACCAAAGATTCAGTCAACGTGACAGTCTATAAAGATTTACGAGCTCCATTAATCACTTCCTCTGGAAATCTCGAATATGAGGAGGGATACACTGGATATAGTATCAATTGGACTGCTGAGGAAAGCAATCCTTGGTCATTCAATCTCACACTGGACGGTCAAGAATATGATGACGGCACTTGGGATGGAGATGGCTATACCATTGGTGTTGATGGTTTTGAAGTTGGCATTTATGTCTATAACATGACATATACTGATTTCTTCAATCAAAGCGCATTTTCTATTATTCAAGTTGATGTCGCACCGGATGCACATATTCCGATTCTGAGAGATGTGACTGCAATTCAGACATTCTCAACACCCACTAAAAACAATCTGACAATTATTGCATATGCTTGGGACTTGAACAATATTAGCAGTATTGAGGTGAGTTGGGGTGTTGGAAATCCCGAAGATTCAGATTTCGAATTTGAAACCATTGAAATGGTTCCATCAGACATTGGAGGCTTCTTCACAGCTTTCCTTGGTGAATTCCAGCACGGAGTAGTTGTCTGGTATA
>JBHLRC010000009.1:0-40673 GCA_048882965.1 Candidatus Thorarchaeota archaeon
CGATGGCATCTTTCATTGAAAGACATGATTGCACCTCAGATTGCGTAAGAATAATGACATCTTCCATCCATTCAACCTCGTTCCTTTATTGTAGTGATAGTCTTAGTGCAGCTATTTAGATTGTGGGTTTCCTTCTGTGGCTAAGACCTTGGATTTTTAGGATGCATTAGACTGATGGCGTTGAATAGTATCTTAATGACAATGATTGCATGACAATGGCGAATTACAAACTTGAAACGTTGGCTATGTAGATTGATGCAAGGTGAGAACTTTCGAACTCAATTCATTCTTAGTGTTGGAATTACTTCTTCTGCTATTTTCTCAAACATTGGAATCTGATCTGGTGCAAAGAATGGATAGAAGAACACAAGTTCATTCATTCCTATTGAGGTGTACCTGTCCACTATCTCAATAAACTGCTCTTCTGTCGCAAATGCGTTATTCGCCTCAGCTCCAAAGATAAGGAGAGACCGTCGGAGAGACCCTGGATCTCGTCCGATTTTCTCACAATACTTATCGAGATATGCAAACCGTTTCTGTGTTTTTTCCACCACAAGTTCAGGAGGTGAGCCAAAATCTGCTCCGAAAGAGACCCATGTGTCAGCATACTCTGCAGCAACCCTTAGAGATGGCTTGACATGAGCTGCAACTACCAATGGCGGCCTTGGTTTCTGGACTGGACCAGGAGCCATTATTGTGTCCTTCAGATGGTAATATTTCCCTTCATAGCTTGAAGTTGTGTTTCGAAGAAGCGTATCTATTATCTCTACCTGTTCCTTTAGTCGTTCAGTCCTCTCTGTGAATGACCAGTCATCAATACCGGTCATAGTGTAGGATGGATCTATCTTTCCTGGAGCGCCTGCACCTATTCCAATCTCCAGTCTTCCATTAGATATGTGATCAACTGTCATCGCTTGTCGTGCTAATACTGCAGGATGTCGAAATGGAATTGAAGTCACTAAAGTCCCTATTCTAATTCTGGAGGTACAATTTGCTAAGGCTGCAAGAGTTGTCCAACCATCAAGCCAAGGGCCTGTTGGATTTGCATAGTTCACGAAGTGGTCTGCAATCCATGTGGAATCAAATCCAAGCTCTTCAAACCGCTGCCATAACTTCGCTAATTCCTGCCATGGAAAGTCCTGAAAAATAACTACTCCAAAACGGAGTGACTCCTCGTCTTTCATTTTCTATCACCATTGTATCAGAAAGCATCCTTGAATGTGAAAAGGGTGTAATAAGACCCAGCCACAAGGGGAGAACACGTATCGAGGTCGCATGACGTGTTTTTTAACAAAGTATGATTTGACATTACCAAGAGGTTGAAACCATGGATTACACTTTTTGTTCGAGTTGTGGAGGTCCCTTGAAGTCTGCTACTAATCAAGAATGGGACTTTGAATGTACAGAGTGTGATGAGAAGTACTACAAAAATCCGACTCCGGTTGTTGCGGCCCTTGTTTTCTTAGATAGGAAACTTGTGATTGCTAGTTCTAAAAACAAGAACTTATGGGGACTACCAGGCGGGTATGTTTCGATTAATGAGAGTCTAGAGGAAGCCATTGTCCGCGAAGTCTTAGAAGAAACCAACCTCCGTGTAAAGATTACCGGATTTCATGCTTCCTATCCCATGGTCAAGAAAGGAAGAAATCTTGTGTTCATTGTCTTCACTGCTGAAGTTCAGGCCGGAGAACCAGAAGCTCGTGACGATGTGAAAGAACTAAAGATTCTAGATCCAAAAGGTGCATACAATCAACTAACAGGAAAATATGCAAAAAAGGCACTCTCTCTTTGGTTAAAAAACAACCAATAATTGAGAATCCTTTTAGCATACCAGACCGATATCCGCTACTATGTCAACCCAGCGAAGAATTACAGAGCCCACTGATTTACTTGATGAAAAGGGAGAACTATTCGAGCCTGGATATGCCACTAAATTACTATGGAAATACGACCGGACTAAAATAAACGCGGGATGGTATCGGATAAAGGAATGGGACTACTACTATATTTTGAACGAAAAGTATGGGATTACCTTCACTATATCGGATCTTGGTTTCGCTGGGCTTATGGCAGTGGCATGGTTTGATTTCGAGAGAGGTACTTTCTCGCAAGGAGACACAATCAAATTTCTGACAAAGGGAGGTATGAACTTTCCACCAACATCAAGTGAAGGAGATATCGAATACGAAGACAAGAAATTGAAGCTTGGGTACTATGTAGAACCTGGAAAGAGGAGCATAAGAGTCGAGTATCCCGAATTCACTAACAATCTGGGAGAGAAGGGTCTCTCTGGTGAACTGGTTCTTCATCAGAATCCAGGCATGGACACCATGGTAATCGCAACACCATGGCTGAAGAACAAGAAGAAGTTCTACTATAATCAGAAGATTAACTGCATGCCTACAGAAGGATCAATCAGAATTGGTGATACAGAATACGAATTCTCTCCAGAAAGCAGCTTCGGAGGGCTTGACTGGGGCAGAGGTAACTGGACCTACAGGAACCGGTGGTATTGGGGATCAGCATCAGGACTTCTGAATGGTGCATCATTTGGATGGAACATTGGATATGGTTTCAGTGATCGTTCCTCTGCCTCAGAGAACATGATCTTCTACAAAGGGAAAGCACACAAGTTGGATGAAGTGACTTTCCACATGGATGTGAATGACTACATGAAGCCTTGGAAATTCACGAGCAATGATGGTCGGTTTGAGATGGACTTTGAACCGATACTGGACAGATATGGGAAGTTCAACCTGCTCATCATCAAGTCGGTACAGCATCAGGTATTCGGTCGATATTCGGGAATAGTGGTTTTAGATGATGGCACTGAACTAAAGATAGACCGTTTTCTCGGGTTTGCTGAGGACGTCTACAATCGCTGGTAATAAGAAATGGGGCCCGAAGGGGGAATCGAACCCCCGTCAGGGGAGCCACAATCCCCTATGCTGCCATTACACCACTCGGGCCATAGCGTAACGATAAGAATATCGTGGCGATTTCACGCTCCAATATTTTGGCTTATTAGCTTATCCTTCTAGAACCACTGTAGTGGTAGATTCTGCTTACATGGCAATATTATAGTGCTTAGTTGTGGTCTGCTACTTCTGATTAATCTTAGAATGAGGTCCACTAGTTGCGATTAGGTCTTGCACAAATGGAATTGAAGCTCGGAGACATAGATTACAACGTGAATCAAGCTATGATCCTGCTTGATACTGCCACAGATGATTCCGTGGATGTGTTAGTTTTACCCGAGATGGCGAACTCTGGATATTATTTTGACTCGCAAGAAGACGTGAGAAAACATTCAGAGAAGATACCCACTGGCCCGTTGTCGAAGGAACTTATCAAATGGTCCAGAAAGGGACGTCTTGCAGTAGCTGGCATTAATGAATCAACAGATGATGGCCTCTATAACTCAGCAGCAATTATGGCAGATGGGACTCACTTGGGAACCTATCGGAAGCATCACCTCTTTGGTCCTGAAAAGGAGTGGTTTTTGAGTGGACCTATTGAGTCCCAAGTCTTTCAGTATGATAATCTTGTTTTTGGCATAGCAATTTGCTTTGAATGGAACTTTCCAGAGAGAATCAATAGTGCTGCAAACAAAGGTGCAAAGCTAATACTTCATCCAGTGAACAGCAGTAACTATCGATGGCGGAATGCGATGCGGAATATTGCTATCAATAATGGAATATTCACAGCATCTGCAAATAGGGTTGGAATAGAAGGAGAACACACCTTCTCTGGAGAGTCCTCTATAATAGATCCACAAGGTAAAATTATCCTCAAGATGGATTCACAGAGTCATCAGTTAGGATGGCTTGACATCGAAAATGTTTGTTAGATTCCTGTGTTACTATTCTATCGACTTATCTCCAAGAACATAACCGCACGATTCCCACAACTTGAGCATCTCAGGATTCTTTCTAAGATATTCCTCTTTGAGTTCTTCCGGAACTTTGTTCATCATACAAGATAGGTTCACACATTTCATGCAGTAATTCTCACGAAGGAATTTCTCAAGGTAACCTGCTGCAATAAGGGATACAAGTGTTAGTCCTAGCATAGTGATAGTCAAGATGAGATCTGCACCTGTTGAAAACAGAACCCATGTTGCATACGCTGCAATCAAAATAGGGATGACATCAATGAATCCTCCAACCAGCGACATGCTAATTTTTTCAGTTCTCCCCATAGGTTTCAAATCAAACTTCCAAATTTTCGGAAGTCCTTTGAGAGTGATGCATTCCAGAGTTACTCCTTCTTTCTCATAGAATGGACAGTGTCTACATAGATAATAAGTTTCGATTACGGTAAAGTTGAGAACAATTACTGCAGCAAACAGGATGAATACCCACCAGATGTCTACCAAAAATGATGCGATTCCAACAACTAAGAACTGCAGAGTTCTAAATGGAAAATGACTTCTCCTGAAACATTTTACCAGTTCCTCATCGTATCTGCAGTTTAGTTTGCCATCCAACTCACAAGCAACACAGAAACTGGCATCCTTTGAGGTACATAGGACATACTCTCTACCTTCAGACATTGCAAAGCACGACATCAGAATGAAAGAGCCCTACTACTTGAGAGCTTTGGTTTTAATTTATCCAACAAACACCAATTAATGGCTGAATTGCTTGAATACAATTGAACACTCTCTGAGAGGGTTGCTGAATGACACGTGAAGTCAAGGTTGTTCCGTACAATAATGATTGGCCAAGATTGTATCAGTTAGAGATTGTTAGTTTGAGAAAGGTGTTAGGAAACGAAATTGTTTCAGCTTCTCACATAGGTAGTACCTCGATTCCTGGAATGCTGGCGAAACCTATCATAGACATTCTCTTAGAAGTGAAGAGTATTTCAAAAATCGATGACTACAACGATGATATGGTGAAACTCGGATATAGTCCCCGTGGCGAATATGGTATCCCTGATAGACGCTACTTCAGTAAAGGTGATTCTAATGATGTCCGTACTCACCACGTTCATGCATTTCAATCAGGAAACATTGGTCTGGAACGTCACCTTGCTTTTAGAGAGTATATGATTACCCATCCCGAAGATGCGCGAGAATATGCTCAATTAAAATTAAATCTTGCACGGGTCTTCCAATGGGACATTGATGGATACTGCAAAGGAAAGGAATCTTACATAGATGACATGGAGAAGAAGGCGCTCCTCTGGTATCGTTCACTAAGTAGCACGAAATAGGTTAATTCTGAGAATCAAAGACTCAGAAGGAATGTATATTGGTCATCTTCAATACTGAGTTTACTTTCTATGAGTTTGCCAGTTTTGTGAATAAAGTCAATCATTGGGATATTCTTCGGATGCACATAGGCAATGAATTTACTGACGCCTTTACTCTTTGCTATTCGCATCATCTGTTGTAAAATGAATGTACCAATCCCTA
Organism: Candidatus Thorarchaeota archaeon; assembly: GCA_048882965.1. Taxonomy (GTDB): domain Archaea; phylum Asgardarchaeota; class Thorarchaeia; order Thorarchaeales; family Thorarchaeaceae; genus SMTZ1-45. The sequence continues at coordinate 5,423 of JBHLRC010000009.1, forward strand.
TGCCTTGATATTCATCTTGCACAAGGAGTGCAAACTCAGCTTCATTGGTACTTCTATTGAGTAAGTATCTCCCTGCAGCGATGATTTTCTCACATTCTTCATTCTCTTTCAAAACACCCACAAGGGAGATGTCCGACTCTTGATCAACATTATAGAACTCTTGTAATGTTTGTCTACGAAGACTTCTTAGTGGCGTAAGGAATCTGAAGAATATCGATTCTTCACTAAGACCATAGAAGAGTCCCTTGATTCTATCCGCATCGTCTGGGCGGATTAGTCTAGTATGAATAGTTATTCGGCCATCAGGGCCATCAAACTCTTGCTGTGCCTCATACTCAGTCGGGAAGTACGTTCCTCTGGAGAGAAATGGAACTTGGTCCTCGAATACATAATGCATTTCTTTAGCTGCCTCTAGGAGACCATTCCTGTAATCAGGATGAGCAATTGCGATAAGGGATAGCACTCGCTCACGAATTGTTCTTCCTCGGAGTGCTGCAAATCCATACTCAGTGATTATGACATCCACATCGCCTCTTGTTGTAACAACACCTGCACCCTCGCTAAGTCTAGGTACAATCTTTGATACTGTACCATTCAATGCAGTGGATTTGACACAGATGATAGACTTACCACCTTCCGATCTGGATGCACCTCTGATGAAGTCTACTTGTCCCCCTATTCCGCTATAGAATTCATGGCCAATAGAATCTGAGCAGACCTGCCCAGTCAGATCCACCTCAAGTGCTGAATTGATTGCGAGCATCTTTCTATTTTGACTGATGACATAAGGGTCATTTACATAGGAGGTTTCTCTGAAATCAAAAAGGGGATTGTTGTTCACATATTCGTAGAGTTTCTTTGTTCCCATGGCAAAACTTGCTGTGACTTTTCCTCGGTTGATACTCTTCTTTGCATTGGTGACTACGCCGCTTTCAATCAAATCGATGATGCTGTCACTAAATGTTTCGGTGTGAATTCCGAGGTCCTTCGCTCCGGAATCAATGAGGTTTGTTGTGACTGCTTTGGCAATGGTACCGATCCCAACCTCGATTGTTGATTCATTCTCCACCAGTTTTGCCGCATATTCTCCAATCTGATTCTTTAACTCGCTGACCTCTGGTGATTCAAACTCTCTTAAAGGCTCAGTAAAAGGCACTAGGTAATCTATATCTTTCAGATGCAAATATGAATCACCATGAGTCACTGGCATACGTTCGTTGACCTGAGCTATTACCATGTCAGCGCTCTCTGCTCCAGTTTTTGTAATATCCACAGATATTCCAAGTGAACAATAACCGAACTCATCTGGGGGACTAACTTGGATAAGCGCTACATCTAAGGGTATTCTTTTGGTCCGGAAGAAGAAGGGAATATCCGACAGTGGTGCTGGAGTGTAGTCTGCACGACCTTCTGAAACAGCGTTGCGTATATTGTCAGAAACGAAGAAAGTATTGTGTCTGAATTGAGTCTGAAACTTCGGGTCTGCTGATGGGGTGTTTCCGATTGTCAGTAGATGGACAATCTCATTATCAGCCATTTTGTCAGCATTCTTTCCAAGTTCTTGTACAAGGTGATATGGCACTCCACATCCTGTACCAAGGAGTATTCGAGTGCCTCTTCTGATTTTTGAGATGGCTTTTGTAGCAGTGACAATCTTATCCTTGTACTTCTCTGTCCATTCTCCCTTGGCATTCATTTGTATCGCCTCAGGTTAAAGTAGCCTGTACGATTGGTTTGATTTTAGCCTTTCTAACCTTCACTCATGATTCTTTCCCGAGGAGTCTCAACAATGTAATTTCACTGAGCAATCCTAGTTTTTCAGCAATGGACTCGACAGATAGCATGGCAGGATTTTCAGAGTCCAGTACAAATAATGGGTCTCCTCGATAGTTCGCCTTTGAGAGTTCATCATCACTAGGAATCATCCCAATGAGATCCAGTCCCTCCGCTTCGAACTGTTTTCGAAGGTCATCCTCCATGTCTGGTGGAAATCTATTTCCAATCACTACTATCTTCTTGAACTCAATGTGAACCTCCTTTGCCAGGTCTCTGATTCTTAGGGCCGCTTCAAATGCAGCTCTTGATGGGTCAACAACTATGATAAGAATGTCTACATTTCGGTTGGTTCTTCTACTAAGATGTTCTAAACCTGCACTCATATCCATCAAAGTAATCTCATAGTTCTTGCTAAGAGTATCGAGTATCTGAGTCAGAAGTCGATTTACGTAGCAGTAACAGCCTTCGCCTTCGGTCCGACCCATGGCAAGAAAGTCGAACCTAGAATCTTCAATAAGCGACTGGAAAATCTCTCCCTCCAACACATCCTGTTTTGCCACTTCTCCACCGTAAGTGCCTTCATCGATGTCCTTACGAAGTCTAGTAGCAATTGAACCTACGGTTTTTGAAACATCGATTCCTAGAGCCCTTGGGAGATTCAACACAGGGTCTGCATCAACAACAAGAAGATCTCTCTTAGTCTTCTCCGTGACAATACGGGTTAGAAGAGCAACTGCTGTTGTTTTTCCAACACCACCCTTGCCTGAAACCGAGATTACAAGACGTTCTCTCATATGAGTTGTTTTCACTCCTCTTTCCATTTACCCTCTTGGATGTACTTTGGAATACCACTCGAATCTCGTGGACCAACTTTTATTGTCCAACCGCTTACCTCTTCAGTTTCACCACTGATTCTTGCTGCCATTCCTGGACTGATCAGGATTTTGTGCTTCACCTTGTCGGCCACTTTGTATTCCTCAAGAGCCTCTGCAACATTATCAGCTGTGAGCTTTCGACCTGCGACTGCGGACTGAACACTCATTCCTTCTGTATCAACTACAAGCAAGTATGCATTAACACCTGCCTGTTTGATGTCACTCTCAACAGTGAAGTATGTCAGAGCAAAATTCGTTGTGTACATCACTGGTGAGTCAGGACCTACATCTCCAAATTCCATCAGTCCTGGTTCCACCGCTACTGGTTTTACAGGATCTGTGTAGAGGTTGCTACGGAGGAATGTCAGAGGTAGGTTGGTCCACATATCTATGCTGTGCAAGACAAGAATGTCTGCATATCTTACGATCTGAGCTGATCCTGTTAGGACCTCATCCCATTTTGTAAATTCAGGTGCTTCACCTTCCTTATAATCCGCCCAGACGCTAATTGGAGTGCCAATTATTGGGTAGCCTAACAACTCATTGTCTTCGATTATTGACGAACGTCTCAATTGCGTGAGGTCATCAACTGTAGTACCAAGACCGGTCCTCGAAGCAGTACCTGGGTCGAGGACAATATCCTCAACACCTATTGCTCGAAGAGTAGTCACTAGTGAAGAAAGATTATCGAGACTACCTGGTGCATATGCTACAAGTGGTAGATTGTGTTTTGCTGCTAGCTCACCAACCTCCGCCCAGGTGTCTAAGGTGGCTGCATATAGCAAGGGCCGTTTGTCTGCTATCGACTTGGCTGCTGCAGCAAGCATCTTCGGATCCAGTGAGCAGAGCATTACTGGCCAATCAGTAAGTTCAGTCAGTTTCTTTGCTGCATTAGCAAAGGTCTTTGGATCTTGAGAAACCCCTCTAAGAGCTATACCATCCAACCGAAGGTTGGTTCCAATATAGACATAGGTCCATTCTTCGATTGATTTGACCCTCGCGGCTAATCCCTCTGCGTCAAGGGTGTCGGGCACATCAAGGAAGAATGCAGTCGGATCACTCCATCTAAGGTCATGCCGATAAAGAACCAATTTTCCACCTATACTTGCAGCATTATCACCAACACCGATTATGACCTCTCTGACGGGGGGACGAACTAGGTCCTTCAGCTTTTCCAGTTTCTTTGCATACTTTGCCTCATCGAAAAGAGGAGTACAAGCCTTGAGTTTTACTGTGTGTTCTGCCATCTTTGTAGCAAATGCCATACAGTTTGCTTCTCCACAGTCCTTACAATTAGTACCAGGGAGTAGGGGATAGATATCTAATGGGCCTGGTAACTTTGCCATTAGGCTCCCTCCGGTATTGTCAATGTAGTCCAATCAGGATACTCTTCTGGCTTGATTTTCTGTCGTTCTTTCAACCAGTTCACCAAGTCATGCACAGTCTTGATTGCTGCAGGATGCATCATCATGAAGAGGTCGTTTCCAGCAAGTAGCAAAGCTAATGCAGTTACACTCTCCCAGATGGGTCCTCGAAGTTCTCTGGGACCCAACTCGGGGTTCTTCATCCACGCTTCCCTTGCAGCCCATGCATTGGTTGTGCCTGAACTGATTGGGAAACACAGCTCCGTGTCACCTAGTAGACCTGCTAGTCGCATTCGTTGCATAATTGTAAACGCATATTCCAGACCATATCCTAGGGCTGCAGTTGTTGGGTCGATGACAATCTGCTCAGGAGTCAGCCATTCGAAGAGTCTTCGGTTGAGCTCCTTCTGTTGATTGATATCTATTGATGTCCATGATAAGACAATTTGATCATGCTTCTTCGCAGCTATAGCTATCTCCTCGTAGACATCTACTGTTGCTGAGCACAAGAGGGTCTTCTCACCTTCACAGACCTCAGCTGCTTTCGCCAAAACTGGTCCGTCCTTCTCTGGATCCCCTGCTGACCCAATGAGGATTGGAACTTTGACAGCTTGTAGGACATCTTCGATTACCTTTGCAGCATCGTTTGGTGATGTATCTCCAAGTTGACGGTCGGTACTGATTAGGTGAAGTGTTACTATATCTGCTCCGTATTTATCTACAACAAGTTTAGCCCATTCTGCTGGGTCGTCAAGAACCTCCTTGTAGTGCATCTTGACCATTTTTGCTAAAGATATGGGCATATCAAACACATCTGCGGCAATGACCGGTGGTCTCTTAGGAGGTGATTGAAACAAGTCCCAAGCAGGTGCAGTATGCCCTCCAATTGTCACTGTATTCCCTCTTGTTCCTCCTTCCCCTTTAGTGGCTCCGAGAGTTATTTCTTGGATCGCCTGAGGGTACTCACCAAGAGGTGGAGAGAATGATGCAGGAATTAGTGACTTTGGCATCTCAAGAGCTGGACGAGCAGTAGCTCTCGCCATCTGCTGAACCATTGGTCGAAGACCTAGCTTAAGTTCATCCAGCTCTATTGTGACGTTCTCAAGGACAAGTTCAGCAAAATCACCGAACAAATCATCCAGCGAGGTTTTCCTTTCCTCATCGGTTGTCATTTCTTCTTGTCACCTTTTCCTGTCCTTCTAACGATGATTTTCTCAGCGTAGATTTTTGCATTCTTGAAGATGATTTCAAGCCCACCACCTACGCCACCAACCATGGCTGTCAATTCTCCTGGAACTGCTAGATAGTCAGAACCAGTATCATCAGTTGCAATGGCGACCTCATCCTCTTCCTCAAGTTCAACCCAGCGATCAACTACTGGATGATTTTTATCCTTGAGGAATGCTTTGAGGTCTGGAATGGTCATGGCATCATTCTCTGTGGGAATCTTGTCTCTCACTTCTTCAGGGATGAACTCCAAGACACGTTCTTTGATAGCCTCCGGGAGCCATACAATGCGTTTCCATCCGTCATCAACTTGAAGGAATTTCGGTGAGCGCATGTACTCGATAGATATACCATGGAACCCGGGAACTTGCCGACCACCTGCTGTTGAGTCTGCCATGCTTGAGAATGGTAAACCGTTGACTGTATCGCCTTTGAAGTCCCTGTGCACAATTCCTAATCCATCAACCTCTGGAATGACAAAAGCAATTGCCTCGAAACACCCACAGCTCGTATGTGGCTTCTCAAAGGCACTATAGAGCGCAACCGAATTTATCTTCCCGAGAGACTTCTCTGTGTATGCTTGATTGACACCTGTATATTCGCCACGAAACTCGTCAATAGTATCTCCTTTTGGAACTGCATAAAGTGGACCTTTTGGATCAACTCGAGCAGCAGCTCTACCATCAAACCAGCTGATTGCACCACAGTTTGCATATCTTTGCGGCGTGATTGTACAGACGTGAGTAGGAGCAAATGATGTACAGAGCGAACATCCATAGAATGTATCAACCTCTGCATCACCAAGTCCTCGCGCACGTTCATCACGTTGGTTATACCTTTTTATCGCATCATCGTAGCGTTCAGAAACAACCTTAGGATCTGTGATGAAGGTCACCTGAATTTTCTCGATGATATTCATCTCACTCTTGAAGAGCCGCATCAAGACCTTGCCAAGATACTCAAATGAGTTAAAGCCCTTCTCAAAGGATTTCTTACTCAATCGAATCCAGATGTCATAACGTTGATTGAGATGCATCAGTCCCTCAACGAAGTTGACGTATTCATGGACACGTCTTTCAATGACTCCCTCAAGGTCTGTTTCAATCTCTTTTCCAGCTACTTCAACGACGATTCCAAACGGATGGTAACTTCCTTCCTCCATATCTTTCAGGTCCGGACCAATTATGGTTATTTTTTCATCCTCGATTTCATCCATTTCTCGGGCAATCGCAAGTTCGAATTTGTGTTCCATCTTCGGTCCACCGAGTTCAACAAACATATCTTTGCCTCTTACTCGCTCACCTTCGTACACTACACCAATATCCACTGGAATATCTTCGTATGACACTTCACTTACCTCCTCCTACTAGTTCTAGTATTTCATCGAGAACAGTATGATACTGTTTCTCTTTCATGTTCGGGAACGACCATTTTGCATGTGGTTGAAAATGCCGCCCCAAGGCTATTGCAGTTAGATGAGTCCCAAAGTTCATCACAGCGGAGAGTAGAGTCCACTGCATGTAGTATGGGATTCCATAGATCATGATCATATCGTAAGGCCCTTTCCCAGATGGTCCTACCCAATCAGGATCTTGTAATCGATGTGCCAACTCCATTGCTCCCATTGATTTAGCATTCTCAAAGCCTTTCTCCAGGAATGCTTTAATTGCACCACCGGTTGCAATGACTGGCATCTTCATCGCATTTGAAAGGGCAATTGCATAATCTATCATGTCACCCTTTCCATGATTCTCTAAAACAGCTTCAGAACCCACAATAAGAAGTGGGCTTTTAGCCTTGGTGAGGTCTCTCTTGAGAACTGCTGGTTTTGTCAGGGCTTTCGCACTCTCAGGCCCACAGATCTCCCCAGTCTGCCAAGGTACTGGACGCATCACCATTACTTACCACCTCCAATGATTTGCTCCTTCAAGAGCGTTGGGTCTATGATTGGACGTTCTTTCCACTTGTTCTCCTTCATTTGTGCGAGAATTTTGTCTTTCAGTGTGATTGGAATGTCGGCGTCCCGCCTAATATACCTCCAGACATCTTCTGGGAAGAACCCAAAGTATTTTTCATGGATATCGATATAATGGCTAAGCTTAATGGATCGACCCTTGTTTGTATCATTCGGTCGAAGAACAAGTTTCGCTGTCATTACATTTGCTTCTGCAACAGTTTCTGCTGCATAGAACAGATGTTCCGGACCCGGCGCAGTCAACACCCGATCTCCAGTACGTGCATCATAGACAGTCCAAGCCCTTTCTTCTTCAGCTTTACCAAGCAACATTCTTCTGTATTTCGAACCATGTGGACCCACAATCACAGGAACACCAAGTCTCCAGAAACCTGCGGCAATAGAAGCAGCTTTCTGAGACATAGCTCCCCAAGAGACACCTACTGCACCCACACGATTGTGGATATAATCGGCTATCTCTGCATAATTTCCACGAAGGTTCCTTTTGGCGAAGATTGCAGCAATTTTGATGGCAGCACCAGCGATATGCGGATTGGATACGCATGATCCGACGTTGAGTACACCGCCTGCATCGAACTCACCACTGCGTCGCTCATAAATCGACTGTCCGTTCTCATCTTTTACATGGCCAGCTGATATTGCAGCACATCCAGAGGTCACAATGATATACCGTCTTTTTGCAAACTCTTCTGCCATGTCGTGAACATCCTTGCCACTGTGAGGATAGTTAGCACATCCAACATGCGCAATCACACCGGGTATTTCACCGAAAACGATTGGTTGGCCGACATTTCTGATTTCAATGTCTTGAATGGCTCCTCGACCAGTCCGTACCATGTGTGTTTCATCTTGACAATCTTTCTGAGCTGCAACAACCATCCAACTATGTAGGTCGTAGTCGTTAGGACAAGCAGACTCACATCTTGCACATCCAATGCAGTTTTGATAGACCTCCCGAAGTGGTTCAAAATTGCCTAACTGAGCTGCAAGTACAGCCTCCATTATGGGCTGGTCATTAGGACATGCCCTTATGCATTCACTGCACTTTTTACATTCTTCAGCCAACTTCTTGATTTTTCTCTTTGATGGTAAGAATTTCATCTTCCTTCTTTTAGGCTTGAGAGCAAGTGCTACCTTAGTAGCTACTTCTCCAACCTTATGATGGTCATGGATAAATGCTCCATCGATTTTACCTGACACAAGCTCATCCACGATTGAGTCAACAGGATCGTCAGACCTGTCAGGCAATCCCATGACAGCTTTGTCGCTGGTTGAGATGACTGGTGCTTTGACCTTCTTTGATTCATTGACGACATTGGTTTGTACACACTGTTCATCGACCACAACGACATCAGCCATCCCACTTCGTATATACCGAAGCTGCCAGGAGATTGGTCCAATAACTTTAGCACTTGGGTCTCGTCGCGTGATGTCCCATGCTGTGCAGCACATTCCTCCAACCTCGACCTGACCTCCAAGTTTCTTTTCAGTTATGTAATCGGTAATGGAAGCAGCTGGTACAATATTATGACCAATAGTCAAGATGATGGCTTTGCTCGTATCCATCATACCAATTCCTGATTCAACTAGTGGTGCATCTGGATCAGCTTTTGGAAAACCAAGTGTTGAAATCTGTACCAAGTCAGCAATCTCCATTCCCACTTGGTCTACCATCCCTGCATGTAACACCTTGCTTTCGAAGTCCAACCAGCTCCCCTCTTGACCTGTGTGCGTGGCAGACAGTGTATGAGCCAACTGCGTTTCGCAGTAGTCGACAATTATGGCAGCGTCCTCCAGAGTTCTTGGTCGCATTCCTGTCACTAATCGAGAAACTGGAGCGTGAATCTCTGTGCCCGGTCCCTGAATAAGTTCCGTTCGAGGACCGAATTCCTCAATCAGATGGTCAACAAGATGCCTAGCATGTGCAAGATGAGCTGCGCAACCTATATTGGCTGCAGCTAACACAATTCTTGCTTGTTGACCCTTGATATCAATTCCACAAGCTCCTCTTTTGTCACCAGATAAATCACACTTGCCAAATGTACATAGACAACAAACCTGACAATAAGGCATGTATGAAGGATGATAACGATTTAGTAGCTTATGGTCCCATGCGCGGAGATCAGTAGGATTTGGCATCGGTGTTGGACCCATAGGTTCATCCCATTCATCATCAACTATAGTGCCGATGCGAACTTCAAGGCCCTTGAATTTGCCAAGTCCAGTATCTGCTTCGTCCGCTTTGAAGTAAGCTTTCTTCTTCATGCTATGTTCAGTTCCTGTGCGTGGTAATTCGCCCAACACATAGCACCATAATAAGGTTACGAAACTCACATGAATTTGTGAGTATATGTATATAATTAAAAGTTAACTCCGTTAAGGAGTTCATTTAGGAAAAGAAATCATGTTTCTTCTAAACTTTCAATTCGTAAATGAACTAGCTAGTTTCTAGTTTCTTCAATTAGATGTTCTTTAATCACACTAATTGCTTTCATCCCTGTAGATTCCGGATCAAGATCTATAGGTGCCACACCTTTCCTATCTGCTTGCTTGATGGTTTCATCAAGAGGGACCATGCCAAGAAGCGGAATCCCCTCATTCTCAACCCATTTACGAATCATCTCATCATCTTCTGGGGCTGCAACTTTATTACCAACAGCAAAAACTCGACCAACGTCTATATCTTGAGCGAGAGTTCTAATTCTTCCAAGGATTTCAAGTGATCGTCGACCAGGTTCTGCCACTACTAATAATGCATCCATCCCTCTTGTTGTTCCCCGACCGAGATTCTCGATACCTGCATCCATATCCATGACAAAAGCCTCGTCAGTTCCGAGAATTAGATGGCGCATCAGTGTCTTGAGAAGTGCAGCAGATGGGCACATGCAGCCTGAACCTCCTATCTCGACTGTACCTGCAACAAGGAGGCTTACATTGTCTGGTCCTTTAACTGCAAATTTCTCTGCTAGATCATCAACTCTCGGATTCAGTTTGAAGAAACCACTATATCCCTTCGCACCATCAATCTTCAATCTCTCGTCAACAAGCGTTTCATTTTCTGTGAGAGGAACTATCTTCTTCGCCACTTCAGGAGATATCCCAAGTGCTGACCAAAGTGTATAGCTCGGGTCTGCATCAACTGCAAGTATTTTGAGACCATCCTGACCAAGTAGTCTTGCTAATGTTCCTGCGATAGTTGTTTTTCCAACGCCCCCTTTTCCAGCGACTGCGACTTTCATAACTTAACCTCCAATCTATGATTTCTTCTTTCGAATGAGTTCATGCAATTTTGATAGAATCTCTCTAATAGTATCATTATCCTTACTTGCTTTCCATTTCTTGAATTTGACTTCATTCATGTCCACTCTAGTCATTGTTCCAACACCAGCAATTATAGTATCAGTGGTATGGACAGAAACCTCCGCCCTCTTATCGGTCAGACCTCCTGGCGGTCCAACATATACAATCTTAGTCTTTGCAAGTGTCTTTGCGAGCGGTCCCGGTAGATTTGCCAATGCATCATCACCTACAATCAGGGATATATCATACTCTCCATTGGCTATCTCTTGAAGTGAACCAACACCCTGCTTGTTTTTGATTATTCCCATTGTGTTTGATTGGACAAACATAGGGAGCGCATAAGCTTCTTTCCCTTTTTTCCTCAGAACCTCAACAAGCTTGGCTATACGAGTGAGGTTAGCATCGTGATTTCCAGAGTTGATTAGTCCACTCCCATAGAAAATGACCGTACAGTCCGACTTTTGAAATCCATTCACAAATCCGATTAATTCACCTCCAGGAATCCCTAGAACTTTGTCTTTGATTGCTGATTTACCCTCTATTTCAGATATGATTGTATCAAGTAATTCTGCATCAGTGCCTACAGGTATTATCAATCTATGATTTGCCATTTTCATTGTTTCAGTCTGACGAACATCAACAACTCCTATGGTTCTACTTTCAATCCCTTCTGGAATCTTTTCCCCTCTGGGCAAAACTGCAAACCGACTAGGGTGTCGGTGCAAACTCTCAGATGGATCTGATCCCCAATAGATGATGAATTCTCCGTTGTTTCGAACATATTCCAGGTCAATTTCTAATCCTTTTGCATGGATGTTGTGAGACATTGCACTTCTCGGTCCAAAGTCAACGATTGAAGCAAATTGTCCCTTGAGAGTTGATGCGAGGTCTATACCCTCTTTAATCGCTTCATCTGTGACATGAGCCCATCCGAACAGGAGTGGCTTTTCAGCATTCGCGAGAATTTCGGCTGCCTTCTCAAGGTCTTTATCCTTAGAGCTAACTTTGTGTTTCGCAACAGTCTCCAAGTGTGCATGTCCTAATCTACATAAACCGAGTGAATTAACAGTCTTACTCGCGACTTCTGCGGAAACATCATCACAGAGTAACGAACAACCATTGCAAACAATATTCTCCACTTCGAACCACCTACCATATTTCAATCGCATCAGTACAACAATACTGCTCACAGACCCGGCAGTTCAATCTGTCTGGTGGAAATCTCCGACACTTTTCAAGATTTATTATCTTGGATACTCCATTCTCAACCCTGAAGACAGTTTCAGTACTCATGGCAGCTTTTCCTTCGCTTGTGGGTGGTTCAGCAGCAACATCCACCGGGCACACGACCACACAATTGTTGCATCCTGTACATTTGTCTTCATCTAACTTGATGCCTGTCGCCTCCGCAGAGAGCATTGGAGCAACCATCTCCCTGAGTTTCTCTAGATTCTTCTCAAATCCTGATTCGAGTAGCGGAGGACAATCATCGGGGGATATGTCCCCAAGAGCAAGCTTTGTTGCGAAAGCCATGCAAGTCTTTGGTTCGCAGAGTTTGCAGTTTGTCTTCGGGAGTAAGTTGTAGATTTCCATTGGGTTGAGTTTCACTGTCTTATCTCCGTAATAGTTGGACATTTGTTCTTTGAAAATACTGTTAGTTTGATTTTCGGTATATTCCATAAAGATTATCCGTTATGGCATAAGTCGTAACAAGTTGACCTTTACCACTTCCCATATGAAACATTGAACAACATGGTGTAACTCGTGAGCCGCAGCAAAAAACCCACAAAGAAAGATACACAAAAGGACAAGCTAGCTATCTTTCTGTGTCGCTGTGGTTCTAATATTGCAGATACCATTGATATTGACTCCTTAAGAGAGAGATATGAGTCCAAGGGAATTCCACTGGTTGATGTGGATGACCATCTTTGTTCCGAGCAAGGTGTTTCTGATCTCATTGACAAAGTCAAGAAGAGTAAAGCCAAGCGCGTTGTCATCGCTGGGTGTTCACCTCTACTTCACAGGGAGCTTTTCTCAGACGCTGTGAGAGAGGCTGGGATTGATCCTGGCCACCTACATATGGCAAACATACGTGAACAGTGTAGCTGGGTTCATTATGATGATCCTGAAACAGCAACAAGAAAGGCTGCAGCTATCATCGACACTGGAATTGCTCAAGTACGTGATTCTAACCCAATCCCTACTTATAATCAGCCTATCACACAACGAGCAATGATCATCGGTGGTGGAGTTGCTGGAATTACAAGTGCGCTTGAGTTGGCTGATGCAGGAATTGAAACAGTGATTGTGGAGCGAGAAGGCTTTCTTGGTGGGCATATGGCCAAGTGGGACAAACTCTTTCCAACATTTGATTGCAGTATCTGTATACTCGGACCCTTAATGGCTAGACTGTCACGGCATCCAAAAATACGAATCATGACACTAGCTGAGGTGAGTGATGTCCGTGGAAATGTGGGCCATTATCAAGTCACTGTGAAGCAGAAACCTCGCTATGTCGATATTGAATCATGCACGGGTTGTAACCGTTGCATAGAGATATGTCCTGTGGATGTGCCTGATGAATACAATAATGGATTAGGTACTCGGAAAGCGATGGTTCGACCATCAATAGATGCCGTACCAATTGCACCATACATTGATTCAGTAAATTGCATTGGTTGCCAATCTTGCTCTGGTGTCTGTGAACCAAAATCGCTTAGGTATGACGAAGTTGAAAGAACAGAGGTCATTGACGTAGGTGCAGTCATTCTTGCTACTGGCTTTCAACCATTTGACCCTACAATCGTTGAAGAGTTTGGTTATGGACAGTTTCCTGATGTTATCACCTCGCTTGAGCTTGAACGCCTCGTAAATCCAGAGGGTCCAAGTGGAGGTAAACTTGTTAGACCCTCCAATGGAAAACCACCTCGTAACATAGTCTTTGTGCCTTGTGTTGGAAGCCGGTCTCATAGATTCAATCGACCGTATTGTAGCAGAGTCTGTTGTACTGCAGCTGTAAAAGAAGTGATGCAGGTTAAACAACATATTCCTGACTGTGATGCATATGTGTTCTATACAGACATACGTACATTTGGCAAAGGTCAAGAAGAGCTGTATGTCCGTGCTGCGGATGAGTATAAAATCAAATTTGTTCGAGGAACCATCGGAGAAGTAGTTCATAATCCAGTTACAGACACACTCACTGTTAGAGCAGAAGACACACTTGTGCGACGGATGCTTGAGTTTGAAGTTGATCTAGTCGTATTGATGATCGGAATGGACGCCGAACCGAGTAATGTTAGTCTCTCGCGACAATTTAAGACACCACTCGATGAGAATGGCTTCTTTCTGGAACAACATCCCAAGCTTGGTCCAAGCACTACTTCATCAAAGGGTGTATTTCTTGCTGGAGTTTCTCAAGGTCCTAAGGATATAGCAGATACAGTCGCTCATGCAGGTCTTGCAGCCTCCAAGGTGAAAACATTACTCACCTCTGGTGATATCATCTCTGAGGCTTGTACACCAACTTTCACTGAGGACTTGTGTATCAGTTGTAGACTGTGCGAACAGACATGCACACCAAAGGCTATCAAGTTCAATGACGATAACTACCCCGAAGTAGATTTGGCTGCATGTCGTGGGTGTGGTGCGTGTGCAGCTGCTTGCCCCTCTGGTGCATTGGACCTCCCATGTATGTCTAATGAACAACTCGAAAACGCGACAAAAGCTGCTGTAGAGTTCAATCCTATGAAGCCAGCTATTGTTGGATACCTTTGTAGATGGTGTGCTTACAGCGCCGCTGATAGGGCTGGAATATCTCGCATGCGATATCCTCCCAATGTTATTCCTATTCAAGTCCCTTGTACCGGTCGATTAAATGTTGACACTTTGCTCACAGCATTTGCTGAAGGAGCAGACGGTGTTGCAGTTATGGGCTGTCACATTCAGGACTGTCATTATAGATCTGGAGCCCGATATGCCAAAGATCGAACTGAAAAAATGAGAGAGGTGCTAAAGGCTTCTGGTATTGATAAGCGCAGGTTGTACTTTGGAAGTGCATCTGCATCGGAAGCCGATAGTTTTGCTGAACAGATTAACAAATTCGTGAATGACATAGTCAAACTTGGTCCACTTGGAAAGGAAACTCCCAAGACCCTGATTGGGAAGAAAGATGCTGAAGGCGTCGTAGGACGGTGATTGAGTGGACAAGTCCCGAGTCTTAATTGGTGAGAAACCCGTCATATCAATGGATGTAGTAGACGGGAAGATACGACTCACTTGGGAAACGTCTTTGCTCAAAAGAACGCTTGATCATGAAATCACTAAGTGTGTAGGATGTAGCCTTTGTTTGCCTTGTCCATGGGATGCTATTACTCTGGGTCCGATACAAGAAACGGCATCTGGTCGTATTGAAGGCGCTCCCTTAGTCAATGTCGATCCTGACATCTGTACATTTTGCGGTCTTTGTGATTCATCGTGTATCTTTGGGGCATTTGACACGAAGTACGAAGGCGAAGGTGCAGTCAACGAGTTTGCCCGAATTCAAGGGAAACATGAGATTGATGAGGAAAAATGTGCTCCTTGCCTCCTTTGTGCTAAGGTTTGTCCAACTGACTCTCTTGAGGTGGAAGTTAAGGTCGATCATAAGAAAGACCTTGTCAAATACAAAGGCGAGGAGTCTGCTGAAGGTACTATCAAGATCGACGAAGAGAAGTGTTCCTATTGCGGTCTCTGTGAACTCCTATGTCCAGAAGCAATCAAAATCTACTGGTCAGATGATGTAAAACCTCCTGATTTTCGACCAGCCATTGGTATCCGGGTGGATGAGGATAACTGTGATTACTGTGGCCTTTGTCAGGACATATGCCCTGATGATGCGATCGAGGTCAAATGTACAAAGTCTAGTGAACGTGAAATCAAACAGCCGACCATTACTGGAAAGCTCACTCATAACGATGAAACCTGTGTGAAGTGTGGTCTATGTGCTATTGTCTGTCCTTATGAGGCATTAAAGGTTGAAAAGCCATTCACCGGTGAGGTCAAGATTGTCAAGCTCGATAAATGTGATCCCACCGGCTGCAATAATTGCTTCAATATCTGCCCAGTTGATGCAATATATCCTACTGGAACTTCGGACAAGATTGACACTCTTGACCACTGTGTCTACTGTGGAGCTTGTGAGCATTCTTGTCCATACGATGTCCTCAAAGTTGAACGAGAGGGGTATCTACTCGATGAACTCGAACGAGAACGAGAGTGGGAAAGAGCTCGTAAACTCTTCTTTGACGCTGTAATTGGTAAGGACCCACCTCCCAGTGGTCTTTTTGAGAGACCTATATCTGTCACCCCTGTTCAGAGACAACAAGCAAAGACATCTAGCAGAAAGGATTGGGATACGGAAGATGGAGAACGGAAGAGCGCCATGCTGTCTGCCCAACGAGTCAAAGAACTCCTGAAGAAGAATCCACGTTTACATCTTCAATTGGAACGCGGTAATACAAAGAAAGTGATTGATAAAATCAAGAATTCTAAAGAAGCTCCTCGAAAGAAGTAACATCACCATCACTTCGAGAAACAGTGACTCCGACTCCATGTAATTGAATTGGTGAGTCATCTTCAGGTACTGCGATGAGGGCAAGTGCCCAAGGTCCATATGGAATGACAGCTGTACCCTCCGGAATTTTCTCATCACCATACGCTACAAGCACAACTTGTCCTGTCTTTGACTTGACATTTGCGTGTCCTCCGTCTTTGAGACCTAAACGCTGAAGATCTCCTTTACTCAATCGAACTCTGGCGGCACTTTCCTGGAACTCTTTCGAGAGAGTGTCCTTCGCGGCTTCAACATCAGCTTCAAAGGAGTGTGCAACAAGCAACTTCAAGTCCGCATGTGGGAAGAGGAAATCACCAAGTGCCATACATAAACACCCAATCCGTGGAGCTATTAGTCCTGCATATTATGTTTCTGCTAGCTCAATTTTCTATCTCAGGCCGCAATCAGCACCCTTTTTTAATAAAGTAACTTCATGTTGAGAATTCACAGGTGGTTCTCTTTGCGTATAGCTACAATCTATGGCGATGTATTTGCAGAACGTGTAATTGGTAACTTAATCAATTTCAAGACCTTCTGTGAGGGTTGCGAACCTGTATGTGCTGAATGCAGAACAAGCTATGGATCTTTCGTCGGAGATATTGTTGGGATACATCCAACTGATCCTCCTTCTCCCACAATGATTGAAAACCCTGAGGAGTTCATTGAGAAACTGAACTTAACTCCATGTGACCTTCTGTTAATTGTGGCCATACATCATGACATTCTTGCAGCTGCTGATCTGTTGGTAGAGGCAACTGGAGCAAAAGCGGTAATTGTGCCTATTGAAGACCCGACATGGGTGCCACCGGGTCTTAGATCACAAGTCAAAGAAACCTTGGACAATCTTGGAATTGAGAATGCCTTTCCCAAACCTTTCTGTTCACTTGAGCCTGGAAAAGGGAAACTAATAGATGAATTCATGGCAACTTACAGAATAGGCAAACCAGTTCATTATGCTGACATGAAAGGAGATGTAATTGCTGAGATAGGACCCGTAAGGTCTGCGCCATGCGGTTGCACATGGTATGTCAGTCAGAAGATTAGAGGTAAGTCCATCAGTGATACAGATGCCTTATTTGATGAGATTGCTAAAGCGCATCACTCATATCCATGCACCGCATCCATGGCGAAAGACAGAGAGTATGGAGACGCATTGCTTCATATTGCGGGATATAATGCCAGGTATGCTGTCTGTGATGTTGTTGGATTGAAAGACTGCAAGATGTCTACAGAGAAAAAATGAGAGGTTATGAAATTGCCAGATGAAATTTTGGATTATTGGATGATGGTATCGAAAGACATTGCTGTTAGATACAATATTCATGAGTTTGATACAAGCTCCGCAATGTGGAGTTGGGACAACTTTTCCGAGGATATTCGGTCTATCAAGGGCCGGCTAGGGTTAGGGGACACTCATGCTGATATTCTTGGGTTGCGACTTGATTTCGAAACAGGTGAAGCGTATGATGTGCTTTTGGACAAACCTGTTCATAATAGCCGTCTGATACCATACCTATTCTATTACAGTAAAGCAAAGGATAAGGGGATTGGTGGCGATTGGGTCAAGTTCAACTCACTTCGTGGATCTTGGGCTTGCAGATATTCATTCGATGAAGAAGATATTGGCACATTAATCACGGTCTTCAACGAGAAGCAGGATAGAATGTTTACAGCCATTGAGAAATTAGGTGGAAAGCGGGTTGATTTTGGAGATGCTGCTTTTGAGGTAAACTTTCTTCCGAACGTAAAGGTGCTTTTAATCTTCGAGGCGGCTGATGAGGAATTTCCGGCAGATGCTCGGTTACTTTATGACTCGAACTCTATCTTCTACCTACCTCATGAATATCTAGGAAATATCAGCTGGTTTCTAGCGGAGCGAGTTTTGAAGACCACATAAGAAGTTGCAAATAGTGCATTTTACATTGCATATCGTTTCGAAAACGTAAAACAAGATTCCAAAATCGCCCTAGTGCTTTTAAGGCGGATGTTGTTCAGTTTTGAATGCAATGCAAGCCAGAGATATGCTTCTGATAGTGATTCTTCAGACATGTCGACCTGGTATGTGCGAAAATAACAGAGGCGAGGAACAAAATGACTGAAAAAGTTTTGAAGACAGTCTGTGCTGGAGTAGGTTTTGTTGGCGGTGCGGCTCACGTTCCATCGTTCCGCAAAGTACCCAACTCTCAACTATATGGTCTAATGGCCAGAAAGGGTCGGGACAGTGAGAAGTACGCTTTGAAATTAAAGGAAAAAATGGCGAGGAAAGACAATTTCGACCTCAAAATCTACTATGATTGGAGTGATGTCTGCAAAGATCCTGAAGTTGATGCTGTGTGTGTGGCAACACCCACACCATTCCACTACCCCATGGGTAAAGAAGCACTTGAGGGTGGCAAGAATGTCTATTTGGAGATGCCAATAGCACCAAAGCTCAAGGATGCAGAAGAACTTGGTAAACTTGCAGAGAAGAAAGGCGTTGTTCTCATGCCTATTCTTAACTTTCGAAACTGTCCTGGTTATCTGAAGGCAAAAGAACTCGTAGATAATGGAGCAATCGGAGATCCGGTAGCGATTACTTTTCGAGAGTTTATTGCTGCGGAGGATTTAGCAAGCCAGTGGCCACTAAGTGGATGGGCTTGGAATATTGACAAAGCTGGAGGGTACCCAGATTATACATTGTCAGTATGGAGCCTTGATATGCTACAGTGGTTCTTTGACAGCCCCCTCGAAAATGTCGAATGGACTGCAAACTACAAGCCTATTGAAGGAATTGATGATTTCAAAGGTTATCAAACTGTTGGAATCCTGAAGTTCGCCAATGGTCTAGTTGGTACATCAATGCTTGGATCAACCGTAGCAAAGGGTCTCGATCTCAGTAGGTTCGAGATTTTTGGAAACAACGGTAAGACCATTCTTGTTGATTGGATTCCTAGCAAGAATCCCGAGGTTTTTGATGTAACACTATTTGGAAAGGGTGATGACAAGGAGAATTGGCAAGTTGAAGGGAAAGGTCCAAAGATCTGGGGACACAGACAGACGATCGCTCACTTCGTACAAGCCTGCCTTGGCAATGAGAAACCCGGGTTTGACTACACAGCTGCAGTTGCGGCACAGAAATGGGCAAACAAGATTGTCACAGATTTAATGTAGAATTGTGTAAAACTGGTGTGGTTGAAACTACACCAGTTATTCATTTTCTTTTCATTTCCCCTCATGGAATACTATCATCTCTATTTCCTCAGTGAACATGAGGAGGCATTGTATCCTCCTTTTCTGGAAGGAAAAATGTGAAGAGCTTGACATATTCTATCCCCTTTAGTCCTGATACCTGGTTTGCAAAAGCCTCAATTGACTTACTTGAGCCTCTCAGAGTAATCACTTCGAGACATCGTTCATGTGTTGCATGGATATGAACAGTCGAGATCACCTGTGCTTGAGCATGGTGTTGTACATTCATGAGGTCTGCCATCAATCGAGCTTTGTGTTGATACACAATGTTCAAAGTGGCTATTGTGTTTTCATGGTCAATTCCAGATTCCCATTCAGACTGCGAAATATATTCTCTCATCGCATCGCGAATTGCTTCAGATCTTCCTATGTATCCCTTCTTGTCGACAAGTCCATCAAATTTCTCTAACAACTCTTCAGGGACAGATACTCCAAATCTTTTCAACGTCATGACACGAACATCCATTAATAGTAACACGATTTCATCAGAAGTAACACACTTAAGTAAATATCTCTGCACTTAGAAAGTAGAGGTGCGAGAATAATGCATGTTCCTGATGGCGTTTTGCCTTTCTGGGTCTATGTCCTCTTCTTATGCATTAGTCTACCCATTCTTGGGTTTGCTGTGTATAAGGTCAATAAACGATTTGATGACCGACTTACTCCATACATGGGCGTATTGGCTGCTGTAATATTTGCTGCGCAATTTGTGAATTTCCCAGTCCCTCCTTCAAGTGGACATCTCGTCGGTACAACTCTTTTGGCGGTGATGATAGGACCTTGGGCCGCAATGGTGATAATGGCATTGGTCTTGTTTGTTCAAGCATTATATGGTGATGGCGGGCTATTTGCCTTTGGTATTAACTTCTTCAATATGGGTTTCTTAGGTGCAGTGCTAGGATGGAGCATTGCCTACATCCTATTCAAAGGACTAACTAGATTTCGAGATGAGAAAGTTTCTGTTCTTGCTGCAACACCAATTGCTGCATTTATCACAACAGTAGTAGCAGCATTCATATTGGGCCTTGAGTTGCTGACAATTCCTGGTTTGGGTTTCGAATTTGTGTATATCATCACCGGCATTCATGGAATCATCGCTATAGGAGAATCTATTCTTACATTTGTCATTCTTCTCTACTTTGTCAAAGCCGCACCAAACATGATCGCATTCCTAAAGGACAGTGATACAGGGAAAGCTCTCCGTAGAAAACCTATGGAACTTGCACCAGCTATTGAGGAGGGTATATGATGGATAGAAACACTGCTTTGAGAATTATAATTCCCACTTTAGTAGTGCTGTTCATACTCATATCCATCACGATTTTGACAGGCTTTGCGTCCGGAAATCCTGATGGCTTCGAGTGGTCCTTATTTGATTGGGCTGGAATTGCAGAACCAGAAGGTGGTTTTGGAGGGGTATTCTCCTTTCTTGGAGAAGGTCCTCTTGTGGATGTGGTAACAGGAGGAATAGGTATCGTAGTCATTTTGATAATTGCTTACCTTTTCTTCAAATTCGCGTCTCGAAAATCAGACTAATCACTCATACATATATGTCAAATAATCTTGGAGAACAAAAATAATGGCTAAATTCCTTCTGCCCTTCCGTGAAGGCAGAGCAAATCTGCAGCGGTTTTCACCTGCAGCTGTCTTGCTATTTGCATTTAGTATTGGAATATTCGTTGCCATACAATCTAATCCCTTTGCAGTTCTCACGATTCTTTCGATGATATTCTTAGGTGGCATTATTACACGAACACGATGGAGAGTTGTTCTTTCTCTTGCTGCTCGGTTTGAACTCCTCATCTTGTTCTGGATGTTTTTGATGCCCTTCATCTATGGAAATACTATACTTCTTTCAATAGCTCTTCCTTGGGGAACTTTGTATGCTTACCAGGAAGGTCTTACTTTTGGAATATTAGTAGGCCTTAGAATGATGACAATGGTGATTTTATTCATCACTGTTTTGTCACATTTGTCGCTAACGGAGTTCATAGATGCCTTGCGAACCCTACGAGTTCCCAGAGCGATTCTTGGGTCTCTGTTGATAATGCTTCGATATATTCCCCTCTTCATGACTGAGCGGAAACGCATGCAAGAAGCTCAACACCTACGTGGATATAATCGTGGCAAAAGGTTTGAGCGTATAAAGTCCTTAGGCTATCTCGTTGGAACAACCATCAATCGTTCTTTCAGTAGAAGTGCAAATGTCTATGAAGCTATGAGTCTTCGCGGATTTGGAAAAGGAACAATGGTATCAAGAAGCGGATTCAAACGTTCCGATGTTCTTCTCCCTCTACTACTGCTTGTTTTCATTCTAAGTCTACCTTTTCTGGTCACAAAAATAATGGAGGTTCTCTTGGTATGACCTGTGCAATCGATGTTGATCATGTGTTTTTCAGATATGATGAGTTCAAAATGGAAGACATCAAATTCCAGCTTCATGTCGGTGAGCAAAAAGCTCTGGCTGGTCTGAACGGATCCGGGAAGACCACATTGTTCAAGTTACTCCTAGGTCTTCTTGAGCCAGACTCTGGAGATATATACATCTTTGATAGGAAACTTACAAGGGACACGCTATGGGAGATTCGACAGGATGTTGGTTTTCTTTTCCAGAATCCTGATGATCAATTATTTGCACCTACAGTCTGGGAGGATGTTGCATTTGGTCCTCGTAATCTGGGATTATCAAAAGAGGAGATTGAGGATAGAGTTGAGTGGGCACTTGATAAAGTTGGTATGTCCTCACTTGTGAATAGGCCAGTAAACCAGATGAGTCACGGGCAAGCCAAGAGAGTTGCTCTTGCAGGTATAATTGCGATGCGACCTAGCATTTTAGTTCTTGATGAGCCTTTTTCAGGGCTGGATTTCAAGATGGTCACTAATATGATTGGCATCATCCAGAAATTACGACAGGACGGGGCAAGTATCCTATTTACAACTCACAATAGTTTCTTCATTGAGAATTGGTCTGATTCAGTTGCAGTGATTAAGGAAGGTCGGATAGTCTATGATGGACTCACCAAGGAGGCAATGAAGACAAGGGCAGTGACTGAGAATATTGGTGACTGGAGCAAGCTGAAAGGGGAAATTGCAGCAAATCGAAGCTCCCTCATAGAATGAGTTCGATATGGTTAAAAGGTACTTCCTTTGAATCTCAGTTCGACTGCGGAGGTTGCCAAGCCAGGTTAAAGGCGCAGGGCTCAGATCCCTGTCTCGTAGGAGTTCGCGAGTTCGAATCTCGCCCTCCGCACCAACTAACTTTTTCCAACTTCGTTATAATCACGTTTCGTGAAGGAGTTTTACAATCTCAAGAGCTCGAGCATATCGTGTGCGATTCGAACAACACACTTAGTCCTGAGGAAGAATGAACATTGTTTCTATCCGTTCAATACCATTGAGTTTCTCAAGCTCACCTGTGATGAATTTCGTTAGTTCTGTGATGTTTCGAACTCGAACCATACAAAGGAAGTTGGCGGGACCTGATGTCCGAAGGACCTCATAGATTTGATCATATCCCTCGAGTGCCGTGAAGAGTCTATCTGACTCTGCAGGTTTTGAAGTGATGAGCACAATTACCTGAATCTCATATCCCAGCTTTCTGTGATCGACCTCGAGAGTGTATCTCTTTATTATTCCAATATCAACCAAGCGTTCCATTCTATTCCGGACAGAACTGGGACTTAGATTAACAACTGCCGCAATCTCTCTAAGCGAGCTTCGGGCATTTTCTGTGAGCATCTCAAGAATTCTGAGATCGTTACCATCAATCTTCTCTGTCATGCCCATGAAGAACCGCCCTTTCCAAGTATAGAAGGTTCTAGGTCTTGACTCGTGTTATTATTTTCCTTCCCATGACATTCCAGACTTCTACTGCTACGTTCAACTCAATTTTAGAAGCGATCTCTTCATCTGTGGGTTTAGGTACTTCATAAGTTTCGTAAGTTTCACTGTCCATGAGACTATATGTTTCACCCATATCAGCTATGACTGTCGCACTTGTTTTATCAATCAGAGGTATATCGACCATCCGGTCTGCAGGCATAATGACATTTCGTTTCCGATTGTCAAAGAAACCAATGGCTGTAATGTTAGCCTTGGCTGCGCCATGCTTTCCAGGCTTTGATTTTTCTATTGATACGACTTTACATGGTTCTCCTTCAATGAGGAAGTATGCACCCGGCTTCAGGCTCTTAGCCTCAGACTTTTTAATGCTCACTCTAAATCACCAACTCAGTCTTGCAGACCTGTGTTGTTTCAAACCTCAAATTCCATCTATATATATTTGGGGGCGTTGTAAATTTCTTGGCAGTCAATAACAGTAAAAAGGACTACATAGAGGCCAAGCTTGAGAGTGTTCAATGGTGATTGAAGAGAACCCACAGATTCTCACAGATAAAAAGACAATCGGTCTTGTGTGTCGGCCAGACCGTCCTGAGATTGAGGATATTGCAAATCAAATTGCGACATTCCTTATCTCCAAGGATCTTGATGTGCAGGTTGATCCCGGTTCATGCAACGTTCTCGATGAAAGCATTCATTCTACACCGATTGAGAAGATGGATGCTGACTTTGTTGTGATAATCGGTGGAGATGGAACCATTCTCTATACATTATCGACACTGAAGAATCGAGAAACTCCACTATTTTGCATCAACAAAGGTACAGTTGGATTTCTTACAGAGTGTGACACCGATGATGCAATCTCTTCACTGGGCAAGGTCCTAGAAGGAGAATGCATCATTGAGCACAATATAAACATCAGCTCTGGTATAGGAAACAACAAGTTCGAAGAGGCTTTGAATGAGGTCTATGTGGTTTCCAAAATCCCTGGGAGACTCCTCACATTCCACGTGTTTCTTGATGGGGTTTCTGTTGACTACGGACGAGCGGACGGAGCGATGCTCGCAACTCCTGTCGGTTCATCAGCATACGCACTTGCTGCTGGAGGATCAATTCTGGCACCAAATGTCAACGGTCTCATCTTTGTCCCTGTTTGTCCTCCTAGATTTGAGCTGAAATCCATTGTGATACCTGATAATTGCACATTAAAACTCGAATTAGTCAAACCTGGAGTACCTGGACTGGCTATTATTGATGGACAAAAATGGAGAGATGTAGAACCCCTTGAAACAGTATGGATGAAGAAATCTGACACTGTTACACGGTTCATCCGTTTGTACGATAATTACTATGACCGTCTAAACACTCGTCTGGTTCCTCGAACGCTATAGGTGCCCCGAATGTCACGATACTACGTTGTCGATGCAGGTGTTTTGTTTTCAACATGGGTAATGGGCATCAAAGATGCACAACTAGTGACAACATCTAATATTCTTTCTGAGATTCGTAACAAGCCTAGTCAAACACGAGCAGAGATTCTAATACTTCTAGAACGAATGAAAAATGTGGATCCCTCAGATGAGTATGTGAATCGAGCAAGAACAACCGCAGATCATTCCGGCGATTTTTCAGCTATTTCCACGAATGATATAGAGCTCATTGCACTTACGCTGATGCTAGCTGAGTCAGGAGAGAAAAATGTCATTCTTGTTTCTACGGACATGGCTGTGTTGAATACAGCAAGTCATTTGGGTTTAGACATCCTCGACCCTTCTGGCAAGTTTGAACGCAAAATAACATGGACAATGATTTGTCCAGCATGTCACTACAAATCTATGACAGGAAAGCGCGAAACCGAATGTCCTGTTTGTGGAACAGAGATGCGTAGAAAACCTGTGAAGACGCGTAAACTTCGCTAATCTTGGTAATACTACCGTCTTACATCATGTAATATGGCTACTTTTGGAGGGTTTTTGCTGGAGAGTTGTCTTGATTGACAGATACGCCTGGACTAACGATACAACGCGACCTTGATGACATTAAAACCCAAGTCAAAAAGGAGCTGGAAACAATCAGAGACCTCATGGACTCCTACAGCTACCGCAACTCTGCGCCAAATTGGAGTGCGCCTTTTCAAATTCATCGTCTACGTAGAGCTTTGAGAATACATTATCTCGCTTTGAAGATAAGAGACTCTACTCCTCAGAGTCCCAGTATGAGAACTCTTTCTTGGGAATTCGGGACAGACCACGACCAACCTTAATTACTCACCAATTAACATGATTTCGAGTCTTCTACTTCTAGGCTTGTTATCAAAATCTACGAAGGTTATTTGTTGCCATGTGCCCAGCGTAAGTTTTCCATTTACAAAGGGAACTGTTAGACTAGGACCGAGAACTGATGCTCTGATATGAGAATGTCCATTTCCATCATGCCATCTCAAGTGGTGTTCATAGACTGCATCTTTTGGTGCCAATCTCTCCATAGCTACAGGAAAATCCTTCAGAAGTCCGTCTTCATATTCAATGGTGGTTATTGAACCAGTTGACCCTGTACAGAATACAGTACATATGCCTGTCCTCATCTCACTTTTGTCTACAGTTTTTTCGACCAAGTGAGTGATGTCAATCATGTCACAATCGCCTCGGGTCTGAAATGAAATATTCTCATGATGTGTACTCATCTGAAATCACCTGACATCTTACAAAAAACCGAAAGAGCACTTTTGTCTTCCGTCACAGATTGTTTTAGTGACGTACATCCTTTGACTGTTCTATAAGAGCTCGAATTCTCTTCGCCTTGTCTAGTAATGCCTCTTCATTCTCTTGCAGCATGAGAAGTGCTCCGATGTGATTGCCCGTGTTGAGTGCTCTAATGATTGACATAAGTGCAAGCATGAGCTCATCTTGAGTTGTCATCGCAACTTCATCCATTAGTTTGATTGCTGCTTTTACAGGTTCCCGTTTATCCGGATAATGCATGAAACGAGTTTCAAATACCGTAAAGAAATCCTCGAATGCTTCGGTCAGTTCATTTGCCTCTCTAAATCCTTCTCCAGATTTTGTCAACAAATCAATAGCTTTCTCTATCATCTCATTAGAATTAGTCAATAGAGCTTCCATCCCCGCAGTACGAATCCAAATTGTGGCTAGTTCTGGAACCCCGAGTTCCTGATAGTAATCTGCTGCGCTCTGTGCCTTCTCACTTGCCATCCAGTGGAACGACTCATATCGCTCTGTATCTCCTAGTTTCATTGCACACTCTGCAGCTTTACTGTATAGTTTTGAACCGCTCTCAGGGTCACCAGCGGTGGATGATTCATCAGCAAGCTCCACATAAAGCTCTAACGCCCGTTCTAGATGACCCTTTGCCTCTATTTCATTGCCAGTTTCATATAGAACATCCGCAGCTTCCTCCAAGGATACCGCCTGTAGCTCTTTATTGCCCGCACTTTCCTCATTTGATGCTTCTAGAAGATAGTGATCAATAACCTCTTTGTACAACTTCTCAGATTCTTCCCCTTCTCCCCATTTCTCTAAACACATTGCTTGGAATCTATAGTATTTCATTTCTGATTCAATATCTTGTTGAGCTTTGGCTTTCTCTGCTAATTCACCAAAGAGTTCATTCCCACGTTTGAATGCCCACTTAGCCTTCATTGGACGTCCAATCTCAAGAAACATGTTTCCTCCCTTGACAAGTAATGGAGCTACAGCTTCTGGGGTTCCTTGTGTCTTCAGGTATGCCTCAGCGGCTTTTGACATTGCTTGGTTTCGAGCTGATGTCAATCTCTGTAATTTGTATGACTCTTGGGCCGCATCGTAGATGTTACCTGCTTTTTCAAAAAGCTCTGCTGCCTCGTAGAGTTCACCCGCTTCCATCATGATTCTAGCTGCTTCGGTTGTTTCTCCGGTGTCCATGATTTGGGCTGCTTCCGCTAGAGCATTTCCTGCTGACAGATAGTCTCCTTTTGTTTTTGCCATTTCTGCCCATTTACGAGCAAGGCGGGCTGCCCGGTCATTGATCCTCTCACCAAGCTCATCATCGCCACCTGTGTAATAGAGACGACTCACCTTTCTGAGAAGACCAACAGCTTCAGCATAGTTCTCCTCCTCTTCTTTGATGTCCGCAAAGCTTTCTAGAGCATCAGCAGCCTTTATGCTGAGTTCACTCTTTTCCTCGGCATTTTCAACGAAATCTTGTGCTCTGAAATAGAAATCTGCAGCTTTCTTGAAATCCTCTGCCTCTTCTGCCATTTTTGCTGCATTCTTATTCAAACGGACAATTTCATGATAGACCTTCGGTCCTTGTGGGAGCCGAATTAGCATTAGTGTAGCATTGTCAAAGGCTTTGAAGGCTTCATCTGCTTCGTAGAGGTCTCTAAAGTTGATTCCGGCCTCTTCATAGATTTTGGCAGCTTGTTCATACTCATTTTTCTCTGCAAATCGTCCTGCAGCAGCTAGAAGTAGCTTGGCTCCTACTTCTTTATTTCCTTCTTCAAGTGCATTTCTTGCCTCTTTCAATAGGTCTTCATCGGAAGTCAAGATGGTTTCTCCTTAATTCAGCCAAGTTTGTTTTTGTCGCCGAAAGTTCTTGGATTTCTTGGCTTCATAACAGTTTTCGTGATGAGCCAAAACCCCCCATGTTATTCTCAGAACACTCAAATATCAAAGCTCCCCCTATGATAGGTAGTTGAAACCCATTGAGCGATAAAGCAGAACTTCGGCTTGGACTCATCGGGATTGGGAAATCTGGGCGGATGCATCTTAATGCACTCAAGTCGCTAAAAGATGCAGGTCTTCTTAATATCAAAATCAATGCAATCTGTGATATTGATCAACGGAAAATGAAGAAGGTTGCGAAAGAATTCAATGTTACTACTCAATATGCAGACCACCTCTCGTTGATAAATGATGAAAATGTCGATATAGTTTATGTATGTGCACCAACGAGTAAACACATAGATATCGTGAAAGAAGCAGCTCATGCAAACAAGGCAGTGTTTTGCGATAAGCCAATCGCACACAGTTGCCCGCAGGTTAGGGATTTAAATGCGGTGGCTCTTGATTCTTCTATTCCAACAAGCGCTGGCTTGATGTTGAGATATGACCCATTCTTGCTGTATGCCAAACACCTCGTGAAGACGCATGATTTTGGAAAACCTCTACTTGCTCATATTCGCGATGACCAACAATTTCCTCTAGATCAAGAAGATTACGTACAATGGAGAGGTGACACAGCAGTATGTGGAGGAGGAATTCTTCTCCATCAGGGCCTCCAAGATATTGATGTACTCAATTGGTTCTTTGGAGATGTTGTTAATGTCTATGCCCAAGTTGGTTTTCACGATAATCGTGGAATTGAGGATCAAGCCTCACTAATAATGCACCATAATAATGGTGCAACAAGCACACTCGATTCAATATGGCATAGGGTAGAACGTCCTGATGAACGAAGGATTGAGTTTTTCTTTGAGGAAGGGCTTATTGGAATTACTTTGGAATCTGGCAATTCATATCTCGATTATCATTTGCAAGGTGAAGGTCCAATCCGCGTTCACTCTGAGAATGCAGAGAAAACTCTGCTTGAATATCTTGATTTATCCTCAAACAATCTAGTGCTTTCTAAATCTGAAATCACCAAACATCTTGCCTTGAATTACTCGTTTCTATCAGCAATCCAATCTGGAACAACACCTTCTCCCAACTTCCAAGAGGCGGTTTCCGCTCACAAAATAGTAGATGCTGCATATGAATCAGCAAACAAGCAGACTCCGATTGATATCCTCTGAAGACCGATTGAACATCCTTAAGTAGCCCTGAAGTCCCCACGAAAACGAGTTCAGAAATGCAAGAGATTACCCTCGACCAAGTGGTTGCATCTGACTATGATGTGATTATAGCTGGCAGTGGCGCTGGTGGTCTTCTTACAGCACTAGCATTGTCACATGAGGGAAAACGAATTCT
The DNA here is from genome assembly GCA_048882965.1 of Candidatus Thorarchaeota archaeon. Taxonomy (GTDB): domain Archaea; phylum Asgardarchaeota; class Thorarchaeia; order Thorarchaeales; family Thorarchaeaceae; genus SMTZ1-45. The sequence goes on from JBHLRC010000009.1 coordinate 34,567, forward strand.
GATTCTGGAAAAAGCCGCACGTCTGGGTGGTGTTTGGTACAGCTATTGGGTAGACAGTTTCCGCGTTGATCAAGGACTACATGTCATCACACGGGTTACTCATGGTGCATTTGTCAGACTTCTCAAGACATACTTATCACCACCACCAAAGTTTGTACTTCATCAAGGTTGGCACTTCCGAGTAAACGATAAAGTAGGCACAATTCCCTCTAGTATAGGCGAAACTCTTCGATGGCCCTTGACCGGTTGGAGAGGTCGTTTAAGCTTGGTTCGTATTGGTGCAAAGATTAAGACTATGAAGCTCAAAGAGATGCAGAAATACAAAGACATCTCATTTCTCGAGTTTATGAAATCACAAGGAGTAACTAACCAAGCAATTCTAGATGTGATGCAGAGTGCTATCTACTTGGCTGCTGGTGTTCCTATCAGCGAGGCGTCTGCATATGAAGCACTCAGAACTCTCAAAGACACAGACAAAGAGTCATCTAAACTTGCATCTGCTAAGAAACTACTCTTTGGGTCTGATGACTATGATGAGGGATATGTTATTGGTGGAATGGATGGCTTGATCAAACGAGTCATTGAAACCATCAATGGTGATTATGTTCTCAATACGCCTGTTGAACAGATTCATGAGGAGAACGGGCGAGTGACTGGATGCTCAGTCGCTGGTAAGACACTGTTTCACAATCGAATAGTGAGTAATATCCCACTTTGGTCCATGTCTGATATCGTTAAATCAAGCAATGTTGAGGTTGTCGACTTCTTTGAACGCTGGAGTACCATGAAGCCAACTCATGGAATCACACTCTGGCTGGGACTAAGCAAGGAAGTTATTGGTGATAGAAAAAACAGAGTAATTGTCCATCCACTTCCAAACAGATGGATTGTTTCCATATCTAGCTTTGACCCCAGCTGTGCACCAGAGGGGAAGGAGCTTGTTGCTGTCGCAATGATGACAATCCCCGGAAAGAGTAAGGAAGAAATGGTTGAGATAATGAAGGGAAATGGTCTGGAGAAATATCATCCTGGAATCTTAGACCATGCGGAGATGGAGCATGTCCAGATGTCTTATGCAACACGTGCAGCGCTTATTCCTGGACAGACGGATCTCGATAGACCCGGTCCGCGAACTCCCATCAAAGGTCTCTATATTGTTGGGACTGATACTGCAGGTTCTGGAGTAGGTCTTCAACAGGCTGCTCAGTCAGCTGATGGAGTGGTCAAGGCGCTTCACGAGGACGAATAGATTATTCTCGTCTTGTGGCCTTGATTGAGAACATGAACGGGACTTTGTCATCATCATCAGGCAAGAACCATCTACCAGATTCTTTCTCGACCATGAAAGGAAGTGCTTTGTAGGTGGTCATTGGGAACTCATGAAAGAACTCAATTGTCAGTCCAGCATTGATTAGGACATTTAGTATTCTCGAGATTGGATGGTTCCACTCATAGGAGGGTAGCTTTCCAGTATCCGCATTCTCATCAGCATAGGTGCCCTCGTCCTCGAAACTCAGAGGTTCTTTGTCCTGGAAATAGGGATATCTCACTCTAAGATCTGTCACACCCTTCTCGTCATCAAAGATATAGCCAAATGGATGAAACTCTCGAATGTAGAAAACACCTCCTGGCTTCAGAAAATGTGCGATTATCCATGCCCACTCCTCAAGATCAGGGAGCCACATGATAACACCACCTGATGTGAATACGATATCGAACTCTCCCTCTAGATTTTCTCGAAGGTCATAGATGTTTGAACACACAAACTTCGCATCCACGTCTGCTATCTTGTTTAGCTCTTTTGCTAACTCAATTGCATCGGGTGAAAAGTCAACACCTGTTGCATCTGCACCCAATCGTGCAAGTGATAACGTGTCCATCCCGAAGTGACACTGAAGATGTAGGAGCGTCTTTCCTGATAGGTCAGGTAGTTCCTCCAACTCAATTGGATCCAGTGTCTGATTTCCCTTGAGGAATCCTTCAACATCATAGAACTCTGACTTGTGGTGTATCTTTGCTAGCTTGTTCCAGAGCTCTTTATTGGCTTTCATGTATTTGTTCATTTTATCAACATGAATTCAGATGGGTAGTGATAACGTAAAGGTTATGTTCAGCCGATGCCGAGCAAGGTTTGACTACAGGATCAGTTCCCAGGAGTCTTTTAAATGAAAATGATTGAAATTCGCTGGCACGGTCGTGGCGGTCAGGGTGGTGTGACCTCCGCTGAACTACTTGCAAAGGCTGCGTACATTGATGGATACAAGGGTGTCCAAGCATTTCCATACTTCGGTGCTGAGAGACGAGGGGCACCAGTAAAAGCTTTCACTCGAATTGCAGACGAGGAAATCAATGTTCGAAGCCAGATTTATACTCCTGATATCGTGGCTGTCCTTGACGCGTCGATTCTCGATTTGATAGATGTGACTGAGGGTCTTATTGATGACGGGAAGGTCATAATTAATACTCCCAAGAAACCAGATGAGATTGAATTGCCGAAGGGCCACATCTATACCTACGATGGTACTGGCATTGCATTAAAGAATGGACTGCTCGTGGGTGGTTTACCAGTCATTAACACCACAATGTTGGGTGCCTTTGCAAAGGCTACTGGTCTTGTCAAGCTTGAAACAGTACAGAAAGTCATCTGCGAGAAATGGACTGGAAAGGTGGGCGACCGAAATGCTCATGGTGCCAAAGAGGCATATGACACCTGTACAGATTGATTATGCGTACATTCTTTCGTAACCTGGTCGACTTGGACCTGGTTGTTGTCTTCGGAGTCCATCAACCTGCTGGGCCATTTCTTCCATTTTCTTTCGAATTTCAACAGCACTTTCTTTCAATTCTTCTACATCTACATTGACTTTGTAGAGTCTATTCAACGCTTCTAAAAGCTGGACAGCTCCTTCTGGATCCGGAACCATAGCTATAGCAGGTGTGAGAAGTGCAAATCCCACCATATCTCTACAAAGAGTTTCAGAGAGGATAGACCCAGCTATTCCAGTGATGATGCCCTTTGTGAGAATCTCCATAGATTCATCCTCTTCTAGTTCCGCAAGCTTTTCTTCTTCTGCAGCATATAGGACCTTTCGATCCGAAGGCAATCCCTGAACTGGGATTCCGTCGAGTATGACACATTCCTTGACTCCCAAGGTTGCTCCCCAGTCTAGAAGCGCAGAGCTAACAGGATAGAGCCCCTCCTCTGCTACCGGTAATTCTGCAGTTACAACAAGGAGCTTCTTGCCTTTATGCCCATAGATTCTGAAGGGATGTCGTAAACGACCGTCCAAAAATACAGCCGCAGAAGGCATGTACCTTGACCTGACGTGGGCAATTTCATCCATCTTGAACTTCTCAATAAGAGTGTTGGCTGCTATCGTTCCCACCACACCTGCTGAGGGGAAACAACAAACAAGCAAAGGCTCTTCCATCTCAATCTCTTTAGTCTGAATTATTTGGGCTTCAGGAGCACCAAGTATCTTTACTGCGCATTCTTCATCCAACGCTAAGAACCTCAGTGTTTCATCAACCTCAGCCGAATATTAAGCTTGGGTCATAACGGTTCAAAATGAACAAATACTGACTTGATGGCTTTCAATCGTTCGAGAATTCTTTTTTCTATCTCCTCGGCAATCTCATGACTTTCTGTGAGAGTTATTTCTCCGGGAATTGTGCAAACCAACAGGACAGAAATTCCGTCTTGCTCCTTGCGTATCTTTGCTTCCTTATAGTTGGCTTTAGGCGAAAATTGTGAAACAATCTCTTTGACTGCTTCGATAATGTCAGATGCTTCTAATGTCACGTCTTTTGCGTGTTCTTTTGTCAGAGCTGTTTCAAGATGAAGCGTCACTGAATTAATTCGATTACCAACGATTTCTCTTAATCGCTCTTCATATCTTTCAGAAACCGAATGAGCTTCCTCAAGGGTCAGATTCACTGACATTTCCAAATCCGCAGCTATGTCAATATAGTCTGCTATCTCGAATACTCGAATATTGTGAACAGAATTAACTTCTGATATTCTACGAGCTGTAATTTGCATCAGGTCATAAATGTCCATGTTTGAAAATTGAGTGATATCCCCTTCAGCAGGTTCGATATGAACTACAACATCTACACTGGGTGCTAGCTCAACAAGTTTTCGTTCTATTGTTTCAGCAATATTATGTGCTTCAGATGCTGCTATATTCTCATCCACTGTGACAACTATATCAACGAACAATTCGGGTCCAGAGTGTCTCACACGAACACGCGTGCAGTTCACAACTCCACCTACTTCGCATACTCTCTCCATGATCTCATTTTGTAATCCATATGGTGCCCTATCGGTTAGTGCATCGAAAGTTCGTTTGCCTAGTCTTGCAGAAACTATGAAGATGATTATTGCAACACCAATTGCTGCAAGTGGATCTGCAATGGGAATATCAATCCAAACAAATCCTAATCCTAACAATACTACCACAGAGCTGATCATATCAGTTCTGAAATGGAGTGCATCTGCTTCGAGAGCCTGACTACCATGTTTCTCAGCAGCTCGATATAAGATTCTGCTTTGCACAAATGTGACCACAACACCTACAACCATAATGACAATGCCCCAAATTGATGATCGGGCCCAGTTCTGCACCTCTATTCTGTGAACCGCCTCAAGTATAATCCACACCGATGTAAACCATAGGATGATGGTTTCAGCCAAGGCAGCAAAATTCTCTATTTTTCCATGTCCATAAAGATGGTCCTCGTCAGGAGCTTTTGAGGCTCTTCTCACTGCAATGAGAGTAATTCCTGCAGCAGCAAAATCGAGGCCGCTATGAATTCCTTCAGAGAAGATCCCAAGAGAGTTTGTAAGATACCCAATCACTAGCTTCAGGATTGTTAGAAATGCAGCAGCAAGAACTGACCATCCTGCGGCTTTCTGCACCTCTTTTCTTCCTTCAGCTATATTGTTCATTAAGACCACATCGAATCGCCCTGATATCCGCGATATAACGATTCCTAAGCTTGAAATTTCGTGGAGGTAATGTTATATCATACTTAACTACTATTGAGATTCGGAGTGGATTTTGTGATTTTGGGAACTCACTTGACACACTCCAAAACCTCTCTTTACACTGGTGCACTCAATGAAATATCGAACTGATAATATAATGCCGCCCCCTATTGTGAAGCTTACAGAAGCCGCAAAGAGGTTCATCAAGTCCCCTGCTTTCTTGAATCTGGGTCAAGGCATACCTGGTCACATTCCACCTGAAGATGCGCTATCGATTTTGAAGGATAGATTATCTCACCCTGCTACACATGTCTATACTCCAGATGAAGGTCTTCTGGAGTTACGTGAAGAGCTAGCGCTTTATCTCCGTCAACAATCTGGAATTGATGCGAATCCCCAAGATGAGATTGTAATCACAGCTGGCGCAAACAATGCTTTCGCAGGTGCAGTTCTAACACTTGTTCAACCCGGTGAGAATGTGATTATACCATCACCTTACTATTTCAATTCAATAATGGCAGTTAAACTTGCAGGAGCTGAAGTAAAAGGGGTCCCTGTTGATGATATGTTTCGCCCTCGAGTTGAAGATATCGAAGCTGCAATAGACATGAAGACCAAAGCCATTTTCATGATTACTCCCAATAATCCAACTGGTGCGGTTTACGAGAAGAAACTCCTTGATGGTATTGTTGACCTTTGTATCCAGAATGATATCATGTTTATATCAGATGAAACATATTCGCGCCTAGTCTTTGATGATGCTAAACACTACAGCCCTCGGTTTCGAAGAGATGCTGGGAATCATGTAGTCACTCTTGGTAGTTTTTCAAAGGATTTTGGGATGGGTGGTTGGCGAGTAGGTTTCACCATTGGGCCTTCTGAGTTCATCACTGAGTTTCTAAAAGTTCAGGATACCGTAACGATATGCGCACCTACAGCTGGACAGTTTTTAGCGTTAGAGGTACTAAAAAAGGGGTTAGATAGTATTGAGAACGAGCTAAGGAGATTGGGATTACTCAGAGATTTGGCGTATTTACGACTTCGAGAGATAGATGCTCTTGAAAAAAAATACACTAAAGGTACATTCTATCTATTCCCTCGTGTCAAAGGATGCACA
>JBHLRC010000010.1:0-39675 GCA_048882965.1 Candidatus Thorarchaeota archaeon
CACATGTCAATCAGTGGTTTGCCATTTGGTCTTGGTTGGGTGTAGAATGGAACACTACCACTAGCCATCAGCTTTTCCATGAGTCTTTTCTTCTCCAAGATGACTTGCTTAGATAGTTCAACATATTCGTCGACTTTCTCAAAGAATTTGTCCTCATCTGCACGACCAAGCCAAGCAGCTCGACCGAAGTTTGGAGTCACCATCTGTGACGCTCCGAATACCATATTGCCACTGAGGAACTCTTCGAGCTCTTCGTCACTACTTGCAGTCCATAGGTGAGAGCAACAACTGCTACAACCAGCTTCAATCTTAGACCGCCAGTTCAAGTAGTTCTCAAAGTATGGAGAACCATGTTTGGCTGTCAACTGAGCAACAAGTTCCCATGATGGTTCATATTCAGGGCTCATGAACTCCTTCCTGAGTACAATGTTTGGTTTTGGAAAACCAAAGCCCTTACCCTTGGAATCTCCTTTGAGCATAACTTCCATGAAGGCGTTGAAGAAGAGACGAGCCTCCTCCTCATAATCACCGTATGTGATTTCAGTTTCTTTTCCACCAGGAAGAACTGCAGGTACATCTCGCATTATCTTTGGAATGCCAGGAGTTAGGTCAACACTCGAAAAGATGACCTGTCCACCTCGTGCAACATACTGTTGTGTGAGTGTGAAAATCAGTTGTTGTGCGGATTGTTTGATCTTCTTGTACGGTTGACCCTTCATGAAAGGGGCTAAGAAAGTGTTGAAGTAGAAAAAGCCCTGCCCCCCTGCAAAGGAGCTCTGTGCAGCAGCTAACCAGATTGCAGCATGATTCATGGCAACGGAGAGGTGTTGAGCAGGACCTGCGGCACTGGAGTGCATACCACCGAGACCATCAGGTGCTATTCCTAACTTAAGCACCTGTCTCATGTCCCATGTAGCACAGTAGTCACGTGTGCTGAAGTATTCACGATCCTTGATATAGATGTCACCCCTTAGATGAGCATCTGCAAGATGGGGAGGTATCGAGAGGTAGGTATGTTGCTCCATCACCTGATCATGAACTAGTTTAGCAATGGTTTCAGGATTACGCATTAGATTTGCATTGGAAGTATGATCTCCAGGATTATTGATCAGAAGACCTAGGTCGTACATCGGAATACCAACACGAGTGTAGAGTATACGTTCTTGCTCAAAACCCATCTCTGCGAGAACGCTGTTACACATCTCTCGAATGAGTGGACCTGAGAGGAACTTGATTCCAGATGCTACAATTCTGTCCATGACCTTGATTGCTACGAGTTGAGCATCAGCCCTAAGAAGATGGGCTTCAAGCACGAGACTATCAATAATCTTGTTAGCGTCAAAAGACTCCATAGTTGAACTTGTTGTTCGGACTTTGGGCATCTTCGTTTCTCTTAGTCGAAGGTCCTCTGCAGAAGCAAGAGTGTTATGTATGTCAGTCATGCGGCATCAAGGACCTCCCGGCGAATTTCTTCCACTGTTGGAACATCACCACTATACAGTAGTCTGAAATTCCCTCCATTTTCCAGAATAATAGAGGGTGTACTAGCGATGAAGACTTGATTTTCTAAAAGCTTGAACTCGAAGTCTGGATCAATTGTTGTTAGATCAATGGTTTCACAATTGATATTTGTGCCCTCAAAAGCCTCTTGGATTACTGCTTTCGCTGCAGGGCAGTTGGCGCAACCATCCTGCGTGAAAAGGTAGAGAGTCGGTACTGCGTCTTGTCCTCCCGGCGTCATTGCTCAACACTCACCTCCGCAAAAGCAGAGGTAAAACAAAGATTGACCTACCGTAAATAAAAGGATTGTCACAGTTGGAGTCGGCGTCTGGCCTTGTTCTAGGCCAACCGGGGGAGTTGGGAATCCAAACATATTCACACAATTGAGAAACTCGCGGTCCCTCTTAAGGTCAGATAAAATGCGGACAATTATTCCAATCGTAAAATCCAGTTTTTGCAATTCTAAGTATAGAATGCGATACATTTCTCTAGTGAAGGACACCAAGTTATGAAACAAATTGATGGAAATGTTTGGCGCGTTTCACTGATGACATATGCTGGGTCTTGCCAATAGCACAATGTAAACACAACCTAGAATAAGTAGTCAGTATTGCTATACCAAACAGGAGCACACAGATTATGCCAACATACATCCGAACTAGAACTCCACTAGATGGTTGGATAAGAGTAGTTAGGAAGATTATGGAATCTGGTATGACACGTGTTGATGAGCGAGAGAGTGAGACTCGATGGCTTGAGAATGTCATAATCCACATCGTAGATCCGTATACTGATCGAGTAAGCAACAAATATCCTTTCAGCGAAAAGGTGCTCCATGACAAATATGCGACCCAGCTTCTCAATCCAGATCGTATGGATTTTGACTATACATACGGTGAGCGGCTCAATGATTGGGGAGAAGAGGGTATCAATCAAATTGAGTATGTCATTGCAAAGTTGAAAGAGAGTCCCAACAGTCGGAGAGCTGTCGCAACTACATGGGACCCAAGAAAGGATACTATTGTCGATGAAGTCCCTTGTCTCAATCATTTTGTCTTCATGGTTCGAGAGGGACTGCTTGATATCTCGGTCATGATCAGGTCCAATGACATGTTTGGAGCATGGCCCGCAAATGTCTACGCATTAGGAGAACTTCTAACGTATGTGTCAGAAAAGATTGCGTTGAAACCAGGAACAATCACAACACACTCTGTTAATGCACACATCTACAGGCATGACTGGGAAAAAGCCTCTGAAATTTAAAAAATTCACATCCGTTTGATTCATATAGGCCTTTAACCTAAACATCGAATTGAGTTTCAATACTGAAACACTAAGGTGCAACTAACGCTATGGAGCGTAACCAAAATGGATGATATTGATAAAAAGTTGGTATCGATTCTGCAGAAGGATGGAAGAACTAGTTTGTCTGCAATTGGAAGCGAGTTGGGAATGTCTCACGTTGCTGTAAGCAAACGACTCGATAAACTAGTACAGTCCGAGATGGTTAGGGTAACAGCTGGGGTCAATGCGGAAGAACTTGATGCCAAGGTTCTATTTATGGGACTGGAAACTGAAGACATGGATGTTGCGGAAACCATTCAGAAGAAGTATATTGATTGTCCAAGACTGATGATGTTTGCGCCTGTGACTGGAAGATATAACGTCTTTGCAGTGATGGTAGCTGAGGATACATGGAGTCTCGAATCAATAATTGGAACTTGCAGTATGAGAACTGAACCAGGCGTGAGAAGATCAGAGAGCTGGTTCGGCAATGCACCAGTTTCGCCAAAATTCCTCCAGATGAATTTGGCACCAGACCCGTCAGGTGATTCAGTGTCGCCTTGTGGTAGAAACTGTGGTACATGCAAACGCTACATAGCTGAAAAATGCGTTGGTTGTCCTCCAACTAGCGTCTATAGAGGCAAACTGTGGGCAGCCCCGAACAAAAGCAAGAAGAAACGGAAGAAGAGCAAAAGTTAACTCGGCTAGGGCTCTCGATAAACCAGTGAAATCAATGAATGATGTCTTCATTCACCCACTTGCAGTCGTAGATGAAGGAGCCAAGATAGGCGAGGGGACACGAATATGGCACTTTGCACACGTCCGGGAAACTGCAACCATTGGTAAAGGATGCATCATCGGAAAAGATGTCTATGTTGATGCCAATGTTGTCATAGGCAACAATGTGAAAATCCAGAACGGCGTTTCAGTATATAATGGCGTGACAATTGAGGATGATGTGTTCTGTGGTCCACACATGACCTTCACAAACGATCTATATCCCCGTGCCTTCAGCGAATCATGGGAAATCGTAAAAACCCATGTCAAAAAAGGAGCGTCAATAGGAGCCCACGCAACGATAGTATGCAACATTACCTTGGGTGAATATTGTATGGTTGGAAGTGGTGCTGTAGTAACTGGCGATGTTCCAGCACATGGTCTTGTGGTGGGAAATCCGGCAAGGCTTGTAGGATTCGTGTGCAAATGTGGTGAACCTCTTAGTGAAGAAGTCGCCCAAAGTGAGGATTCTATCACCATGCGTTGTTCAAAATGCAATGCAGAGATAGAATTGACAAAATTAGATTTCAAGAGAAAGGTCAGGTAGACCTACATTGTCACATCTATACAAGAAGTTCGTTAAAGAGAAGGTCACAGAACTCGTTAGTCAGACTCAGAACATAAGAAATGTGACAATTATCGCCCACATTGATCACGGAAAAACAACACTGAGTGATTCATTAATTGCTGACTCAGGATTACTATCAAAAGAAGTTGCCGCATCAGCCAGGCTTCTAGATTATGACCTCATCGAACAGGAGAGAGGCATCACAATAAAAGCATCTGGAATCTCGCTCGTTCATTCCTTTGAAGGAAAAGACTACCTCATCAATCTGGTAGACACGCCCGGACATATTGATTTTTCAAGTCATGTCACAAGAGGACTCAGACTTACCGATGGTGCTGTGATTGTTGTAGACGCAATTGAAGGCATTATGGTGCAAACTGAAACTGTAACCAGACAAGCGATGATAGAACTTGTCAGACCTGTTCTCTATGTCAACAAAGTTGACCGACTGTTGCGCGAGAGAAGATTGAATGCTCGGAAGACAGCAGAAGAAATCAACAAAGTGGTGAGAGAATTCAACGCAATGTTAGGTAAGTATCTCGATGATGAAAGATTAGAAGAGTGGGAGGTTTCATTTAACCGGGGGTCACTCACAGTTGGTTCAGCTATTGACAAATGGGGTATTGACATTCTTTCTCTTAAAGAACAAACGAGAGGAAGCGAAGATCCGAGTGACTTAGCCGATGCATTACTTTCAATTCTGGAGGAGATTGAAGAGGTTTACAAATCAGAGAATGAAAAAGTACTGGCAAATCGATATCCGGTCGCTAGAGTGGTGATGAATTCGATAATCAAGACCATTCCCAACCCTAAGATTGCACAGGCATATAGAGTGCCCATATTCTGGGAGGGAGATCCTGAATCGAGAGCTGGGAAAAGCCTCTTGGATTGTAGTGCCAGTGGACCATGTATTTGTATGATTGGGGATGTTCAACCAGACAGACATGCATCAACTGTTACCGCCGTGAGAGTCTTCTCAGGTACACTGGAGAGAGCAAACCTACTTCTCAATTTGAGAACAATGGAAAAGCGCAAGTCACTCCAGATTGGGATGTATATGTCAAAGACTAGAGTTGATTTACCACAAGTTCCAGCGGGCAACCTAGCATTCATCACAGGTCTTAGGGATATTGCAGTAGGCGACACCTTAGTTGATGCAGAGGAATTTGAGAAACTCCAGGAACAAATTAATCCAATGGCTACACTTCAGTATCCGACTGAACCAGTTGTCACATATACAATTGAACCAAAGAACCTAGCAGAACTTGGCAATATTCAAGACCCAATTGATGCATATGCAAAAACGGATCCAGCACTCGAATTTGAAATGAATCCTGAAACTGGAGAGATGCTCCTTTCAGGCGCAGGAGAACTTCACATCGAGATTTCTGTTGAAAAACTAGCAAGACAAGGCATTGATGTGATTCTAGGTAAGCCAATGGTCCTTCTAAGAGAGCAGATGACAAAGGACGGCATCAGTAGTTCAAGTAAAAGCGAAAAGGTGAGCTCGTTCACAGTTCGTGCAGTAATCACTACCGAGGAAACACCACCCGAAACTGTGGGAACTATGTTAGATCAAGATTCACAGTCAGCAAGCTGGATAGTAGACACATCCAATAAGATTAACCAATATGGTGAAGAATCTGAATGGATTAAAGAAGCGTTTAGAACCATCATACATAATGGCCCTCTGCGGGGAGAAAGGATGCGTCGGTTGGGGTTAATCATTGAGCAGGCATCTCTAAAATCAGAAGCACCTGAAACATCTTGGAGAGATATAACCCAACCGTTACTTGAAGCAGCACGTCAGAGTGTGCTGTCAGGAAATCCTGTTGTTCTTGAGCCTTGGATTCACCTTGAGATTAGTACTCCTGAAGAACATGTTGGTGTTCTTAGTGGGATTTTATCCAAGCGTAAAGGGCAGGTTTTAGAGATAAACTCAGACAGGACCCTCTACAGAATTGATGCGGAAATCCCAGTAAGAGAATCATTCGGACTTGCTAATGAAATTCGAACATCAACTTCAGGATGGGCAACATGGGGTGCACGATCAGGCGGATATCGGGATACCAAGAATTCAGAAGTACACTACGACTAACGTCTTAGATAGAATCGTCTGTCCATTATCGTTCCAAGCAGAGATAATACTCGACGATCTACTAGAGATATACTGTCCATCATTCTCAAAGCACGTGTTAAACTTGAAAATACTGCGTTGAGGTAGGGTTGAGCTTCTACTAATTCTGATTGCTCCACCATTTCCAGGTAAGCATTAGTGATCTTAATCAATCCAAGCCAATCCTCAGCCAGAAGGTAGTTGTATTGATTTTCATTAACAACAGTTATGGTTTCAGGAAACTTCACTCTGTCAATATATGCAGCATATTGATTCTCTAAGGCTAAAGCAAAACGACGTAAGACCTTTGATATTGAAGATGAGGTTGCTTTGACGAACTCGGTAGATTCGAGAAATTCTGATTCAACTGATAGAACCTTGCCAAATGCGATAGCTGCACCATAGAATCCTGTTGCTAACTCGGAGTAGTCTTTGTTATCATAAAAAGCCCTTACTGTATGAACAAGATAGGTTTGCCCTAACCAGTACTGGGCCAAGAGTGGATCAGTGTTAATAACAGAATCATCAACAGGCGATTGTATTCTCACTCCGACCTCAAGATTCAATGCTCTCAGGTTCAGCTTTGCAGTTGATAACGCAGCAACAAGTCCAGCTATATCTGCTAGAGGCGATGTGCTCTGGTTCATCATCTTGGATCGTTCAAGAAGCGTACTCCATGAAGACGCAAGGAAAGGAACAACAAGAGAGACTCCATGTATGAACATCGAATTTTCATCTACTCTTGCCTCAATCAACATCTTATCGATATCATCTAATAGTCGCATAAGTCGTGGGGGAATGTCCCCACCATGCCGGGTTAATAACCAGACAACATCATAAGTCGCGATGGCTACTTCGACAAATGCTCGATTATCAGTGGGAAATAAAGGAACATATTGCACGAGAATTTCACGGAGTGGATCTTGAGTTTCAACATCCGATCTTTCAGTTTCACGCAGTTTAGAAAGTGCGGATCCCATCCGAGTACCGAGGAGCTCAATCTCAGAGATACGACCTTCTGCAAGTTGAGATTCCCGCAACTTTACAGCCTTTTTAAATGCCGCCAAGCCAATTTCCCAGAATTCATCACATTCAGTGCAAAGAGTAAGCCACCCAATCGCATTCTCAGTTCTTGCCAGCTCAATATCAATATCTGGGAAAAAGTTAGCAATATCTTCGAGGATTTTCATCGCACCGTTAAGATATTCCAGTCCTTTTGCCATGTTTTCATGATCGCTAAGGAGACAATGTGCAAAACCAAGCCCAGTCAATGTCTTGAACACATGGAGATTCTGATTCGGGGTCTTTTCCTCAATACTATCAAATATCCTAAGTCCGAGTTGAAGGCGTTCAATAGCTTGTGGTACTCCTTCACGCCAGCCATTAGCTAGAATACTAGTTCCAATAACAAGATGAGCGAGACCAACCTCATCCAGACTTACAAGACCAGACTTTAAGGCAAGATCATAAAGCTCTGCAGCTTTGTCACCAATAGAACGTGCGATTGTATAAGAAGCAGAATCATCTCTGGTTTCATTCACCCCGAGCTGGAGTGTCACAGCAGCAAGACCTACTCTGTCATTCTGTGAGCGGGCGAATGATTCTAATTTGTTCAGATGTTCTCGAGCTTCCTGGAACATACGTAGCTCCGTTAGTACACAAGCATAATCGTAAGTCACTCGAAATGTGAAATCCTTCAGACCAACTTCAGTGCTAATCTCTATCAATCTATTAAGAAGTAATTCAGCACCTTCAAAGAAACCTTCCTCGATAAGAACCCAGGCAAGACTGTGAACCTCGAATAATGCAAGTTTAGTTGTAGCGTCGTGTCTTCTGTCGTAGATTGCATTTAAGGTCATGAGTACTTCATCAGCAAGAAAAGGGAGTAGAGGTCTCAGATTGAGTTTAGTCGATGAGCTCAGTGCTTGTGATAGGTCTCCTAAAATATCAATCAGAGTAGGGAGTGCTTCAATATCGGGAAGAATCTCACATTCCGATCTTCTATAACTGTTAGTGTATCTGGTATCAAGTAATTGCAATAATTCAGGGATAACTCGATTTTCGTGGAAAGAGAGTCGAATTGATAACTCTGTAAGTTTAGCACTCGCAAGACCAGGTCTACGAAGGATTATTTCTTCAATTGCCCGGGCTATATCAAAAAGGGTGTTAGCTTCTTCACTCTCACTGAATTCAATATTCTGAACTGCTGAAAGCCCATCATCTAGAGACAAATTTGCACAAAGAATGTCTCTGAGTGTAGCTATCAGCATTTCTTGCAATTGAGCCGCTCCTTCCTAGGGATGCTCGACATTCCTGCTTTAAAGGTTTCACAGAAAACACTCAACGTGTGATTTCAAAATTATGCCATTCTCGAGATGTATCTGTACCCCTCATTCTCTCCATTCTCAGTTGGTGTCGGGGTGTTGGACCACTATCATCAATTCTAAATCGTAAGACTGCATCAGCAAGGTAGGAAAATGTCGCATACGTTTTCTCGTCATGAACACCTTCCTCAAGGACATACATGACACTGTGTGAGCCTTGTTTTATTCGACCACTCAAACGTTGAACTGCTCTTGGCATTGTGGTTGGACTAGAGTGTAGAATCAAAGTGGACAGACTGTCGATAACAACTCTTGCAACAACTAACTTCTCTAGGACCTCAGATACAACTATACCTAATTCACTAATGTCATCTACTTTAGCTAATGACCGAGCAGGTCCTGTACTTGGTGCGCCCATTCTTTCTGAATATCCATCAATGAAGACAAATTGCCCCGATGCTTCTTGTTCTTCAATAGACCAACCATGACGGCTCATATCATTCCGGATGACTCGGGGAGAAACATCAGTTGTCACAAAGACAGCAGGGAATCCCAATTCTATACCTTCAGCAAGGAAAGCTTCTGCATAGGTGGTCTTTCCAGAACCAAGTGGACCTACCAGCATGAAGGACACCTGTGTTAACTGACCAAACTTCACGAGGTCACTTATCATGGGTGATGCCTTTGCAGCAGGTTGTACAACCCCTTGCGAGTCCTGATTCTCGACCACTTTGTGAGCCCCACAATCTTACCAATCAGACACCGGGACTTATCTCGCCAGGCCACACGCGGATTCCTTCTTCTGTGATTCTCATAGAATGTATTCGTGAACTATGTTTAGAACCTCTCAGTTTGAGAACCTCGATAGACCGTGAACGTGATGTATCACTGATTTTCTCGTTGTATAGTACAATGACACCGGATGCTAAGAAAGCTTCGATATCAAAGACACCCAATCCCTGATCTTGGGCCGGAATCTCACTTGTCAATAGGAGTGTGCAACCAGTTCGTGTTAAACTCGCAGCAAGCTTGAAGAATTCCTCGCGAAGGATATCACGGCTCTTGAACTTGTAGGCCATTATTGAAAGAGTATCTATTACAATCCGTCTTGCTTTTAGCTTTTTCACATGATTGAGAATGATTGCCTCCAAACCGGAGAGGTCGAAGCTTGGATACTCACCGATAGTTACAGGTGTAATCTCCTTTGAGGGAGACAAGTCTACTATGGAGATTTTCTTCTCCTTTTCCAATTTCTCAAGGTCCATACCGAACCTAATCATGTTCCTTTTGATGAGGTGAGGAGGTTCCTCTAGTGTGACTAACACGCCAGGCTCATCATATTCCGTGGCTCCCTTGTAGATGAACTGTGTAGCAAGAATGCTTTTTCCAGTCCCAGCTTTCCCAGCAACGAGAATAGTATCTCCTCTTGGAAATCCACCCTCAATCAGCTCGTCTAAGCCAGGGATGCCAGTTTTTACTCTTTCAATTGTATGGTCGCTCATTTTGACCCATCCTTCTTCTTTATCATAACTTTGGCTCCTAGAACCATTTTCATCAGCATCTCCGGTTCAGGGATACCGGTCACTGACACTCCACCGATCATTACAGTCGGTAAAGCAAAGATACCATATTCTTCTGCAGCCTCTGGATTCTCACTAACGTTGATAATCCTTAAGACAAACGCCTCAGAACCAAAATCTTCAAGCGTTTCCCGAACTACTTCTTCAGCTCTTGGACAAAATGCGCATGATTCAGACTTGAAAAGGACAACCTCTATCTTCTCATCGTCCTTCTTTTTTGACGCCTTGCGCTTTTTTTTGTCCGCCAAATGGTAGCACTCCTAGTCTCAAGAAACGGCAATGATTCAAGCTAAGTTTGTCACTTGAATGTTTTGAGGGTGTTCTTGACATAATATCAGTACTTTAACAACCGTCTAATCTTGGTCGCTGCTTTACCGATTGGTCGAGAGTGATAGCGTACATTGCGGGGCATTACCGCTGCTAAAATCAATGCTTGTTTCTCGCTAGATCCAATCTTTTTGAAGACGGCTTTTCCTTGAGTGCAACGGATACTAATGTCACGGATGTCGCCAAGTTTCAGCTCTTTCCGCACCCGCTCCGCTGAGTCTGAGATGAATCCAGAAACTGCTGCGACAATATCTCTGTCTGTGCCAGGAGCTACAGCAGATGCAATAGAGAACCCGTCATCTCGAACGAGTGACGAGATTGTGAAACCACCTTCCTTGTTCATCTGCTCGAGTATCTTTGGAAGTACACTGTAATCCGGACGACTCATTGTGGTTCTCTCCACGGACCTACTTTCTACATTCGAATTATTTGCTTCCCTAATAAACCATGTTGGAACGCATCACCAAAGGTGTCTGAGTGTGTTTCTCATTCAACTGCAGTAGAGATTTAAATGACTCCGACCACCTTTCATGGGTGCGAGTCTGAGCGACATGTCAGCAGAGTTCCGTTACAAAATCGTCATGCTTGGAGACGGAGCCGTAGGCAAGACAGCCATGACTACTCGCTTCACGCAGAACTTCTTTGACTCTGACTATAAGCGGACCATCGGGTCTGATTTTGCAGTCAAGCGACTCGCCCTCGAAGACATTGATGCACGAGTGACACTGCAAGTATGGGATCTTGCTGGACAGCCAAGGTTTGAGTCTGTACGAGCAGGATTCTATCGAGGCGCTAGAGGTGGACTTCTCCTCTATGATGTGACTCGTCGACGAACCTTCCTCAATGTCGATAACTGGAAGGGGGAGGCATTCAAGAACCTGACCCATGAGATACCACTCGTACTGGTTGCGAACAAGGTGGATCTTGAGGAAAGTCGAGTGGTCACAACAGAAGAGGGAGAAAAGTACGCCAAGAAAAACAAGATGATGTACGTTGAATCCAGTGCTCTCACGGGAGAGAATGTGGAAGAAGCCTATTCTAATCTATGTCGAACGATGATTAAGAGTTCAAAGAACTCAGCACAGACCAAGCCGTTGTGATAGGTCTTACTTCTTTCTAGTGGTCCCTTTCAACAAGCCCAGTTCACGTTTGCATTGCCAGACTAAGTAGAACAGTTTCTTGGTTGCTAGTGTTTCTTCGTCATAACTTGCTTGTAATTCCTCAAACTTCTGAACTAGAGAGTCTCTGGTTTCTTCGCTCAATGTCGCTTTGATTTCAGCTAGAAGTGCTTCAAAGGGAGCCATTGTAGCCGCAAGATCAGTGACTTCCCAGCGGATGATTGCCCCAGTACCATCAGCAGTGAGGAATGATTGAGTCTTGGGATACCACTCAATCCCATCGATTTCACCAATGGTTGTTGCTTCACCTCGAATCTCAAGGGTGTCCATATCCCAGAGATAGATGGTCTTGTCGCTGGATCCAGAAGCAAGATATTTCGCATCTTCGCTGAAAGAGAGTGCACGAACTTCTGTGTTATGACCTTGGAGAATATGTTCGACCGTCATAGGCGTACTTGAGGAGTCCCACAATATCATGTGGAGATCAGATGATCCCGAAGCAAGCCTCGAACCATCAGATGTGAAACGTACCTGTTGAACCGCGGCTCGATGTTCATTGTGACGGTGGAGCATCTCTCCTGAGTTCGCATCCCACTCACAGATATTCGCATCAACTGATCCTGAAACAATCCGGTTTCCCTGAGGATCCCAGTCGCAAGTCACAACATAGAATCCATGTCCCTTCATGTGATGAATAGGTTTAGGGGATTGATTATCAATATCCCAAATCATGAGAGTTGTATCGCCACTACCAGAGACAAGTCTGTCGCCGTCGGGCGAGAAACTTAGTGATAGTACGGGATACTCATGACCTGCAAATGTTGCTAGGCAATCACCATTTCTGATATCCCAGAGCTTTACAACACGCTCAACACTGCCTGAGGCAAGAATGTCCCCATTTGGACTGAATGCAATTGAAGTACAGAGAAACTCGTCTTGCATCTTTTGCATCTCTTCCCCAGTGTCTGCAAAATATAGACGAATACTTCGGTCCTGCAATGCTGCAGCGTACATCCGACCCACTTTGTTCATCGCAAACCTACGAGTGATCTCAGAGCCATGCTCAGCTTGATTCTTCAGAATCACTGGTTTGAGAAAAATTGAGGTCTCTTGACTCTCCATGGGGCTCACTCACAGGACCGTTTCTAATGGCTCGAGGCCTTAGATTCCGTAAAAGTGTTGTTGATATGTCATTCATGAGTCATTCGATATGCGCCACGATACATCAAGGACTTGATGTCACATCACAATAATCATTATCTAGCACGACGACGGGCATCAACAAGAGGGACACACTTGGCTGATAAGGATGAACGTAAGATTACATCTGCACTTGGTGGGGGTGAATCCGTCAGCCGTCTCAGAAAAGCTGTGAAAGGCGTTCTGAAGAAACCCAATGATGTAGTCAACAAAATGTTGAGTAGTCTAACAAGTATACAGGCATGCAGAGATGCGGCTTTGACTGGTGATGAGAATCTCAGATTACTCGCAGTATGTAGACTTGGAGAGTTTGGTGCTGAAGCTTTTGATGCGCTTGATATTTCTCTTTGTGATGATGATCCATTAATACGTACCGTGGCAGCAGGAATGCTGGCATATACTGAAGATGAAGAAGCTATAGAGATTCTAAAACCATATCTAACGGATAACGATGACACAGTTAGAGAAGCCATCGAATTTTCATTAAACTGGTTAGAAATGCATGCGACAGAAAAGGAACATGGAATCCGAATTCCCGACAAATGGGAGAATCCAGCAGAGATTCTGCTTAACACGGATGCAATTCCCTTGAAGACAGAGGAAGATGTGGAGGTCATTAGCACATACACAGCACTTCCCGAAAGTCTTGAGTTTGGATTGACAGTGAAGAATAATACACTAGAAACAATTCATGAGGTTTCTATCAAAATCCTTCTTTATCCAAATGAGAGTCTCGAGCCTCTTGACCCACTCAACCAGCTCATAGTATCAATAGAACCTGGAGGTACTGAAGCCTTAATCTTCGGATTCAAAGTCATCAATGAGGTTGTTGAAGGAGAGTTTGTTTCCTCAGTACAGTTCATCAATGAAGAGGGTGAAGACATTGCTGCGATTTCAGGGAACATATTTGTCAAGTCTTTGTTCAAGCAGATTATTCCTCTAGAGGCAACCCCTGAGGACCTCCTCAGCTTGAAATCCGAGATGAAAGATTGGAACAGAGAACACTCTCTTGCTGTTGAAGGAAAGGAGCTGTTCAAGACTGTGAATAAGCTCTTTCAGACTTGGAATCTTCATGTAGTCCAATCAGAAACGACCGAAAGAGAAGGGGTTTTCATGGGTGTGGTTTCAGGGATGGGAGAAGGGAGAATCCATGGAAATAAGCTGGCTGTGACTCTTACTGTGGTTGGAAGACTCAATGATGACTTGTCGAAAATCAGGATTGATGTTCTTTCTGAAAATCCCGAGGTCTTACATACCGTAGCAAGTGTACTCTTTGAAAAAATTCAGAAAGAACTTGGTGTCATTGAGATGGATGCATAATCTTATGCTAGTCCACCAGCCTCAAGAATCTTGATTGCTAGTTCTAAGAATGCAGCCTCTACATTGAAACCAGTCTTAGCAGAGGTCTCCAAGAATGAGGTGATGACACCCTCAGATGCTATCTTGTTTGCGAGTTGCTGACCCTCTTCAGTGGTAACGATGGTCTGTGCCATTACAGGATTGTCCTTGAACTGGTCACGAAGATCAGTCTTGTTCGCAATCACCACGATGGGAATCTTCTTTGCTGCGTTGGTCCAACATTCCTCAATCCAATTCATCAAGTTATCAAATGATTTCCTCTCTACAGTGGAGTAGACTGCCAAAGCACCTTGAGCACCCTTATAGAAGGTCGAACGTACACTCTTGAAGTGCTCTTGCCCTGCAAGATCCCATATCTGAATGCTCACGTCATGACCGCCCTCAAGCTGCATTTTCTTGACCGCGAAGTCGGCGCCAATGGTGATCATATAGTTAGCACGGAAACCTTCCCCCATATACTGTCGTCTCAGACTTGTCTTTCCAACGCTTCCATCTCCCATTAATACAACCTTGAACAACGCAGTGACCATAATCCGTCACCTGAATGGTAGAATGTCCTCTGGACACTAGGCCGGTATTTGATTATTCCGCTATTTGAGTCTATGTTGAGTGGATTAGAGAGTTGGTAAGATGTTTTTCGTTTTACTTTCGGGAGACTGTCCCCCTCAGACTCGTACGTTTGGAAGGACTGGAGGAGGCCAAAAGACCCACAATGAATGGGGGTATAACATACTGGCCCAACAGTCGAGAGTGCGCCCTCCGGCACTGTGGGAATGTCAAAGAGGATGCAGATAATGGGACGAACAGTCCGCACCTATAGAGATGCGGTTAGGATTGAGGAAGGAAGATGGAAAGACTTCAGGCGGACACTAAGGCCGTCCCGGAGAGAACGTTTTGACCGGATTTTCAACTATGCAAGAGGGTTTGCAGATGCAGGTACGATGATGGTGACACCGAGAATCATCGAGGTCATCCTACTGTCCGCAATCATGGAGTTGCTTGCAGAGATTGATGAAATCAAGGAGCGGGTACAGGTCTTAGAACAGAAGATCGAGGAGACCGCCCCCTGATGAGAGAAACAGGTTGGCTCTTGGACTGTAGCGTGGATCGAGAGAAACAGGCACTCACGCTCTGGATAAAGAGTGAGGGGAGGACCAGAAGCTACACCTACCGAGGATTTCAGCCATCTGTATTTGTCAGTACAGATCTAATGAGGAGGAGAGACCGGAGCGAGACCGACATCTTGCGTGCGGTCTTGGAGCATCCAAAGGTGACAGACACGCAGATTGTTCAGAAGTATGCCAGTGTCTATGATGTCGAGAAGACCCCCGTTCTGGAAGTGTTCACGACACCAGAGGCCCAGCGGGAGGTGGCAAGAGACCTCGAGAAGCTGCCCGGGGCGACTGTATACCACTCAGACATTGACCCGGTCCAGCAGTTCTTCATTGCTAACACCATGTTCGCGTTTGGACGTGTGGAGTTTGAGGTAAAGGGAAACGAGATTATCGAGGTCAAATGTCTTGACGACCGTAAGGACCCAAAGTATGAGATTCCAGAGCTCGAGGAGCTTGGGTTTGAGGTTTTCGTTGATACAGACCACATCTTCCCTAAGATGGAGGATAGTATTCATCATATAGAGGTCTACTACAGAGGGGAAACTATCCGCATTGAAGACGAAATGGAGCAAAACATCCTTGTCAGGTTCCAGAGTGTCATTGACAAGATTGATCCAGATGTGATAACCACAAGAAGGGGTGATGAGAGTCTCTTCAGATATCTCAGCCTGCGGGCAAAGGCAAACGGGATAGAACTACGACTCTCGCGGGATGGCACACCCCTGCGAGTCACCTATAGAGAGCCACAGTCGTTCTGGCAGTACAATCGAATCGTATACAGGTCAGGCACACAGGTGACGCTAAACGGGAGAATCCACATCGACCGGGGAAAGACGGGTATGCACTTTTTCTCACCAGTTGGACTTGAAGGCGTAGTTGAGAGCTGCAGGCTTGCGCTAGGGCGACCACAGAGGGTTTCAAGGATGACCATTGGCGCGGTGAATGCAGCAGTGCAGTTCTATAACGCCTTCAAGATGGATATACTCATACCACCAGTCAAACGAAATCCAGAGTTCCTCAAATCGCTCAATGAACTAGCGGCTATTGACAGAGGGGGATTGATTCTACAACCACGTCCAGATATCTATGAGAACGTTGCAGAGTGTGACTTCTCATCCATGTATCCAACCCTCATGGTCAACAAGAACATCAGCCCTGAAACTATTTGCACACGGACTGACTGTCCCTATGATAGGAAGTTCTGTCTTCCTGTTCCGGGGTTGAACTTCAATATCTGCACTCGCAAACGGGGAATCGTATCAGAGTCATTGAGGCTACTTGTGAATCGACGGATGAGGTTCAAAGACCTGATAGAGGAGGGAGAAGATGCCAAGAAGTATGAGTTTGTTCAGAACACCCTGAAGGGCGTGCTGGTTTCGTGTTTCGGGTACCTCGGCTTCAAGAACGCAAAGTTCGGGCGAGTGGAGGCACATACTGCAGTCACCGCATTTGCGAGGGAGGTCATGCTCAGGACCCAAGAGATTGGGGAAGACATGGGACTCGAGATGATTCATGGTATTGTGGACTCTGTCTGGTTGCAGGCAGAAGGAGAGATAGAATACGACAGCGTGGCAAGATTCTGCGAGCGTGTGACCAATGAGGTTGATATTCACATGTCACCAAAGGGAGTCTACAGATGGATGATCATTCCCTCCTCGCGACTACACCCATCGGTCGCACCATTGAACCGATACTATGGTGTCTATAAGAATGGGGGAATAAAGACACGGGGAATTGAAACTCGCCGACGTGATACATGTCTGTATGTAGGAGACTGTCAAAAGGAGATGATCAAGACTCTTGCACGTGGTCGTGACAAGGCAGGATTCCTGGAACAAATATCGAGTGCACAAGCTGTTTGCCAGGAATTCATCAATAGACTCCATGATGACGATGTTGACCTGAGAGACCTAGTTCTCAATTCCACACTCACACGAAACCCCCATGAGTATCGTGCCACATCAAGAGCAGCAGTGGTCGCGCAGCAATTGGTCAAGGCAGGACGAGAACTAAACGCAGGTCAGAAAGTCCGCTATGTGATGACAGCAGCAGACTCGGAGAATCCGTTGCGTCGAGTATGCGCGTTAGAACTGTTTGATGAGTCTACCAGGTACGACCCAGAGGCATATGCAAAACTCTGCAAGCGTGCATTTGAGAACCTCATTCCAGCACAGTATCTCAATCCGAAGATGGAGAGTGATCTAGACCAGAAAATCCTGCTTGCCAATGGATGACATCTCTATTCAGTCACAGCATGTGCTTGCATTGTTATCCGTGGTTTTAGTTCACGTACAGGTATTCCTGTTTCTTTTGACACTCGAAGAACATCATCAGCTTCGGGTTTGATGTTCAGAATGCTTCCATCAACACTACGAGAAACCTTTACCCGAATCATGTATTCCTTGCCGTCTATCTCAAAACTGCAGACTATGGTTTCACGTGCAGCTTTTAGTCGTTGCCAAGCGGTATAACGAATCCCAATTGTACCTAGATTCTTAATCATCACGTCAGCTATGCTCTTCAGCCCAGTCTTTGCAGCTATAACTTTGACGACATAACATGGTCGATTTTTCTTACCTATTGCAGGGATTATTGTGACATCATATGCGAGACCCTCCTCAAGAAGGGTATCAAATAATGTGCTCAGAGTTTCACCATCTACATCGTCAACATTGGTTTCAATGACTATGACATCGTCTTCGTTCCAAGCATCAGTCACTTTGGGCGGCTCCTCAGTTTTTGGTTTTGTTTCTTTGGACGGTTTGGGTTCTTTGGATGGTTTGCGCTCTTTGGATGGTTTAGGCTCTTTAGATGGTTTGGGCTCTTTCTTTTTCGGTTCTTCTTTCTCTGGTTTTGCTGCTTCATCCTCAGGTAGGACAGTTTCACCAATCGTGATGGCCACCATATTCGGGATTTTGCCAAGATCTCGGACACCAAAACCGAATCCTTGATTCTGCGCAACAAAATCGTCATGTGAGGTGACAAACCGATCTGTAATAGCGATGAGAAGTGCAGCTCCTGTTGGAGTCAAAACCTCTGTCTTAGCATCACCGTTATGATATGGAACATCGTTGGCAGCAAGCATCTCAGCAACTGCTGGTACTGGGACTTCGAGCAGACCATGATCAGTTTCTATTGTTCCGTTACCAACTGCTACGGGAGTAGATAGAAACTCTGCTTCACCTAATAGTCCGGTTTTCTCTAATAGATATGCGCACCCAATGATATCGAGAATGGTATCAACAGTTCCTGTTTCATGAAGATGAAGCTCATCAATAGGTTTGTCATGAGCCCTGCTTTCTGCTTCGAGGATTTCGTTCAATGCCTTCACAGCGATCTTTTTGGCAGCGTCTGAAAGTTCAACCTCTTCTGCAACAGAATGAAGAACCTCCATTATTGAAACTGGTGTAAAACGGATACCTGTATTCTGTGTAATCTGAATCTGGCGACCTGTTATTCCAGCATGTGTATGCGATTCAATGTTTAGGCGAAAGGAGGGATCGTAAATCAGAAGACTTGCAGCAACAGGTAGTAGGACATCATTTTCCCCAATCAAATCTGTGAGCGCTCCTAAGAACATATCACCTGATGCTCCTGCAGTTGCCACATCGATGAGTACTGTCTTCTTTGTCAAACAACGATTCCTCCGGATTATATTACTCCAAATCGAACTTACTTTTTATAGAATCTTTTCTTTTTTCTAACGCGAACTTCGTTCTAACTCTCATACTTTCAAACAGGTTAGCCTAAATAAGATTGTCAGTTCATATCGATAAAAAAGAGTCAATGACTCTGGCTTCGTCTCCATCTTTCAAAGATTGCCATATACATACACTCTGTTGGTGAAATCCACATCTCAGAAGAATCAAAAGATTGGTCTATAAATTCAACCGGGGCATCTCGAATAATTGTAGCAGGAATTGACTCATCAGACTCACCCATAACTGCAGTAGAAGCAGACGCAAGATTATCAGCAATCGCTCTTCGGGTGATTCGCAGCTCATTTCCAAATAGATCTGTCTTTCCGCGGTCATCTGCAACCGGATAGAATCCTGCAACACCTAAGGCCATGCCTATATTTCCAAGACGTAGAGGTTGTGTGCGGCTATCAATAATCATCACCCCAATTGTTTTTCCCAATCTTTTTCGGATCTCACTCCGCAACCTTTCAGCACTATTTCGCGAATCTTTAGGTAAAAGAGATGCATAACCAGATGGAACATTCGACTTATCGACACCTGCATTGGCCATCAGTGTGTTATTCTTAATTGTCAATACAACATGGGGAATGCCTCCAAGAATTTCATCAGCTTCTTGAATGACTAACTCAGCCACTTCTGGAAGCATCTCGTACTTACCAGCTAGTTCCATAGCTTCCTCTGAAGGGTTGATATCTGCAAGCGCGACTACTCTCCCTTCTGTTGTCCCAAGGGGAGTTTCAGCAACAACTAAAATGTCATTATTTTCAACCGCGAGGTCGATGTTCGAAACACCTTCTAAAATAACATCGATGATATCATCATTGGGAGTTATTATACGAGTCTTGATTGGAAAAACTTGCATTCTGCTAACCCAAAGAGGGTTGCTCAGGACCACAAGATAAACTCATCCACGTCCCTTTTTCTGAAGTTTCATCCTCTCAGCCATTATACACGCGTCACCCTTTCGACCGCCCATAGGATGTCGAGTTGTGCCCATTGAGTTCATACACCTTGCGGCTACTGCAGCACCCATTGCCAATCCATCCTCTATAAAGAGAAGATCATGAGATGTCGTCCATAGTTCTCCACTTTTCAAGTGCAGATTATCGGCAATCAACTTGGGTTTCTGCCCAGTGATTATTGACCGACCGGTGAGTCCAAGGGAGGTATTATCAAAAATGAGACCTTCTAGATCTACTATAGAGAGAATTCTCTGAACGATGTTGGCTTGAACATTGTCGATGACCGCTAGAAGGGCTTTCACTCCAGCCACTTCGAATATTTGCTTTCCAATTTCTTGAAGTTGATTGAGTTTTGACCCGTTTTTACCAACATCAACCCCAATCAAGAGCACACCAGCTTTTGCCGCGGACGTTCCATTCACAGGGACTGTTCCATATCTTGTATAATCTGCAGGGACATGTTCAATATTGATGAGTTTCATTACATCAGAAATCCACTCCTCCTTAATCTCGGTCACATTTGGCCTTCCTGAATGATTAATATCTAGGACCGATCCATTCTCCCTTGGTACTAATCCAGTGGAACGAACGAGAGAATCAGGAATTGCGCCTGCCAATCCTGCGAAAGAACCAATGGTTTTTGCATAGGGATAACTGTTGTCTGTAATCCTACCTGCAAGAGTTGTACCAAAATCTAGAGTCATCACTGGATTACGGAAATCGATGTCAGTGCTCTTAGCAGCTCCTTTGATACCTGCAGTAACAAGTTCTCCCTCCATCTCATTTGCAACAATATCAGTATCAGAAGGAGGTAAAGAACTAGCAACAGCACCATCAAAATACACCTTCTTTAGCCATGTGAAGTCCTGCAATCCCTGAGGGAGATTCTCAGGAGACAAAGAAGCTGTCATCTTTCGAGGTGGGACACCTGCCTTCAGACATCCTTCTGCAAGTGCTTGAACAATTTCACCAACTTCAGAGGGTGTGGCGAATCCTGCTGTTACTCCTGTAGATCTTACAACAAAATGCAAGTCACGGTCTATGTCAAGTCGCGCACGTTTCAACACAATATTCAACACATCAGTAATCATCTCAGAAACTGACTCGCGGGTGAGATTAACTCCGAAGATAGTCCTGCCAAAAATAGTTTCATTAGATTTAGGCGGACGCACATCCCTAGTCAAGCGTATCTCCTTATCGATCTCATAAATCTCGGCTGTTTTCAGGTTGGTCGTAACGAGAATGCATTTAGTCGTCGTGTTCCCCAATTCAACTGATGCTACTGTATAGAAGGGACCCGTTCGGAGTGATGAGAGACCTATCGAACGAGGTTTCACAACACGATGTTTCTTCAAAGTCTTCCAACTCCATATCAGAGCAATTTCTTGTATGGGTGGTCATCTGGAGGTGATATGCCAAACTCGAGATCCGCGGATTCTGCTGTAAAGACATCACCCATCGCAATAATTGGAAAAACCCGTTCAGCATTTTCAATGGGACCATAGAGCACGAAATCAGCGCCCATCATTTGGACAATGAGGTTTGATGCAACATCTGCACTCAAGAAACTCTCACGGTTCACTTTCTTGTATTTTCGTAACCATGTCCATGATGAAGGTGCGTTGTGCACTCCTGAGCCTGTAGGAAGCCCGTACACAGTCTTGGCAACAAAAGTGAAAGCTGCAGCAGACCCAGCACCGGCACCAATTGCAGTTACTGCAGTGTCAATCAGCGGTTTTGTTATACCCAGCTCTTTGGCGTAATCAAGAAGACTCTTCTTGAGATTCAGAGCTCCTTTTTCAAGGACGGCACGTCTTCCTGCAATTGAAGGATCCTGAGGATTGAAAGCAAGAAGAATTGCACATTCGTGTTGGATTTCACGTAATGCATCCAACTCCTCTTCGGATGCAGATACATTGAGAGAATTATAGATAGCCTGATCAAGTAGCCCAATTTCTTCAGCATACCTAAGTCCTGCAATGCGAACCATAGGTTCTGTTGAGTCAATAAGGAATGGAGCATCTGTGTGGTCTGTGACAAAATCAATGAATTTTATCAATGCATCTTTGGACTCTGAGAAGATTTGAACCAGAGCTGGGTTACCTGTCAGTGCTGACATTTCATCCTGCTTTTGAATAAGAGATGCAGCATTGTCTTTATCGAATCTTCCATTCCTTGGATCAGAAACTATCTTGTGACCGCTATAGAAAATGGTTCCAGCTAAGACAGTCGAGGTTTCACCGGGATTTCCGCCGATTTTTACACCACCGATTGAATGAATGACTTGTTCTTTTTCAAATACAAACATGGTTTTTACACATCCCTTCCAAAGAGGATAGTGCCAGTTTCATCATCTCGCACCTCAATGACCGCTGTCGAAGGATTCTCTGTTATAATAGCATGTGATTGATGACTTGTCACTAGCGAACTTAAGGACTCCAAAATAACACCAAACTCTGGTAGGAGATAGATATCACCATCAATTGATGGTCTGACAGCTCTTTTCGAGGTGACTTTGAAATCCACCCACATTGCACCTTTTGGATACTCTCCTGGATTTTTTGACCCAAGCTCTTTTGCCTTGGCAGCAATTTTGTTTGGATCATTTGTGTTAATCATATCCACAAGTTCTATTTGGTCTCTGAATTGTGCTATACCTTCTAAAGGTATATTCTCTATGTAGGGGATTGCTCCTTCAGCATCGATTATTTTCCTAGTTTCAGAATCTACACCATTGTGATAAAGAGCTCTAAATGAACGACCTGTAAGATGACCAGGAACCTCAGGTCCCGATAAAATGAGGTATCTAATCTTCGGATTTGATATGATATTGATGATAACCCGTTCAATTCCGATGTTTTCTGTCTTACAGGTCCCAATGATTGCCATATCAGTTTCCACATGTATCTTCTTTCCAAGCGTGCAGATTGCTACGCAATGAGATGGATTCCCAACCTCAAAATCGCCGGATATCGGAGGCCATTCGCTTTCATTGCTCATTGAGAATTTCACGCTCCTAATCATATGTTGGTGGTGAAAATAATGGTCTATCAATATCCAGTGCACGGTTCGCCTCAGCTACAGCTGTTGCAATAGCATTTGCAGTCAAAGCCACTGAAGTAAAGACCTCTTTAGCATGAATCATTGATCCAAACATCACACAATCGGTAGCAAAAAGCTGAGCAGAAACAGTTGAAGCAACAAGGGCCGCTACAAGCGTTGATTTATCATCAAGTCCAGGTTGACGGATAAACCTCCATGCTGAAGGTGCATTGTGTGGACCAAGACACGTTGGTAAGCCTAACTCCGATTTTATTGCTAGAGTGGTTCTATACTCCAGACCATATCCAGCACCAACTGGCATCGTTGCTGGATCTACAAGTATCTTCTCGATTCCTAGGGAGTTGGAGAGTGTAATCACATCCTTGATAGTTTCCATTCTATCAGGAAGTGTAGTTGCACGTGGTGACCAACCAAGGACTACAGCCATCTTCAGTGAGCTATTCGTCAACACATCCTTCTCATCATCAGTCATTGAGAGGTTGATTGAATTGTAGATTGTTCTATTGGAAAGGCCTGACTCATCACAGTATTCTATTGCTCTTATTCGTGCTTTCGCATTGGTCGATTCAAACATGAAAGGACCTTCAAAATTGTCAGCCAACCAAGAAAGATGTTTTTCCATGGCAGTTGGTGTTCGTCCATAGGCTTGAATGATGAGAGGATGACCTGTTTTCTCCACCATTGAAAGGCCCGTGTTGATCCAGTTCTTAGCCAGGGATTTATCAAAAATGCCCTCCCTAGTGTCTTTCATAATTGATTGACCTTTGAAGAACAAACCGCCTATCAGAACTGTAGGGTTCTCGCCGGGGTGTCCACCGATGGTGATACCCCCGAAATCAAAGGACTGTTGGTCTTTCTTGAATACAAACATGTTCATCGTACCTCATTTTGGTCTAGGAAGTAGGTTCGCACCTCTCGTTAGTTCAACAATACTCTCGGTCCATCCAACACCCATTAGATGAACACCATTGACACCTTTAATTCTCCTAATCTCTTTCAAGGTCTCTAGGGCGATTCTAATTCCCTCTTTTCTCATTTCCACAATCCCTGACTCTTCGTTAAGACCTGCTCCAGCATCTGATATACGTTTGATGATTTCATCAGGGATAACTATCTCCGGTATTTGATCATTCATGAAATTAGCCATTTCAGCGTCTCTCAGGGGGATAATTCCAGCTATCACCTTGAGATTTAAACCAGAAGCCAAGTCCATAAATTCCTTGAGTCTATCGGGCTCAAAAATTGCTTGAGTTTGGAAGAATTGAGCACCAGCTTCTTGCTTTTTCTCAGTCTGCAGAACATGATCCTCTAAAGTAGAATCATTTGGATTGAAAGTTGCCCCCAGATAGAACTCAGGAATTCCTTCCAGTTCCTCTCCGACCCAATCCGCGCCTTTGCTTAGTTTTACAGCTAATGACAGAGCTTCGATGGTGGTCAAGTCATAAACTGCTTTAGCCTTAGGATGTGAACCATATCGTACATGGTCCCCTGCTACAAACAGGATATTTCGGATTCCTAATGCGTATGCGCCATAGAGCTCGCTCTGAATCGAGATGCGATTCCGGTCTCGTGTTGTTAGATGCATTATTGGTTCTGCTCCATTCTGAAGCACATAATGTGCACAGACGGAGCAGCTCATAGTTGGAACTCCTCGTGCATTATCAGGAACATTGATTGCATCGCAATAATCTCGAATCATTTCCGTGCGTTCTATGAGGAGATTGAAATCCGCTCCATGAGGGGCTCCAATTTCAGCTGTAACTACAAAATCTCCTTTATCGAGCAAACGTTTGAGTCGCGTTTCAGGCAGTTTCTAAATCTCCCAAGTTTCTTATCGTGAGAAGACTTTGCCACCCTAAATTGGTTTTGCTGAAACAAATTACAGTTAATGTCCCATGCGTGTCATCTCAACATCAGGATTTGTCCTGCTGAATTTATCAGCTGTTTCAACACTCAGACTTGCGATTACAATGATATCAGTACCCACATATTCCTCAGATTCAATGTTTCCAGAGTCATGTAGCCAGGACAAAACAGACATCCCTTCATTACCAGAGGGGAGAGTGATGCGATATTGAATCATCTGTGGTAACTCATCTTCAACTGCAGCAATCAGATGATTCAGACCTACCTGCTTTTCGGCAGATATTGGAATCACCACAGAACAAATATCAGGTAGCTGATTGATTCTTTCTGTGATTTGTTCATCCTGTAGGAGGTCTATCTTATTCAAGGCAGTTATCAAAGGAATTCCATTAACCTCAATTTCATTAAAGGTATCTAGACACGCAGTGACTTTTCGTTCCATTTCATCTACAGGATCCGATGCATCAACAACGAGTATTATGACATCAGCATCAGAAACCTCCATCAATGTAGTATTGAATGCCTGTAGCAGAGGGGGAGGTAAGTCACTGATGAAACCTACAGAGTCGGAGATCACAACTCGACGTCCGGGAATGTTGATCTCACTGGCTTTTGTAGATAGCGTAGTAAATAGGTTATCTGCCACTTCAACATCAGAGCCTGTAAGGGCTCTATGAAGAGTACTTTTTCCAGCATTTGTGTAACCTGCGAGAGTGAGTTCGATGAATCCCTCATGAGTCCGACGTTTTTTCTTGAGCACTTGCTCCTGCGATATTTTCTCGAGTTTGCCATTTATGGTCGCTAATCGCCGACGGATCTGTTGCATACGAAGGTTAAGCAGGTCTTCACCAGCACCGATCTGTTCTGCAATAGGGCGATCTCCTGTATGTTCTTTCTGCAGCCGCATACGAATCTGATGTCTTTCAAATGGCAATTCGTAATTCAATCGAGCTTGCTCAATCTGAAGACGGGCTTGTGGGGTTCGGGCATGTTTATCAAATATTTCAAGGATGACCTGAGTCCGGTCGCGAACCTCAGTTTTCCAAAGCTCCATCAGTCTAAATACTTGACCGGATGATAAATCCGGAGAGAAAAGAACGAATTCAGGTTCATGAATTTCGATCCAGGTCTTTATCTCATCAGCCTTCCCTGACCGGACATTGTACTTAGCTGAGGGGGGACTAACAATATCAAAGGAACCAATTACATCGTACTCAGCAGTGGTCGCTAATGCCTTAAACTCACTAAGAAGGTCAGGCTCTTTAAATGTCCTACGCTGCACGAGTAATGCTGGTGCTTCGACCATTGACAAAATCTTGGGTGCTGTGGTCTTAAACGATTTGATATGAGTCACACGGAAAGATTCATGGCTGGATTAGTATTTCACCGACTAGAATTCTAATGGGACATTTCGAGATTAAGGCAAAGGATGGACTCGCTCGTCTTGGTAAATTGACAACAAGACATGGGACAGTGAAGACACCATTGCTTATGCCGGTGGTTCATCCGGGGAAGTCAACCATATCACCTCAGGAACTTGTTGACCACTTTGGGTTTCAGATGGTCATAACAAATTCCTACATCATTCGCTCTCATGACCATTTCAGGGATATAGCTGTATCAGAAGGAGTGCACAAATTACTAAATTTCAATGGACCAATTATGACCGATTCAGGCACTTTCCAAATGTACTTTCATTCACTCCCGGATCAAGAGATAGATCCTCTCGAAATTGTTGAATTCCAGAAACAGATAGGTTCAGACATAGGGACTATACTAGATGTCTTCTCAGACCCCAATGTGGGGAGAACCAAAGTTGAGGAAGATGTGAGAGTATCATTAGAACGGGCGAAAATATCTGTGGATAAAAAAGGTGAGATGATGCTTGCAGGTACTGTGCAGGGAGGATCTTTCCCGGATCTTAGGGAAACCTCAGCAAAAGCCCTAGCTGTTCTTGATTTTGACATCCATCCCATTGGTGGAATAGTCCCATTCATGGAAAGGTATCGATACACAGACATAGTTCATGCTGCTCTTGCTGCAAAGAAGCACCTACCACCTGATAGACCAGTTCATCTTTTTGGTTGCGGACACCCCATGTTCTTTGCCCAAGCAGCACTACTGGGATGCGATTTGTTTGACTCAGCAGCGTATGCGAAATTTGCAGAGTCAGGACGCATGCTACTATCAAGTGGCACCGTTCATCTTGACCAATTGACGGAATTACCGTGTGATTGTCCCGTCTGCATGAGTACATCCGCCAATGAACTCAAAGTTCTGGAGAAGTCTGAGAAAGTGACACAATTGATGAAGCATAACCTCTACGTCACTGCAGCAGAAATGCGAAGAGTGAGACAGGCAATCAATGATGGTAAATTATTCGAACTCGCTGCAAACAGAGCAAGAAATCACCCGACATTGCTTGAAGCATTTGACGCAATGATGACCTATGAGGAGATGCTTGTTGCCAACGATGCGATTGGAAAGACAGCATCAATCTTTTACACAGGACCTGAAACATCTCTCCGTCCAAGCGTCGTGCAGTTCTACAGGAGACTTATGGAACGCTATCCCTATAGGAACACAAGAACAGTGCTAATAGTTCCAGACAATGCGGGTCGACCATTCGCAGAGAGTGCGACGGTTATTATTGATGAAGTGAAGAAACGAACGAGTGAGGATTTGCTTGTCATCTTCTTAACACCAATTGGACCAATCCCTTGGGAACTTGAACATGTTCATCCAGCACAACAATGTCTATTCCCCAACAAGATAGATGAGCCAACCCTGGAACTAGCAAAGAAACGCTTCATTGGATTCTTGAGTAGTGTCACCTATAAACGTCTGATTTGGTTTAATCGAGATGTGCCCACGAATATGATATTTAATTCGATTAGTGATACATCCAAGACAACCAAGATGGAATCTGCATCTGAAATCATTGATAGTCTAGAAATTACAAAAGAAAAGGCACCTGAATGGACCAAGAGAAAGTTGAGAGCAGTTCTGAACCTTCAATGGGGAGAGCAGGTATCATCACTAGTTGATCTCGATGGACTAAACATGACTATCTCGAAAAGTACTGGGAAGATAAGGCATGTCAAGCAGGGAAACGAGATTCTTCTTACACTTGTCCCCACAACTGGTTTGTTCACTCCAACCTATCAAGGCGGTATTCACCTCCTCAAGCAAGGTATAGAGAGTCAATATATCGTGACCATAGAAGATGAAGTAAGCGAGTTTGTTTCTGCAGGAAAATCTGCCCTAGCCAAATTCATTGTTAAGGTAAGACCAAATCTTTTAGCTGGTGAAGAAGTTCTAGTTGTGGACGGTTCCGGATCTCTTCTGGGTGTAGGAAAGGCTCTATTGTCTGGTACTGAGATGATTGCCTTTCAAAGAGGTGTTGCAGTCAACATAAGACATGCCAAGACTAACTAACCAAAGGTTTCATCTGAAACATCATATAGATGGTGGCCAGGGATTTTTCTCAGTGCATCTACTCCACCCATTGGTAGTACCATCATTTGCGAGGTGGGTGAATATAGGTTAATCTCAGAACCTTGCTGTATATTGGCCTCAGGCGGGAGGAGTGAAACCGCTGATATCTCCCCAACAGAGAAATGAACCTCGAGATTACTCCCAACAAATATGACATGGTCTACAATTCCTGAGATTCTGTTATCGGTGCTTTCGGTTGGTTCCACATGAAGGTCCTCCGGTCTAACTGCACAACGAACGTTTTCACCCATCTCGAAGGGATACCCTTCTACAGGTGAGATACCTTTCACAATCTGTCCATCAAGAAGGCGTACTTCTAATTCAGAACCAAGAGATTCGATTACACCATCCAGAAATGTACATTTACCAATGAAATCAGCCACAAAGAGAGTCTGTGGATGGTCATAAATTTCGCGGGGTGGTGCATATTGCTGCACATAGCCAAGATCCATGACAGCAACCATATCGGAGATGCTTAATGCCTCAATCTGGTCATGCGTTACATAGACAGTAGTGATTCCCAGTTCACCCTGAATGCGAAGTATCTCCTCACGCATCTCGTTTCTTAATTTTGCATCTAGATTAGATAGTGGTTCATCCAAAAGAAGCACATCAGGCTCAATAACAAGTGCACGAGCAAGTGCAACTCGCTGTTGTTGACCTCCGGACAATTGATGAGGTGTCCGTTCAGCCAAACCACCCATTCGAACTAGGTCCAGTGCATTGTGTACACGTTTTGCTATCGCAGCCTTCGTATAGCGCATACCCTGAACTCGTTTCATTTTCAGCCCATAGGCGATATTGTCAAAGACAGTCATGTGAGGCCAGAGAGCATAATTCTGGAAACACATCCCCGTGTTCCGTTTATTGGGTGGTATGTCAGTCATTTCCCTGTCGTCAAAGAAAATCTTACCTCGATCAGGGACATAGAATCCTGCTATTAATCTGAGTAAAGTTGTCTTCCCACATCCAGACGGTCCTAAGAGTGTAGAAAGTTTCCCATCCTCCAGTATCATGTTAACATCATCAGTCGCAACAACTTCACCGAAGGTTTTCCGAAGATTCTTGAGTGTTATTTCCACCAATTTAATCACCTTAGATTCCCGTCATAGCAGAAGCCCTAGTCTTCAGTATTGCATTAGTGACGGCGATAACAATCATCTGCAACAACATCATTAGCACACCGAGGGCCGCAGCAGGTCCGATACCATATATCGGTGGTAGTCCTGCATATGTTTCATTAATCCAAAACGTAAGTGGAGCTTGGTAGTAGTTGGCACCACCTAATAATAAGCTCGTACTCACTTCGCTTACACAGTAAACAAAGGAGAGCAACGCACCTGCTAGAACACTGACTCCGATGAGTGGAAAGACGATGCTCGTGAACGTCTTATTCCTACTAGCTCCAACATTCTGTGCTGCCTCTTCAAGTACTTCAGGGGTCTGCTGTAATCCTGCATAAGCGGCTCGCACAGTGAACGGAAACTTCCTTACCAAGAACGACATAATGATGAGGAACATTGGACCATTCTTTGGGAAGAATGGGGTGTTATAGAAAAGCGTGAAGTATCCAGTAGCTATTACGATTCCAGGAAGAGCGATAGGTGATGTCACCAGTAAATCCAAAGATGTTTTTCCAGGGATTTTCCGCCGCGATATTATATAGGCAGCTGAAACCCCCAATAGGACAGTACCAAATGTTGCCACACCAGCATACCCTATTGTCCGAATTATTGCGCCTTGTATTCGCCTATTACCAAGGATATTGAAATTATCCAACGTCAAAGGTGGAAATAGTGCACTCGACCGGTACTGCGAAAACGATAGTAATATCACACTAGTCTGTGGAATCAATGCAAAGAATAGAACCGGGATGACAATAAGGTACATCAAAAAGACAGACCTTCGGCGAAGGTGTCTTGTACGAGGATTCCATTGACCACCCTTGCTACTCGAAGCATAATTTCTAAGCGCTGCATATTTACGTATTGCCAAAAATCCTGTTAGTGCAAACGCAAGTAGTATCATTCCTATCGCAGGTCCAAGAGGATTGATCTCTCCTGACTCAGCTGTGATACTGTCAAAAACCTGGAAAGCCAGACATTTTTGAGCCTGAAGATCCTCAGAATAGACAATTGGAGTACCCAAGTCTTCAATGCTGAGAATGAAGGTCAGGATTGCACCAGCTTGAATGCCAGGCATGGCAAGAGGTAAAGTAACTGAACGGAAAAGCTTGAAGCCAGTAGCTCCCAGATTTTCAGCTTGCTCCTCCAAAGAAGGATCGATACCCATGAAAGATGAGTAAGCATTCAAGTAGACCAATGAGAATAATGAAAACCCTTGAACGATGATGATTGCCGCAAGCCCATGGAATTCAATGCGAGTCCAGTGTAAACCGACATATGCAAACACCTCATTAGCGATATTATTGAGGAATCCATGTGCACCAAGAAACCACTTGATACCCATAGCACCGATAAAGGGAGTTGATAACATAGGGAATAGGAGAATGGTTCTGAGTATTCCCTTCCCCGGGAATTCATAACGAGCAATTATGAACGCAAATGTGGTTCCTAGAATAACGGAAATCACTGTAACAGCGATTGCTACATATACTGAATTCAAAATGATCCCGAGGTCAATTCCCCATATCTCGATGATTCCTGCGCCAGTGGGTCTAATCCAATTGAAGTCCTGTGGCAACCATTGAGGAACATAAGCCGCACTGCTAAAAAGCTGGATAATGATATCAAATGAGAATCCATCTTCTGTAACAAATGACCCCCACACCACACTAAGTAAGGGCGCAATGAGGAAACCTCCGAAAATAACGAGGATTCCCCCTAGTTGAATCCAACTAAGAAGATCCATCTCATGCCGCATGAGCGACAATGAAGTCTTTATTCGATACACAAGGTTCCTCGCATTCTCTCCTGGATTCTTGAAAAACCTGAAGAAACGTAGGAACTTGTCCGCGATCCATTTTCCGAAAGCAATCACACGGCGTCCAAGTCCCATGAAGAGATTCGCTAATGCTTTCAAAAAGGATAGAGGAATGTCGACGATGAGAGGCCTCGCCTGCTCCATACCCGCCGGAACGTAGTCGGGGGGGGTTTCCTTTTCGGTGTCGGTGTCGAGGTCACTCGGCCCCACATCATCCACATCCTGTGAGATTATCTCTTACACTAGTTCATGGACCAAGATATGCATTGAGATCAGCCAGAGTGGCTGCATATTGGGCATTTGCCGCCGCAGTCCAAGCTGTTTGCATATCGAAGTAGAAACCAGAATCGGTAATCATCTGGTCATTAATCTCCTTTGCAAAGTTCAAAGTAAACTTTGTTGGAGTACTCTCATAGTTGATTGTGACGGGGGTTCCCATCATAATCGCCCATGTGTTCAATTGCTCAAGAGTTATGTCCGATGCGTAGTATGCATCAACCAGTGCCTTCCAACAGTTCACGAGATTGTCGTGGGCATCATTGTATACTGCTTCAAAGTAAGCTATGAAGGCTATGTTGGTTTCAAGTGAGAGAGTATCGTTGAAGTCAATACCCTGATTCTGTTTAGTAGCATTGAAGATTGCATACATATCAGGAAATTGTAAACCATATGGTGTCGAGAAAGCCTCTCCCATGACTGGCATTCGACTGATTCCCGGAGATAACCAAACAGCCTGACCTTCGGGCGAGAGCACGAAATCAAGAAAGCCTTCAGCAAGATCCCTCTTAGGTGTATCCTTGACAATAGCAATCGGGTCACCATTGACAATGGTTTCACCCTCAGGAAGAATATATTCACAGTCAGGATTATTGAGTTGGGTGTTGTACCCATAGAAGTCAATTGACATAGATACCCCGACTTCCTGATTCTCCACTGCTTGTTGTGTTTGTACTGAGCCTTGATATAATCGAGCACTACCGGCCATTCTAGCCATCGTGATCCAACCTGTATCCCAGCCCATTCCTTGAGTGATGATTTCGTATATGCGAGTATTTGAGGTTGTTTTAGGAGCATTCCCCATCGAAATAGTTGCGGTAGGAAGTAAGCTGCCCCATATTGGTTGTGCAAGATCGGTCCAGTTGGATGGTGTTGGTAATGAATATGTATCAAGGAAGGCATGATTTACTGTAAAGCCAAAGGAAGAGATGGCAGCTGCAACCCAGATCACATCACCATTTCCGTCCAAACGTTTCATATCAGCTCCAGCAATCTCATCTGGAACCCTATCGAGAATCTCCAACATGGAGGTCCAGTTGAGAGCTTCGAGATTGCCATCGCGTTGCATTTGGTCGAAGAGAGTAGGTCCACCACCAAATAACACATCAACGCCACCTGCATCTATCACGTCATCCCAAAATGCACCGTCTTGTGACTTCCATACTAAATCGACAATGTTGTTCTCCTTAGCAAAATCGGTTGCTAAAAATGCGTTTTCATATGCAGCATGTATTGCTACATCATGTCTTGTAAGAATAGTAATTGTTTGTGGTGGAATGTTTGATCCTCCACCACCCATATTCAAAACAACGACAACGCTAGCAACACCAACAATGCCAATTATCACAACAGCGATAACTATTCTGTTAATATTACGTCCTGTTTCGAATTCCGCGGCCATCGGATTCACCTTTTTTGAGAAGAAATATCTACTACATTAAAGTATGTCAATCCTTTTGAATCTCTCCTCACATATTTGCCAAGACTCGACTGAGAGTAATGGGATATTAAAGCTTTGTCACCGATGAGGCGGAATTGATGTGCATAAAGGTGCATACTTCTAATGTAAGTCTATTAAATTAATAGACGAGGTTAGGTTCGACATTTTCAAATGACGAGCCTAAAAGCCTAAATACCCATAGCATAGCTGTAAGGTTAATTTCTGAGTCGACTTATCAGAAAATTCGAAGGAGGACAAATCCGCTTTGAAAACAGGTTTACGGACGCAAAAAATTGCTGCCCTTTTACTTATTGCAGCGCTTTTTGCCCCCTATTTTGTAAGTGTCGGTATTGTCCCATCCAAGGTCGCGGCCGCAGAAAACCCACTCAATCCTTTGATTGTGGTTGACATGAGTCACGGTCAGTATTCCTCCTATGTATATGGAGAGGAAGACACTTGGTTGGCAAACAATTTAACCGACATGGGTTTTGAAGTAATATTTGCATGGGGTGGACTCAATGCTACCATCCTTAATGATGCAACAGGACTACTAGTAGGTGCAATCTACGGTACCAACCTTGGTTTCACACCTGCAGAGGTGACTGCAGTAGCAAGTTGGTTCAACGCAGGTAACAGATTCTTGTGGGTCGGGTCTGACTCTGACTACGCAGGCTACTCATACATCAACGCCAACAGTTCATTGATTCTTGATGCAGTTGGTTCACACGTCTATCCTGAAGCAATCTCAATCAGTGATGCTTACTCAAACTGTAACGCATCATACAGAGTTGTTGCTAATGGTACTAGCACGGATCCATATGTTGCGGACCTAGTAGAAGGTGTTGATGCAGTACTGATGCATGGACCTACCTCACTCTATGGTAGTTCCTCAGGTGCAGAGGGTACTGATGTTGTAGCTCTTGAGAACACGACCATCGATAACGTTTACCCACTCTTGTACTATGGTGCATCTGCGACCATTGGTGACTCTGACCTTGTTCCACCATTAGCTCACAAGGATGGTGAGTCAGGCCAGTTTGTTGCCACGACGGTCGAAGTAGACGCAGGAACAGCTGGTAATGGTGTGATTGTTGTGTCTGGAGCATCACCTTATGGTGATTACCAACCAATGTGCACAACCGAGTATTACGATGTTCCACTAACAGGTGACCTGTTTGTGAAACAGACCATCGCTTGGGGTATGGAAACAGCTGCTGGTTCACTCATTTTGTTTGATATGAGCCACGGTCAATACTCATCCTATATCTTCGGAGATGAAGATGCATGGTTGATGGACAACCTAACTGAAATGGGTTTCCAAGTTGAATTCACTTGGGGTGGTCTTAACAGTACTGTCTTATCGCGTGCTCGAGGACTCATAATTGGAGCAATCTACGGTACCAACCTTGGTTTCACACCTGCAGAGGTGACTGCAGTAGCAAATTGGTTCAACGCAGGTAACAAATTCCTGTGGATTGGGTCTGATTCTGACTACGCAGGCTACTCATACATCAACGCCAACATGTCATTGATTCTTGATAGAATTGGTTCACATGTCTATCCTGAAGCAATCTCAATCAGTGATGCTTACTCAAACTGTAACGCATCATACAGAGTTGTTGCTAATGGTACTAGCACGGATCCATATGTTGCGGACCTAGTAGAAGGTGTTGATGCAGTACTGATGCATGGACCTACCTCACTCTATGGTAGTTCCTCAGGTGCAGAGGGTACTGATGTTGTAGCTCTTGAGAACACGACCATCGATAACGTCTACCCTGTCCTATACTATGGTGCATCTGCGACCATTGGTGACTCCGACCTTGTTCCACCATTAGCTCACAACGACGGTGAGTCAGGTCAGTTCGTTGCTATGACCGTTGAGATTAATGCTGGACTTGACGAATCCGGTGTGATTGTTGTATCTGGAGCATCACCTTATGGTGACTACCAGCCAATGTTCTCAACCGAGTATTACGATGTTCCACTAACAGGTGACCTGCTTGTGAAACAGACCATCGCTTGGGGAATGGATTACGCATGGTATCCATATCCACCAACAACAGCACCACCGCCATTAGTGATTGATCCAATCTTGTTGATGGCAATTGCTGGTGTTGTGGTCGTAGTAATCATTATCGTAGTGATTGCTAGGAGAAGGTAAACACAAATCTATCAGAGGTAGAGAAATCTACCTCTCACCCTTTCTTTTTTTCTAATCTCATGAATGGACACTAGGTTTCGTTGTGAAACTAAACTATTGTTTTCGAACACATTTAATTGGGGAATTGTTTGAAAGAGTAGATACAAGAGGTCTGTGTTTTGAAAATTCATACGAAGTTTCTAATCGTTTCCTTATTCCTAGTGCTATTCCTTGCACCAGCAGCATTTAGTAAGAATTCTGTAACTACTCCAGTTACGCAAACTCC
The DNA here is from genome assembly GCA_048882965.1 of Candidatus Thorarchaeota archaeon. GTDB lineage: Archaea > Asgardarchaeota > Thorarchaeia > Thorarchaeales > Thorarchaeaceae > SMTZ1-45. Next base: position 35,448 of record JBHLRC010000010.1, read on the forward strand.
TGTAAGTACTACGCTGGTCAGTCAAACAGGATATAAGGTTCTCTTTGATGAGGCACATTGTGATCTTGGAAGCGCTACATTTACTCCTGGAAATGCATCGCTCTTCGCGTGGATTCTTGAGGAGAATGGTTATGAAACAGACATGAATTTTAATCAACAACTAGATTCAGGCATCCTAACAGGAGTTGACATCTTGGTGTTGTGCTTCCCGATGGTCGCACTCACACCATCAGAAGTGACCGCTGTCCAGAATTTTGTTTCTGCTGGAGGAGGGCTTCTTTTAATCGGGCTAGATAACAATCCAACATGGCACTTTACTCCGGCTAATCTAAATCCAATTTCACAGACTTATGGTATCACGTTCAGCACAACCGAAAGTTGGCTTGCCAAAACAAATGAAATGGTAACACATCAGATCACTCAGGATGTTAGTTCAATTCATTCCAACGTAGATTACAAACTCGCTGGGACCACTCTTACTGTTGAGAGTCCCGCGACAACAGTGATAACTCAGGATGGTAATCCGGTGGTAGCTGTGTCCGAATCTGGTTCTGGAAAGGTAGTTTGTGTCGGAGCAATAGCTCCATTCCTTATGTATCGTGTGCAGCCTAATTGGCAAACTGAGTCAGATGACTTGTTTCAATTCACTCTAAATATAGCAGATTGGCTGATGGGTATCTCACCAAGAAAGGTTGTAGTTCCAGAACAAGCAGTTATCCCTGTAGGTCCGGGTCCAAGCCTTTCACCTACTGAGCTAGCCTCATATAAGGCGTATATGGGAATACTTCATGACCATACTACGGATAGTGATGGAGCAGACTCGCCAGCAGACATGCTCTGGTCTGGTGTTATGAGAGGGTTGGATTTCATGGTCATGACTGATCATAGCTACGACACGCCTAGCCCAACGGGTCTTGGTGGGATCACAGGAGCGTTACATATGAGATCGATTGCGGAGGCTAATGGTCTTGATATTGAGATCTTCGTGGGTGCTGAGCTCTCAAGGGGGCATCATTCTTTGGCTTTTCCATTGTATGAAAACATCTACACAGACACGCAGGAAGGTATGATCGCAGGAGCTCATGCACAAGGAGCCATAATCTCATTATGCCATCCAACAATTTCAGATGGCTACATGACAACATATGAACTGTGGGACACATATGGATACGATGCTATTGAGGTTATCAACTCAGGATTCTATCACGGTCTACTTGATGAAGGCTACACCAAACCATTCTATGGTGCAAGTGACGGACACTCATTTGAGTATATAGGCAAGGTGGTAAATATCGTGTTCGTGAATGAAACCACAGGACCAGACGGAAGATTATCAGATATGGACGTGGCCAACGCAATACTGGATAAAAGAGTCGTTATTTATGACAAAACTTCAGACATTGTGTATGGTCAACAGGTTTGGGTGGACATGTATCTTGATTTGATGGATCAAGCTGAAACAGAAATTGAAAATGCGGCGAGTATTATCGATACTGACAATGGAAACAAAACAACTCTTGCAGAACTCTATCTTGAGGATGCACAAACCGCCTATGATTATCATAATCCTCAGCGAGCTATAGAACTAGCTCAAAATGCTACAGCAGCTGAGGCAGAAAATATAGCAATAGAGGTAGTATCCCCAGAGGATCCGTTTGTCTATAGTCAAACAACAGAGAAACTCACTCTTAATATCACAAACGATAATAGCGATACGATTCAATTCAATTGTTCACGTTACTTCTCTCGTGGGTTGTCGTCTACGTATAAGAGTACGATTGCGGTTGTTCCTGCTAACGGAAATCTTCTATTGGAAACCAACATCACAACTTCACTTCAGGGTTATTACGTAATGGTGTTTAATCTGTTAGATTTCAATGCCACATCGAATCTCAGACCCACTATCTTTGGAGCTGGAGGAATAATCAATGTTGGAATACACTCATCAATGTTCTCGACTGAAGTAGGGTACACAGGGACAAACGTGACAATAGCTTATCCAATTGCTAGAGGCGACGTTAGGTACCTGAAACGCGGCGTTGGCTTTTACGATGATGGATCAGGTTGGCACAATGGAACAATAAGAGTTAGGACTGCGACGTTGGAAGGTACAGCGGGACCGTTTCCAAAGGATACTGTCCTCACCATGTATTTTATTGTGTACGATATATTTGGAGGAGTTTTCGTATCTCCGCAAGGCCAATACACTGTCACTACTGACCCTCTAGAGCCACCAACAACTACAACTCCGACCAACACTGGAACAGGACCCCCGATACAGATTGACCCTGTATTGCTGGCTGTAATTGGAGGCGGCGTTGTGGTCGTAGTAATAATAGGGATAATTGTGATGAAGAAAAAACGTTGAGAGACGTACTACTTAATAGTCAAATGCTTCCTCATGGAAGGTTATGAGGAAGCAATGGCTTATCATGGCACTGCTCTTAGTGCCATTAGTATCAGTAGTTGTGGTATCTCCAACAGTTAAACCAGTGGCGGCTTGGGGATTAGTGACGCATCAGTTTCTGGTAACTGAAGCATCCAGTAATATCTCGAATAGTAGCTGGGCGGATGTATTCCAGTTCTATTCTCCTGAGATTTTATCTGGATCAACTACTCCTGATCAAGCATGGCAAGATTGGGATAATCACCTCTACTATCCTGAAACCAAGGAGAAGTTTGCACCTATCGCGGCTCAAAGATGGTATGACTTTGCTCGAGCTAATTTTACATTAGAGAACTGGGAAGATGGATTCTTTGCACTTGGGGTTGCATCGCATTACTTGGTTGATCCTGCAATATGTGTTCATACAGATGAATCAGCAAGTCCAGAACCTCCAATAAACTATGAGGGACATGCAGCCTATGAGGGAGATATCAATGATAATCTTGGATCTCTGGTTCTTGATACACCTGGAGAGTTTGTGATTACGAACATAAGTCAACGGGTTGTAGACCATGCAGTGTACTCACATCAATTTCTAGACTATATTCTAGATGCATATGTGGCAGAAGATGATGTCGCTTTAACTTCTAACGCAACAATAAAGGCATTCACAGAAGACTGCCTTTCGATGGCACTCAATAGTACATTGAGTATGTTCTACACTGCAACGATTGGTCTAGATGCACCTGATGTGACAATCACATATGAGTACAAAGCGCTTGTCGATTATGCTCATACTAACGATTACATCGATTATAGTGGCGAATCAAAACTCATCTCACTCAACCAAACTCTTGCAAGAGCTGGCTATGAAATGATAAATCAAGCTAGCGAAATAACGGGTGCAGCGTTGGCGGATGTTGACCTGTTCATCGCAACATGTGCATACGATGCTTATACTCCGTCTGAACTCGCCGCTATTTCGTCCTGGGCATCATCGGGGAATAAGTCGATTCTTCTCACTAGCAGAGGAGACTTCTCTGAATATGTCAATCTTGCAAGACCAAATCAGATTCTCAATGCAATAGGGTCACATATTGTTGTTAATCATGACAATGTCTACATGAATGGTACATACCAACCCTGGTACGATGACCTGACCGTAATCCCTCCAGCTGGAGATACAGCAGGCCTAACTGCAGATGTGGACAGCTTCACAATGTACTCGCCTTCGAGTCTCTATTTCACTGATGATGGTCCTGTCTTGCCAGTGATTTACGCAGATGTCAAAGCCTATCAGACTGATCAGTTGCCACCAGCACCTGCAGTCATTTATGATGACACTGCGGACATGGAGAATGGCGATCAGATTCCATTAGCTGCGGTTGAAGAGATTGGTGACCTTAGACTACTTGTTGCAGGAACCACATTCTTCAGCGACTTTGACTATGGTAAGACTGCCACCTTTGACAACATAATATTCCTTGAGAATTTTCTTGAATGGACAAGTAATCGTTCAATTGGAGCAGTTTCGGATATTGATGAAATTGGACCTCGTATTTCAGAGGTCCAGTGGGCTCCAAGTAATCCATTCAACGGCGAATCTGTTTCATTTACACTGAATGCTACAGACCCGAGTGGACTTGAGTCAGTAATTCTTCAATATGAAGGGGATTCAGGACCTGTTTCATTACCCATGACTCATAGTGGCGATGCATACACCGTTACTATTCCTGGTCTAAACGACCAGACGATATTGGTGAAGATTGTGGCTACAGACAATGAAGGAAACACTGCAGTTAGAGCATACTTCTCAGTGACTTGGGTCAGTGAAGGAGTTCC
>JBHLRC010000011.1:0-39239 GCA_048882965.1 Candidatus Thorarchaeota archaeon
AGCGAAATTCAGTAATTCCTTTTGCGAAGTCCATCGCCATTATCAATCTCACCTACATTGGGAGAGTATGCAAGGGAGGCTCGCTAGACACTACTTATGTATTTACTGATACGGAATGAAGGCGGCGGGATTTTACCCCTCAATCTTCTCCATCAATCCTACTTCAACGGTTATACCTGGGCCGAATGCTGCCGCAAACACTTTGCCTTTCTTTTTCTCGTCCTTCAGAATATCTCCCAAGACGAACATGATTGTCGCGGAGCTCATGTTCCCATATTCTTGCATGATTCTATATGATGCATCCAAGTCATCCTTGGTTATTCCTAAAGCTTCCTCAGCTCGCTCTAGGATTGACCTCCCACCTGGATGGATGGCCCAGATATCAATCTCTTCTTGTTTGATTCCCGAGTCTTCGAAAAGACCATCCATGAGGGGTTTGATATTATCCTTGACAATCTGAGGAACATACACGGAGAGCTTCATCAGGAAACCAGTGTCGCCAATTCTCCATGCCATATCATTCTCAGTATTTGCGGCAAAACTAGTGGCAAAATTGTCCATTCGGTATTTCATGCCCTTGACATCATCTTTGTGAGCCGATATCAGAGCTGCAGATATCCCATCAGCAAAGATTGCGTTTGAAACGACAATATCCATCTCCTCTTTTTGCTGAATGTGAACCGAACAGAGTTCTACATTGACTAGAAGCACACGAGCCTCCGGATCTGCAATACAGATATCCCGGGCGAGTTTCATTCCTGGAAACGCACCTTGGCACCCCATGAATCCAATGTTATACCGATGGACCGATGGTTTGAGCCCTAGGTCACGAGACAGGAAGAAATCCAAGCCCGGTGCAACAAATCCCGTGCAGCTCACAGTTATGACATGGGATATCTTCTCCCTGTCAAATTCAGGGGTCTCCTCAAACAGCTGAGTTGCTGCCTTCAGTGTGAGTCGCTTTGCCTCTTTGATGTAGAGATCGTTTCTCTGAGCAGTTGAAGGCTCAGGTTTCAGTGTTGGATTCTTAGGATAGAATGTGTACTCTGATGGGTCCTTGTCATAATCATCGATCACAGTATGACGTTTCTTGATTTGTGTTCCTTTGTAGAGTTTGGTTAGTAATTTCTTCTTTTTCTCGGAATCTCCTGCGAGTTTCAGCAGAAAATTCAAGGCGAATTCTTGGGTGTAAAACTTCTCTGGAACGACAGTTGTGATTTTGTGTAGATAGACAGGGTTTGAATCCATAATGGTCGCATCCAATAAAGAGCCATGTGCATTCTCGACTATTGAAGTGGATTATCAAATTTGGTTAGATGTTTATAGATAAACTTCTTGATACGGGAGATTGGTCAAAATAAAAGGGTGACTCACGGAGCCTGATTCTCACAGAAGAATAACGCTTTGCTGGAGAGCATGTGCAAGCACAGGAGTCGACGCCTCTCCAGCTATTATGTACGTGAGGAGAACGCTTTGATATCCGGTCTCTTTTCGGTCGACTTCGACTCGGAACGGAAATACGCCCATATACATTGTAAAAGTGCCTAAATAAAACACGTTCTAAGCAAGAACAATCGGCAATTATCGAACTTTGCTAAGACAATTTCTTGATGAGAAAGATGATCGTCACAAAACTTGCCACAGTGATTGCGGATGCTATCATCACGAGCTCAGTACCAATTCCTCCCAAGATGAAGGACACAACCGAAGCAAAGACACTATCCGATGCCTCGTTACCCGCTCCATCATAGATTGTGATTGCGATTGTATGAGTACCAATGCCGAGATGGTCCAAGTCGATGGTGATTTGATCTTCGTTCCAGACACCCGATATTACTTGCACATCATCTTCTTCAACTATGAAACTAGCTGGGAACTCATCCCCCACAATCCAAGTCAGCGAGTTACCAACCGATTCGACATCTATCACAGTATCATATTGTGGGACTATTACCGGATGTATGTTGTCTTCCATTAATCCCGCATAGTGATCGATTGTTGCTGCATCTCCGTAGACTTGATACGGCTCTGATTCATTGAAGTCTGTCCATAGGTTTCCAATACTGGAACCATCATCGAACAAATTATCCTCCCCATTGTCAATAGCATTCTGTTCCCCATCGTTTCTGACATGATTCCATCCTAATGAGTTACCATAGCACGTATTGTTGTGTGAGTTAGAGGAAATCTCAATCCCAAACTCAAAATTCGAATAGACTGAGTTATTGAGTATATCACAGTATCTTGTCCAATCGAGTTTGACACCAACTTGATTGTTGTGGATTTTATTTTCGGTGATGGTGCAATTTGCACTGTTGAAAAACAGTAATCCATTATAGCACCCATAAAACGAATTCTCTATTGCAGAACAATCTATCGCCTCATTTAGCTCGAGACCACTAGATCCACCCTTGACATCACACTGCTCGACTCGTCCGTTCTCTACATTCAGGAACCTAATCACCGGGTTTGTAACTTCTACGGTTGAAAGTTTGCAGTTGAGAATGACAAAATATGCCGTCGTGTCACGCACTTCAATACAGGTTTCAGTAGCAGAAATCTGAAGATTCTCGAATGTGTATGGTTCAGACGGAGTGCCCACTCCCGATGCTCCATGAGCAGCAAAATCTGCATTACTCTCGATGAGGATAGAGGGGTGTGACTGATACTGTGCTATTGTATTCTCATGATTGAAACTCACCATAATTGACTGCATACCGAAACCCCTTGAAGCAGATGAAAGAATACCAACTCCTGAAATCATCAGCAATGACAATGCCGATAGTACCAAGAAGACCTGCTTCATCCTCAAGTTAGATTACTCCTGAATCCTGTCTTCCTCATAGACTGCTCCCTCTTGAAAGTTACCAATCGACTAATCGACAACTTTTGACTCCTCGTCTTCATCAATGTCTATAGCCATCCCATTCAGTTCCAGAAAGAGACGACGATACTCAGGATTCGATATTGACAGTAGTACCATGTCCTTCGTACGAATCACTCTATGAAAACGAATTGACCGTTCCAAAGCTCTTGGGAAGAGACCATAAAGGAGTATCATGAGTAGTGCGATTGTTGTAACAAAGAACCCAAGCAATGGTTGAGTCAGTGATCTCTCATAGACGAGTGCTACATTGATGCGAAGTAGATAGAACAATATCGGGTAAAATAAAATGAAGAAGCCAAGAGCCGCTATGAGTTTCGTACGCAATGAACGAACACTTCTACTTCCATGACGCATGCAAGTAGGTATATTGAATGTCGTCACCCCTTTGGCGGCCTCTAGAGCGATATCTGTCCTATCTTGTTTCGTCCATGAACTAGTTGTATAATCATCTCCTACCTTTTCGACAACTGTAACAAATACGAGGTCTTCTGGCTCCTCCAAACAGACTGGGCACAATTCTGGAAACTGAATCTTGGACAGCTTCACTCTGACCTTTGAAGAGTCCTTGTGAGTATCCGTCAATTGGACCAATCTCCCCAAACTGTCACTCTGGAGGCATAACTATGATTTGAACACTTGTCACAGGTCGATCAGTCCTAGGATCTGATGCATCAAATGTATCAAAGGTCATCTGGTAGGTGAATTTGGTTTCTCTGATTTTCAATTCATGAGCCACCCTGACAGCAAGACCAATCCCTTTGAAACCAAAACCACGAATTGCGACCATCATCTTACTATTCTTTACTAGGTCTCTGAGGGTGTTCGCTACCTTTGGAATGTTGACTTTTCCTGCTTTGTGAGATATCTCGAGCAGAATATAGTCACTCGTCGGATACACCGCAACATCGTCCTCTATGGTGATTGAAATCACATCATCCCCAATCTTCAGTTGATCAGGTATACGATCTCTGAGTGACATGCTCTTAGATTGTGAACTGGAACTAATCAATTTGATGGAACAAGAATCCCCAATCTCAACCCTCATATGCAAATTATATACCCCTTATGCGAGGCTAGCAGACAGTGGATCAGAAAAAAGGCTTTGCACTTGTTCTCGTTGCTATTGTTATTGGATCAATTGCTCTTGTAGCTTTTTGGAATCCTACTCCTATCCCAGATGTTAGAATTGGTTACTTGTCAAAGGACCTCCATCAGCTAGCCCTCAGAGTGGCACTTGTTAATGGTTACTTTGAACGTGAAGGTCTCACTGTAGACCTAGTTCAATATGGAAATGGAGCGCAAGAGATGGATGGATTTGCGGGTGGTCAGATAGATATGGGCTATCTGGGAGTCGCCCCAGCTTTAACTAAACGTCTTAACCAAGACATTCTCATTACAGTTCTTGCTGCAGCGAATATGGAAGGATCTGCAATCATGGTTCTAAAATCAGAGTATGATGCAGGACATGTCACTAGCGTTGCAGACCTAGCAGGAAAGGGTGTGTATCAACCCGGACCCTCCACTGTTCAAAATTTCCTTCTTCGATTAGCCCTCAATCAGTCTGGCCTTAGTTATGATAATATCACTGCTTTGACCACAACGCCTTCCCTTATGGCTGACTCACTCACCCCTGAGAATCCAGCTTTTATTGTTTGGGAACCCTTCGATGCTCTTGCTGAGTATCAGGACAAAGCTGTACCATTAGTCTTGTCTGGTGATATTTGGCCACGACACCCCTGTTGTGTTGTAGCAACTGAGAATACATTCTTTTCTGAAAATCCGGATATTGTCGAAAAAGTTGTTCAGATACATCAAGAAGCGACCGACTGGATTGTCACACATCCCACTGAAGCTTTAGCAATTGCAGTTGATTGGCTTGAGATGGATGCTACGCCTGTCGAAACGGCATTCAATCGTATCATTTTCGACTACAGAGTTAATGTAACTGGGATTGAGATGTACTTGGACTTCCTCATACATCAAAACCAAATTGACAATATACCCACAAATATAACACAATTCCTTGATGGGTTTATCAATCAAACCTTCATTGAAGACTCTCTGCTCTGTTGTTGATAAGCGACAGACAGAAAAGCAGGTCAAAATCTGACTTACATGAGAATCATGTCAACATTGGACGCAGTCGAAGAGGATGGGGCGAAAAATCCCGAGGAAAGGTCAGTCGTTACTGCGTGTGGAGTCATTATTCTAAAAGTGATTATCCCGCTTTTGATTTTGGTATCACTCTGGCAAATCATCTCTTCAATTGCAGGGTCATCTTTGGAAGATGTTGCTGCAGCTTTCTGGCGATTGGTGACTGAGGGCGATAGCGAAGGTCACTTCTTGATTGATCATGTGAGAATGAGTCTAATCCGTGTCGTAATCGGGTTCTTCTGCGCAGTTATCACTGCGGTCCCTCTAGGTATAGTAATAGGAAGGTATCGCTTAGCTGATTCCATTCTCGGTCCAATTGTTGAAGCGACACGTCCAATTCCACCTATCGCTTGGATCCCCTTGGCAATTCTGATGTTCTATAGGAATATGCTAGGTGCGCAGGTCTTTATTATCTGGGTTGGAGCTTTCTTCCCCATTCTTACAAATACTGTGACCGGCGTCAAACGAACTGAGATAGTTCATATAGACTCCGCAAAAACCTTTGGCGCGAGTGAGCTACAGATACTCTCAAAGATTGTAGTCCCTTCAGCAGGTCCGGAGATTTTTGCAGGGCTGCGAATTGGTTTTGGTATTGGATGGATGTGTCTTGTCGCTGCGGAGATGATTGGGGGCGGACTAGGTCTTGGCTACCTAGTTCTCATAATGCAACAAGTTGGTAGAACTGGAGCAGTGATTGTAAGTATGCTTCTTATAGGACTGATTGGATTCCTAATTTCGTCATTCTTTCTATTAATTGAGAAACAACTGCTCAAGTGGAGACAGACTGTTTCTGTCTAGCCCGGTTCATAGCTTTTTCTTGTTCAACCTTGAGAACACTGAGAATTTCGCTTCTATAGACCAGGCATTCAGGTGAGGTCCTGTCTCTTGGCTTTGGAATGTCTATCGTGTATTCAGCTATAATCTTTGCAGGGATGTTGCTTAAGACCAGTATTCTATCAGACATGAACACTGCTTCATCAACATTATGTGATACAAAGAGAATGGTTGATCCTGTTGATTTCTGAATACGGAGAATCTCTTCCTGCAGATAGTTTCGAGTCTGTGCATCGAGATTAGAGAGTGCTTCGTCTGCAATTAATATGTCCGGTGAAACAACCAGACTACGAGCCATCTCGGTCTTTCTAGCTTGCCCACCTGATATCTCATGGGGATAGTTGTCTTCAAGACCCTCCATTCCCACAATCTCTACGATCTCATTCACACGAGTATTCATCTCAGCCGCACTGACCTTTGCGATTTCAAGACCAAACTGGATATTCTGTCGTACAGTCCTCCACGGAAACAGCGACTCTTGTTGGAAAATATACCCAACACGATTGTGTCCATATCTAACCTCTGTGTCATCAATGAACACCTGTCCTTCATCAGGCTCTAACAATCCTGCAATGATCTTTAGTAAGGTCGTCTTCCCGCAACCGCTGGGCCCGACAATCGCAAGTAATTCCCCCTCATGAACATCAAATGAGATGTTGTCAAGTACCTCAACTTCTTCCAAGTCGCCATTGGGATACGATTTTGAGATATTCCTTACTGAGAGTTTGGGCATAATAGCTACCGAGATATTTTGAATACCTCATTCTGTTAAATGCTGTGCTGTCGACACCTTTAATGGTCGGGGGAGGTCAACCTAGCAAAGTAAAAAAAGGCACTCGTCGCTGTCAATATCTGTACTAGGCACTGGTAAATAGTAGATAGTACCATAGCCGCCGTATCAATAGGAAGGTTGCTGACTTGGGAACACCAAAAGTTCTGTTCGAAATAGAGGATGACGAGAGCACAAGTGCTATTGCAGTAGGAGATGTCACCGGGAACGGTTCTGCTGAACTCTGTACTGGCGGCCGTGACGGTGTCCTTCGACTCTATGATGCAAATAAGAGTGAGATTGCATTCTTGGCACAGCATGATGTTGGAGGAAGTATTCTCTCAATCAAGATAGCGGACGCAAATAACGATGGACAAATGGAGCTAGTCATTGGACGGGCAATTGGTGGAGGCGAAAATCCAGGTGAGGCTGGCACAATCCAAGTGTTCCGCTACGCACCTAGCGGTCAGCTTGAACTCCTTGCCCAGTATCCAGTGGATCGGTTCGTCACAACAGTCTATGTCACTGATGTTACTGGTGATGAAAAGAATGAGATTCTAGTTGGCGGCAGTGATTCCACACTCAGAATTTTCCAGATGAACACGGAAAACAACCTGTCACAATTTGTTAAACACCAGCTCGATGACATGCCCATTGCAATTGGTACCTGTGATGTGATTGGAGATGAGATTGAAGAGATTGTCACAGGTAATAGGGACCGTACCCTGAGAGTCTTCAAGATACGCGACCATTCTGTTGACCAGATTGAGGTCATCGAACTCCCCAGCCCTGTCATCTCTGTGGCTGCTGGTGATGTCTTGGGCGATCGGAAAATGGAGCTTGGTGTAGTCACCCACGACGGTTCTATTCGAATCTATCGAAATGAAGAGAGCAAACTTGACCTGTTCTCCAAACTTGAGGATGTAAAAGCACTCTCAATCAGGATTGAAGAGCTTAACGCAGACCATCAGGATGAGGTCGTTGTGGCTACTTCAGATTTCAAGATTAACTATTACAGCCTTCACATGGCTGATCTCAACCTGCTGGCGTCAGTTGATGTCGGCAAGAAGATCCTCGCTATCAATGTGGGAGATGCAGGTGGTGATGGTCGAAAAGAGATACAAGTAGGCATCTCGGAGGCTCCATTGAGAGTCATTGAAGGACTTTACAAAATCATCCCGAACTTCGAGGTCAATCCAGAAGCAAAGACTGGGACTGAACTCAGTGGAAAAGTGACTGTCTATAATGTGAGTGACCAACCCATTAGCGGCATATCAGGCAAAATCTACTGGTTCCCAAAGGACCACATGGATGTAGAACCACAGCAGCTTCGTTTTGACCTTCTCCCGAGTGAGAGCAAGTCGATGGATATTCGTCTGATTCCTAAGGAGGAAGGGACCGTGATTGTCCGCCCTATTGTCCTGATGTGGACAGACTCTACTGGACAGGTCCGACAGGTGACAACTCCCGAGACCGCAGTCCTTGTTGAGAAAGGTGCGGCTGTTGCAGCCCCTGCAGCAGTGGCACCTGTAACAGTCGAGCCAACAGAGACCTATGAGCCTCCGGTTGTTAAGGAGGAGTCCCCATTCAGTCCTGTCGTAGGTACCGGTTTTGCAAAGCCTGAAGACCGAGAAAAGGCTGCTGAGATTCTTCAGACCACTATGTCTGAAGATGGTGCAGAGTCACTCAAAGCTGCTGAGGCACTCCTTGACCAGCTCTTTGGAGCTGAAGAAACCGCTGCAGATATGACTGCGATTGATGATATTGAAGCTCTTGCAGCTGAACCGACCCCTGAGGAGGTCGTGGTCACCGCTGTTGCATCTGATGATGAGAGTCAGATAGTCACTGAGATTAGGACCCGACGACCAAAGGCTCCACAACCCGGAACCGCTCCAGATTCTTACCAGTTCTTGTTTAAGGTTATGGTCATCGGAGAGGGTGCTGTCGGAAAGACAACTCTCGTCAACCGATACGTCACTGGTGTTTTCGAACGAGACTATAAGACCACAATTGGGAGTCAGTTCGCTGTCAAGCTCACACACATCTCGCCTCCAGAAATGGAGTACGCAACAGGCATTAAGCTCCAGGCGTGGGACGTGGCAGGCCAGGCCCGGTTCAAGGCGGTGCGTAAGATGTACTACTCAGGCGCCGCGGGGATCATCCTGGTGTTTGACGTGACTCGACGCCGGTCCTTCACGGAACTGGCCAAATGGGTCCAGGAATCTGACGAGTCTATCGGCATGAGAGTGCCAATGGTCTGTGTGGGTAACAAGACTGACCTGCCGGACCGTGCAGTTCCATCTGATGAGGCAAAACGATGGGCGGAGGACAATGGGTTCCTGTACATGGAGTCATCAGCTAAGACGGGTGAGGGTGTCGCTGATATGTTCACCGTGCTGGCTGAGGTCATGTGGCGAGAAGCCCGCAAGATCCAGCAAGGCAAGAAGGTATAGAGGGACTAGTTCGGTAGCCTTCAATAGGGAATTCTGATTCAACAGCGTTACCTAAATTGCACAGGTCATTTCATAGCTTTTGCACCTTGATGGAAGGCAGCCACGTCTCTTTCAGAGTCTAGAATAGCTGAGAGAGCCCTCTCCAAGTTCTTAGTGTCCAACGGGCTATCTTCAATTGTGCTCAACGCCCCAAGCATGAACGAGTTCAGGACTCTGGTTGATCCTATCTCTTCTAGGACTGGCTCTGTGTCCAACACTTGTACTTTGCCGCAGATGGACTTGAGTTCCTTTGTGATGTCATCAATAGCTGGGTAGCTCAGGTCTCCTGCAGTCACATTAGAGGGCGGGATTGACATCTTACTCATTATTGCTGTAGTTTTCTCACTTGCATACCTCACAGCAGCACGAAGGGTCTCAACTGGTTCAAATCCGAGAATGACATCTGCCTCTCCCCGTGGTATCAGAGGTCCCCAGTCACGTTCTCCAATTCTGATATGGGTCATCACACTTCCACCCCTGCGTGACGCTCCAAATGTATCCCCTACAACTGGTTGCAGACCCTGGATGACTGTCGCCTCTGCGATTATCCTGCCACAGACTAGGTTTCCCTGACCTCCCATTCCAGTAACAAGAATCGAAAAGGGATCTTTCATCTCAATCATCCTCCACTATTGCATTGTGAGGACATACAGCGATGCAGGCACCGCATTGGACGCATATGTGTTCCAATACAACTGGATAGTTGTCTTCTGTGTCCCAGCTCAAGGCTGGACAGCCAAAGTCACGGGCGCATATCTTGCACTTCTCTCCCTTGCAGAGGTTCCTGTCTATCTGGACAGGCATTGTACCGGTCTGACCGGGTAGGCGTTTGGCCTCCTCAAGTCTACACACACTGTCAAACAGTAGGACTTTGAGACCTTTCTTCTGTACTGTTGAATGGAGGAGGTCGGTGGTAGAACTGATGTCGGACGCATCAACAATGGCGAAGAAGTCTGGCTCTATTGCTTTGACAAGTTTTTCAATCTGGACTCGCTTCATGTTCTCGTTCTGTTCTTTTGAACCAGGGTGAGTCTGAAAACCAGTCATTGCTGTTGTTGCATTATCAAGGATTGCGAACGTCAGGTCTGCATTTTTGTGCCTTGCATTGATTAGTCCGGGAAGACAGGCATGGAAAAAGGTTGAGTCTCCTGCCACTGCAATCACTTTCGAGTCAAATCCAAACCTCTCCAACTGTCCCAAACCACTTGCGACACCAATACCTGAACCCATGGCATGCATCGTGTCCATCGCTTCATCATAGAACACTCCGAGTGAGTAGCAACCTATGTCTCCCGCTACCACTAATTTACCGCCCAATCGTTTCTTCACTGTGCGAACAGACCAGTAGAAGTTACGATGAGTACATCCAGCACAGAAAGTAAGAGGCCTCTCAATCAACAATTCTGATGAACGATTCTGTTTCTTCAGAGGATCCTCCAGTCCCATCAATCTTGCAATAGCAGTCACTACAATATCCGTATTCATCTCTCCGTAACTAGGAATGTGCCCTGTCCGTTTTCCATAGAAGTGCGGAGTCTTTCCTAATTCTGCATAGAGTGACCTTACCTCATCCTCAAGGATTGGATCATTCTCCTCAACGAATAGAATCTTCTCTACATCTTGGATGAGTCCAATAATCCTTCTCTTTGGTAAGGGGTGAGTTGTTACTATGTTCATGTGGCCAATTCTATCCACACCAAGTATCTGAATTGCCTCCTGAGAGTACAGAGAACTTATTCCGCTTGTCACTACGAGAAGATCACACTCTTTGGCATTGGTGACATGTTCGAATGGTGAGGACTCAAACTCCTGAGCTATGCCCTCCATCTTCTCCAACAGATCTCTATGCCTCAAGTGGGGCGTTGGTACATTGTAGAGTCGTTCTTGCAAACCATTGGCCTTCTTCTTCCTCTTTGAAACCTTTCCTATCTGAACCAGCCCTCTTGAGTGAGAGAGTCTTGTCGTACTGCGAATCAGGACGGGAATCTGATATTTTTGTGAGAGTGTGAACGCCTCTATTGTGACATCCTTTGCTTCTTGATAGGTTGATGGCTCAAACATTGGGATCTTTGCTGCCTTGGCATAAAACCTTGAGTCCTGCTCGTTACTTGAACTGTGACCTTTGGGATCATCACAGACAACAATCACGAGACCTCCTGTTCCTGAGCCAGAAAGGTTGAGGTTCAGCAGAAAGTCTGAAGCCACATTCAAGCCTAGTGACTTCATTGAACATAAAGCAGGGATTCCTGTCCAGCTGGCAGCTGCAGCTGCTTCCATCGCTACCTTCTCATTTGTTGACCACTCGACATGGATGTCGTATTCATCCGCGATCTTGAAGAGACTAGTGGCAATCTCAGTTGATGGCGTTCCAGGATAGGATGCACAGAATCCAAGACCCGCCTCTAATGCTCCTCTCGCAATCGCTTCATTGCCACTCATGATGCTTCCTTGCTGCTTCTTGTTCATGTCATCCCATCCGAATTATCGACTGATAATGCTTCACAAAACCCTTTCGAATTTCCGTGAATAGTCAGGTCACTAATAGTCCGTCAGTGACGGATGATAGTTTCCAATGATGCCAGAATGGACTATTTGGTCTTTCTTTATCGATATGCGATGACTAGATTTGTCACAAGCTTTACACATGAACCGATCAAGCAATTACCAATGGGACAGTTTGCATGAGCGATCTTGTAGAGTTTTCGAATTTTCTTCTCGTTCACTCCTTCTGCAACAGTTACCTTGGTGTCTACATGGATGGTACTAAAACGGCTTTGTCCTGACTCCTCATCAGTATCATAGTGTCCAACAATTTCTGAATGTATGTCAAAGAGCTCTATGTGCGCTTTTTCTAATGCGATCTCGAAAACAAGGTTCACGCATGCTCCTATGGAAGCAAGGAAGAGCTGATGCGGACTTGTTGTACCAGGGAAGTCCTTTGTCATGAGTGGAGGACAAACTGCTGTACTTTGATATCCTCCCAAGGTGATACTATGAATCTTCGGCATATCTGTTGAGGTAAGATGAGCTGTGAATGTTGAGTTTCCCATAATACTTTCTCGACCCATTACTTTTGTAGGTTGCATCGAGAATCAGCAACCCCAAGATATATTGAATCATAATCCAAAATAAATGTACGTAAATGGACATTTCATGACCGGAATCATACATCATATTGTAATTCCCGGATTAATGCGATGAATGCAAATTTAATATCAATGCAAGAATCGAGCTGTGATTCGTTTCCAATACACCCTTGAATTCAGAGGGCGTCCTTACGGGAAGATAAAATAAGCCCATGTCAAACGCGATGAATGAGTGTTGATGTCTGAAGAACGAGAAAACGATGCAAAAGCCAGAAGAATATCTTCTCTTCTATCCATCTCTCACGACAAGGATGTCGATGGACTCAACGCAGCTGCGATAGTTTGGAGGTATGCAAAAACAAAAGCACTTGACTTCAAGGCGATACTCACAGACTACGGCTCTTTCGAGCAGGTTTTCTCTACAATTGGAAAACAACGGGACACTCTTATTATCATCACTGACCTTGGAATGGACGAAACAATCCTAGAGGTTGTTAAGACTGGACTTGAACGCGCAGTATCACGGGGTTGTAGGATTGTATGGTTGGACCATCATCAATGGTCTGAACGTGCCATCAAAACGGTTCTCTCGCTTGGGAATAATCCTGTTCTGAGGGTAAATCACGATTTTTGTGCCGCTGAAATAGCCCACAAGGTCCTCATGCCTCGGGATGAGGTTTGTGCGGGACTCGCAAGGATTGCCCATGATACTGATTTCAACCTTAGAGAGATCGAATCAGCAACTGCACTCACTGATGCTGTCAATGTCATTCGTTTTGGAGCGATTGATAAGAAAGAGGAGGTGACTGATGCCCTCTATCCCGTGCTCGAGAAACTCGCTGAGAGTGGGATGAGTGGTGTCTGGGACGATAATACTCACAAGTTCAAGGACGCACTATTAAACAAACGTGTTGACCACTATCGTAAGGATAAAGCCAAGAAGATGAGAAAAGCTCTGGCTAACCATCATGATCAGACTATACACGGAAAACTAGTGCGGATTGTTGAGATACCCAGTGGTATCACTTCAACTGACATGGGCACCTTTGCATCAGACCAAGAGGTTCTATCCTCTATCGATCCTGAACTCAAGGTTGCAGATCTTTTACTCTCCCTCAGTCAAGGTGGTATGCTCGGTTTTCGAAGAGGGAGGGACGGTGTCCTGTGCAATGCTGCTGCGAAACTATTCAATGGTGGAGGACATCCATATGCTGCAGGTGGCGAATATGGTCTCTATGAGGACTTCCAGGCGGTCAGTGATGACATCTTCCTAACCCTTTCAAAGAACACAAATTGGGTTGGAGAGGTTTAAGCTGCTTGTCCTTTTTGTGTAATGTTTTTCACAATCTCAAGAACATCAATACTGTCTTCCCACAACTCATCAAATTTTCTTAGAGCATCATCGAGAAGACCAGGATTATCATGTCTATGCACGAGAGCTGCAACATCTGACTCCTTTGCATGAGTCAAGTAGAGTAGCATCTTGTCTTCATTCAAGCTAACGATTCTGTAGGTATTGACAGGTTCCCGGGTCATTCTTAGATGTATATTACCTGTTCTCGCAGCTTCAGAAAAGATATCTGCCAATGGCATAAGATGGCTGGCTAATATATTCGCATCTGGCACTGCTTGTGAAACAGGAGTAAGAAGTCCCTTCACCTTCACACCTCTAAAACCGGCTTGCATGACTCTCAATTCTGTCACTCCTCCTGGGCCGAGTCCTTCTGCAAGTGTGCTGGCGTGACCAAGTACTCTTACCACATCACCTTGTTTGGCTTCATCTGCAAACTCTCGAATGATTGTACTTCTGACATTCTCAATGCCCTCGATTATTCCGGAATTCTTGACTGACGTGGTGCCTGCCAATTGTTTATGTAACATGAGTGCAAGATCTTCACTCTTGACGGATTCGAGACGGTTGATCACCGTTGTCACTTTCTGTCTTTCTTCTAAACATTCTGAAAGCTTCATCTTACGCATCTTTTCTAGAGCATTAGCAACGCTTGTTTCTAGGATTGCATAAGTCCTTGGAGAGTGGATATTGTCTACCACAATCAATTCCTTTTCTTCGAGGTCACTCAGTCTCCGGTAGATGTATGCCTTTGTGTACTTTTTATCCGTTAATTTTTCAAGACTAGCCGTTATCTTTCCAAACTTCACAAACTTGTCTATTCCCCCGGCCGCCATAAGCACAGATTGAAAGACTTGCATCTCACTAGAGTTCACATCCAATCCTAGTTTCTCAAGATTATTCTGAAACTTCTTGGTTGTCATTCCCTCATCCCTCATATTCGAGCAAATCAACGCCTTTTTTGAAGTCTTTGTCAAAACTCTCAATCGCATGATCTACCAATTCTACATTTCCACTTCTGGGCAACCAAGTGGCCGAGAGTGGTTTCTCTGACACAATGAGTACTACTCCTTCAGAGTTCTTGCTAAGGAACTGATAGGTGGCATCCTCTCGTGGATAAACCCTGTATTCAACATCTCCTCCAGTATTTTTCATTCTTGCAAGAAGACTTTTCATGCTCTCTCGGAATGCCTTTTCTCCCCTGTCATGATCAAGAGCTCGCAATCTCACACCCTTTTTGAGAGCTCTCTCAATATTCAATACTCGTTTTGGTTTCAAATAATCGATCTGCGAAATCCACTCTAGATTGATTCGTACCACATCACCTTTCTTGATACCACTCCATATCTTATCATCAAGTAGTTTCACGATGTTGTCCCAATCTTGAGCAAAGATTGGTTTTTCCATCTTCTCAGCTCCTGATAGGATTTCGATTAGTCCTTCAGCTAAGGCATCAGAGTCCATTTCCGAGAAAAGCGTCACCTCGGAGTCTATCTTCCTCAGGTCCCTTTCCAGACTCTTCAGGCTACTTGTAACGCACTTACCAAGGGCGCTCTCTAACATGCCAACATTGGAGTTGTAACCATGTTTTTGCCCTCCCTTGTCAATCCTTAGAAATCCCCCTTTTTCGAGTTTCGAGAGAGTCCTGTAAATGAGTGGATCTTTCCCCTTTCTCGAACCTTCGTCCTTTGTCATCTGCTCACGTAATGTTTCAAAATCAATGAAATCGCTGGGCTCTTTCTGAGCTTTAAGCAAAGCTCCAAGCACAACCATATCTTTTTTGGTTATATCTACACCTATAATCTCAAGAACTTCTTCATGCCTTACTTCTGTTGTCACTCATTAATCCCCCATCACCCAGATGTATCGCTTCCATTACCACTGAACACCCTACTAATTAGTCCTTTGGGGTCTGCACCAAATGCGATCATCTCTTCAGGTTTCATGTCAAGAAGCGATTTTGCCTTTTTCCAAGCCTTGTCGAAGGATTCTATTGCATTATCAATTAAATCAGGGTTGAAATCTCTCGTGATCCAGGTGGCTGTTACTGGATTTTCTGTGATAATCAACGCCATGTTCTCATTATTGAAACTCACTTGATGGTAAGTTCTTGGGCCAACATAGATTCGAACATCAAATTTGATGCCCTGTTTCCTGAGTTCCATAAGTCCTTGGATGAAAGTAGCCGCCCCTTTTTCATTGAATTTTACCTCTGTTAACTCCTCAATTCTGAAGATATCAACTGACAACAAATATCTGACCTCAGCACCTCTCATCGCAGCATCTAGAAATCTCTGGGATCGTTCGATTGCCCCAGCATCCATAAATTGTGGTGCCCAGAGTAGAATAGCTCGAATTTTATCACCTTTCTTAGCCACATCCAGCATGTTGTATTTGAGAACTCTATGAAGTTCTTCAACACCACGCACAATCCGAGAGCTGATCTTCTGCTCCGTCCCTGTTTCTTGCTCAACTAACTTTTCCGCAAGATCGCCACACTCAAGTCCTGAAATCACTTCCAGGGTTTCATCTATCTCTGCTTTCTGAGACTCAAGTTCTTTAATCCGTTCGCTCTTCAATTGCTCGAGTCCTGCCATCACTGTGTTCACATCTGCAATGTACTTTTTGCGACGGGCGTTGGGACTCTCTAAACGTACCAGTTGGGCCTCTACTAGCGATTTGAGTACTCTATGCACCCAAGCTTTTGTGAGCTTTGACCCTGGTTCTTCTTTCAATAACTGGTTATAGATCTCTCCAAACGATAATGGAATGGGTGGGTCTGACTGGAGCTTAAGAATGACACTGAGTAGGTTCATAAGGCGAGACTGCTGTCTGTCCCCTGGCATGAACCCACACAACTCCAGAGCTTTTTTAGCATCCATTTTTCCTGGCACGGAACCATACCTCCTACTCATTTATGAGTAGCATGCAAAATCGCTCACATACTAACTTTATGACTGTATACAAGCAGTATATTGAAATAGGATATCAATATTACTACTTTCTATGCAGCTGTCCGCTGCTAACTCCGGTGGAATGCTTCACGGTAATCCACAACGGGCATGGTACAGGGCATGCCGGGAAAAGAACCCGGCCACGAAGAAGGGTGGCACGGGGGGGTGTCCCCTTCTTCATCCATTTTCTCTCTCGCGATTTTTTAAGGTCCACTCACTGCGATTGCTCGGAGGTATCCTATACCAATCCTCATCACCATAGGTAGAAAGTCTGACATTAGGGTCATAAGAGTCCCAATGCTTGCATGACCTTGAATCAGTTCATTCAGAGTCTTTGCATCGAGCTGTCCGAGTACTACCTCAGCGGCCGCTATCGGATCGTTGAACATGGCGTACTTTGACACAGCCCACATTCCTTTCCCGGTGTTAGTTATGTTACTAGCTAGCTGTGTCTTCCTGTATTCCTTTTCATACTCTTCGACACTCTCCTTCGAGAAGTCGCCAGAGTCGACCATTCGTTTTGCATGTTTGGCAAGAACCTGACCTGCGTGGAAACAGGTTGTGACTCCTCCTCCAACAATAGACGAGACCTGTCCCGCTGAGTTGCCGCACAATGCTACGCCTGCATCAGTGAACTTTGGTATGATTCCCGCGCACGGAACAACGCCCCCATTGACGGAGGCGATCTTAGCATTCTGGGTTTCAGGATGGGTTTTCATATACTTCTTCAAGACGTCCTGCATGGGTGGGAGTGCATGCCAGTTGGCCTTTGAGGATGGGACGCGTCCGATTCCGAGGTTGATCTCAGACTCGGATCTGGGGTACAACCACAGGTAACCAAGACCAACGTCCTTTCCAACGAAAAAGTACGCAACTTCAGGATCGATTCCCTTGCAGCCTGTGAGCTTGAATCTATACCCGTAGCTGAGTAGCCATTTTGGATGTGTGAACCCTGCGGTAGCAGAGACCCTGCTGAATGAACCATCAGCTCCGACAGTCAGACTGGCACGTTCCTCCTCCGTCTGATTGTATTTCACACCAACTACTGAGTCACCTTCTTTGATGACTGAGTTCACCCGGGACTTGTATCTGAACTCTGCGCCATCCGCAAGAGCACGGTCTCTCATGAGTTCCTGACAGAGATTTTCATCGAGAAGGTACGAGTTACCAAGTAGTGACCTGTCAACGACAATATTGGCACCAGTGTCCAGACTCTCACCCACGATGGAGGTGAACTTGTTTCCAACATACTCTGAGTCAGGTTTGACTCGTAAGAGTCGTAAGGCTTTGTCAGTCACCAACTCTCCCATGAGTGAATGACTCACATGGTCACGTTTCTCAAGGACAAGGGTATTGATTCCGTAGTTGGCAACCTTTTCAGCTGCCATGAGGCCAGCTGGGCCAGTCCCGGCAATAATCACATCATACGTCATTGTAAAGGTACTCCGTAGAGTTACCGGAGTCCACTAGGTATCATGTATATTTCTTTCTAAGTGGTCTTGCCGGGTGGTAAACCTATAATACAAAGTCAAAATAGCAAACGGCTAAGTATCCAGAAGTGTTAATGATGAAAGCCAGCTCTGTAGCATACTCGGTTTACTTGATTTTTTCAATCATGGTAAGTCTCACGCTGGCTGCAATCCCTGCAATCCTTCTGTTTTCCATAATTGTTGCGAACTTTACTAACTTCATGAATACGATTTGGCCCTTTTCTGCTATTCACCAATTTGTCGTTAACATACTTACAGGTACTTTTCCTGAGTTTGCGTTACAATATTGGTGGCTCCTTGTGTTGTTTGTACCCCTCGGTCTGATATGTTACGCAGTTTTTCTCGCCTTTCTGCTTGTGTTTCTGAAGGTCTCACGCAGAGGAATTCCCCACCTCACTGACGGTTACTACGAGGCAGAATCAGAGGCATGGTTGCTATACGAATATTTCGAGGTTTACTACATCCTCTACCCCTACTTTGCTGGCTTCTTCAGCATCTTCTTTGACACCAAGCCACGTCATCAGGCGTTTGGAGCCAAGATTGGCGAGAACTCAATCATAGGAAATGGTCGTCTCTTCAATCCCGAACGAACAATCATTGGTGACAACTGCTTCTTTGGGTATGATGCAATCCTCAGTGGCCATGTGTATGAGGGTCGAAGACTCTATTTGCAGACTGTCAGACTTGGAAATAATGTCACAGTTGGCGCTAATGCAGTCATTCTACCCGGGGCTGATATTGGTGACAATGTAATCATCGGGGCAAATTCTGTTGTTCCAAAGGACAAGGTGATACCTGCTAATACCATCTGGGTCCATGGCAAGGCTATTCCACGTATTCCTCTTCACAAGGCTGAGGAGTTGCATCAACCAATTGGTGGTCCTACAGTGGTCTTTGAAAAGATTGAAGCTGTTGATGAGGATGAAAAAGAGGAACGAGAGGGTACTACAATTCCATCAAATGGTGAACGATTCTGATTAACTATATCTGGTGATATGAGTGCGACTCTTGATGTTTCATGTGGAAAGTTTCTGGTATCGGCCAAACGAATCCGACTCAGACGACCGCACAGAGATCGGTGAATCATTGCATGTGTGGATCCACTCTGAGGAGGAGGATGCGAACAATCGTGCTGGGATTGTCAGGAAGATGATTAAGAACATCCGATGGCTCGCGAAGAAAATCAATTGCACTACTGTGACACTCCATTCTTTCGCTCATCTTGATGATAGCAAGGCAGAACCTGAGTTTGCTGATTCTGTTATTGATGAGGTCACCTCAAAACTCCGTGATAGGGGCTATGAGGTTCATATTGTGCCCTTTGGCGAATTTTATGAGTTTGATATGCACGTAAAGGGGCCATCCCTTGCTAAAGTTTTCAAAAGGATTCTATGAAAAAGAAGTTTTCCTGATTCTCTCAGGAACTATCCTATTGATTGTTACATCGCGGATGCTGGTTTTTCAATCAGTAACAATCAAGTTGTCTTACCTCTGGAACGATGCTCTATAAACGTCACTCCTGACCTGGACCTTCAGTCGCATGTACTCCTTCAGATCTGGTTCAGGCTTCGGTTTTCTTCTGAGTTTTGCGAACGCCATTGTTTTACACCTACTTAATATTCGGCATAATTTATATATAAATGTTGCCAAATTTTAGTATTAATTTTTGGACAAAATTAAGAAAAAAAGATGCCGATAGTTAAGTATTTATATTCGGTTCTGGTAGAATTATTTTTAAGAAGTTGCCAAGATATAAGTAATGCTATCAGCGTAATAATGCATGTATGGTGATCACACAAAATGTCATTGAAAGACTCTCTTGATACATTGGATCTGAAGATACTGCAAGCCTATGAGGAGCTTGGAACGAAGATTTCAACTCGAGAACTAAGCGAACGACTGGGAGAGCCTGGTAGGACAATACGATATCGGATTACCAAAATGAAGGAGAAGGGACTGCTCTGTAAAGCAAAGGTTCAGACACATGAAAGAAAGCTTGGTCTGGCCGAATACATTTTGGTTGTTACAAGCCATCCTTCTACTGAGTCAAAACTCAAGAAGGTGTTCGATGAAATTCCAGCTGTCTATTTCCATGCCTCTACCTATGGGAAGTACGAAGGATATCTTATCTATACGGTCTATCCTCTCAATGCTCCACGTATGGTAACTGAATTTGCTGAGGCTTTGAAGAGGAAGAACCTGATAGAGGACTACTACATGTTTGATGTGGTGGATTACCAGAGAACTGAGACCAAGCTTGATGAACTTGAATCTTGGAACTGGGAAAAGTGGGCAAAGTCGCTTCCAAGGATAATGAAAAGGACCAAGGGTTTGGTGTCTAAAATGGAAGAGTTTCCTAACACTGTTAGTTTCGATGCAAAGGACACTCTAATTCTGAAACATATGGTTGAGGACGCAGATATCACACTACGTGAACTGGGGGAAATTCTTGACCTCTCTCAACCACAGGTGCACAACCGAGTCAAAAAGATGGAAGAATCGGGAATCATCAGAGGTTATAATCTATGCTTAAAGGCCTTCGACTCTGGAATGACAATAATAGTCTTCTTCAAGTCTGAAGATGCTAGCAAGATTTTACTTTGGTTCGATAAACTTCCTTACTACCATCAAGTTACAATGGAGAGTAGTAGTCACTTCTTTGTACAAGTCCACCTGCCATCATCTGAAGCAAATAATTACTTGAAGCATCTACGAGATCTGAAGGAGTATACAGATGAGATGTTTGTACAGTTCTTAGTTGATTCGTTTCATAAGGGATACGGACACCTAATCGACATGTATGATGAGAAAAGTGAGAGATGGAAACTACCTTATGACGAGTTCCTGAAGACCATTGAAAAGGTCGCCAAAACCAAGGAATAACTTCTTTCTTATTAGATGGGTTCATAACGTCTTAAACAGACGTGAGATTGCGATGTCTAAGACCAAATACACTCCACGAGGTTATCAGACCCACATTCTCGAACAGGTTGAGAAGAAAGTGGGTACTCCCTTACTCTTGGAGCTTGACTGTGGTCTTGGGAAGCGTTTCATCACACATCAACTGGTTGCAGAGAAGTTTCCCAACTCAAAGATCATCATCGTTGTTCATTCATCCTCATCATTAGCTGAAACCGTTGACTATCTCAAGGGAGAATATGGTGGTCTTGAGGATGACCTAGGGGAGTTGTCTTCTCGAGTGCCATCTGGGAAACGTGCATATGTACTCAAGGAGAAACGGGTGATTGTTGCAACGCCTCAGGTACTTGCAGGGATGTACAAGAAGGATCCATCGTTGTTAGAACCATTTGAGATGGTGCTCATCAATGAGGTTGACACTCTTATTCGTCGAACGAGTACTCGAACTGCTATTGTCTTTCCATGGCCTACTTTACTCATGTATTTGCAAGATAAGTGGCTCATTGGAATGAGTGGGACTCTCCGTGACGATCACGCCGTATTCAATGAAGAACAAGTTCAGATACGAAAAGAATTGGACACATTGAAGGAGTATTTTCCAGGTGCTGAGTTAATCACCATGGATGATCTCTATGACACCGATGTGGAGGAGTATCTAGAACCAACCTTTCTCACTGTTTATACAGTAAATGACCCAAAGGTCCGTTCTATATCCAAAGTCCTTGATGAACTCATCAGAAATACACGAATCGACATAATGAACGAGCTTGCGGAGGAGGACAACCTCCATCTCGTCGATGGTGATGCCCGAAGGGTTCACCTGATGCTAGAACGGCTCCCTATTAGCGAGGAACTGAAGGGACAATATTCCAGTCTCCTCATGCTCCGAAAGTATGTCTTTGCAATGCCCCCTAAGAGATTCTTAAGAATGTTTCATGGCGATTACCTGAAACACTACTTCAATCTAAGTGATCTTCGGAGAATCCTTCCTGAGATATCTTCCAAGGTTACCCGCGTCCTGAAGATTGCTATGAATCACAAGAAAACAGTTGTACTCACCTCTTATCTTGAGATGGTTTCTCAGACAAAAGACGTGCTTGAGAAATCTGGTCTCAAAGTACTGACAATCACAGGTGAAACCCGTGATAAAGGCGAAGTCCTAAAGGCATTCCGTGAGGATGAGGAAGCTCAAGTCCTGGTGATGTCCCCTGTGGGTGAGAGGGACCTCGACATTCCTCAGGCTGACGTAATGGTTGTATGTGACTCTATCAATACCTCCAAAACAATGTATCAAAAATTCAAACGCACCCGGGGCGGTCTAGTGATTCTACTTGCATACTCTGGCACCTCGGAGGTGCGAAAGGTAAACCGCCTTATGACCCGAATTCTAGATAGGTACCCATGGTCCACTGCGATTGTTGAAACCGATTCTGAAAAGCTTAGCTAGTCATGTCATTACGATTATAAGAGCCATGGACTCTCTCGAAAGCGAATCATGTTGAATGACAGCTCAGGACTCAATACCGCTATTGGTACAGACATTGTAGAGATAGACCGTTTTCGAAGGCTTGATGCTAAATCTCCATTTTACGACAGAGTCTTCTCAGAGAAGGAAATTGCATATTGTTTGAAGTATTCTGACCCTGCTCCACACTTTGCAGCCACATATGCAGGGAAAGAAGCGGTTGTCAAAGCCACAAATTCTAATTGCAGAGCTACTGTGGATACCATTGAGATACTACACACTGAAGATGGAGCACCATATGTCATTATTCACAAAAAGTGCAATCATGAAATATTGGTGAGTCTGTCGCATTCATCATCTCATGCTGTGGCTGTCGCACTTGCAATTCATCAATCTCATGCATCAAATATGAATCAAGCTCAAGAAATGCTAGAACAAACTGTGAAGCAGCTTCTGCCAACAGGTGAAGTTTCATGACTGATTTAGAAGAGATATTACATCCAGCACGAGAGAATCCAACCTATCTGAACCTTTGGAGTGCGTACAAGAAGATTCAGAATCTTGACCTTCCACCAACCGAAGGGCAAGATTCGATAAACATAGCTGTCATAGGCTCTTCCACACTAGAGCCGTTAGCTGCATGTATTGATGTAAAGACACGTCTTGAAGGATTTCATACAAACACCTTTGTGGGTGATTTCAATACTTATCGTCAGGAAGCCCTTGACACTGACTCACTCCTCTATAAGGCTAAACCTGAAGTCATTGTATTATCCGTTGATGCATGGTCTGTACTTGAACAGCAGTTTCAGGCTATTTTTGTACGAGCATCAGAAAAAGAGAGGTCGAGTTTACAGAAAGATCTTGTCAATAGTGTTGCTTCAGTCATTGATATTCTTGAGAAAAACACCTCTGCATTAATTCTGGCCAACAATTTTGTAGTCCCCGTGTTCTCTCCTCTAGGAATTGTGGACAACAAACAGAAGACAGGATTGAAGCAATTCATCAAGGGAGCCAATTCCGCTCTTTCTGAGAGGTTCATGAACAGTAATAGAGTCTTCATTGTTGACCTTGACTCGATATCCAGTGATTTTGGAAAGTCGCACATCAGAAATTGGAACACTTGGTATCGCGGTTCGGTTCCATTCAGCGAAGACTTCACTCCGGTATTAGCTGATGAGTACCTTCGTTACATCCGCGCATTGAAGGGTCGAACGAAGAAATGTATCGTACTGGACCTTGACAACACATTGTGGGGAGGTATCATTGGAGAGGATGGAATAGAGGGGATCAAACTTGGTACTGCATCACCGGGGATTGAATATGTTGATTTTCAGAGAAGCCTCCTCAGTCTTTACAATCGTGGTGTGATTCTTGCAATCTGCAGTAAGAACAACTATGATGATGCTATCAAAGTATTCCAAGAACATCCTGCTCAGGTCCTGAAGGAGGAACACTTTGCAGCTATGAGGATAAATTGGCAGAACAAGACTTCCAACCTAATAGAACTTGCTAAGGAAATCAATATCGGGCTTGACAGCATGGTGTTCTTTGATGATAATCCTGTCGAACGTGCGCAGGTTTCTCAGACACTACCAGAGGTCCTTGTTGTTGATTTACCAAAGAATCCGCGACTCTATCGAGAAACGTTAGAGAAACTCAAAGTCTTTGATGTCTTATCTCTCACAAAGGAAGATCTCGTCAGAGGTGAGATGTATGCAGGAAAACGAAAAAGAGCTGAACTTGAACAGAGCGCTACATCGATTGAAGATTTTCTCAGAACATTGGATCTTACAGTGAAGATACAGCCTGTGAATGATTTTGACACGCCTCGGGTGGTGCAACTTATAGGCAAGACCAACCAATTCAATCTCACAACAAGACGGCACACGGATGCAGCTGTTCGTGAATTACGCGAATCTAAAGATGCAATTGTCTACAGCATGGCAGTCAGCGACAAATTTGGTGACGAAGGCGTAGTTGGCGTTGCGATTGTGAAGATGAAGGATAAAGACTGGTGGATTGACACGCTTCTCATGAGCTGCCGCGTCATTGGCCGTACAGTGGAAACTGCCCTACTTGCGAGAATTGCTGCTGATGCACGAGCTGCGAAGGCTGAGAGAATAATCGGAGAGTATATTCCAACAAAAAAGAATGCTCCAGCTGCAGATGTCTACGAGAAACACGGATTTGAGATGTCTGGGAAGAAAGATAACAATGGGACTACCTGGACACTCAACCTAGATGCAACTACAATTGATTTCCCTGACTATATTGAACTACAAGAGGATTAGACCATGACTGACTATGAGGATAGACTACTGGACCTTCTGTCAAAGATCTTACTTCTGGACAAGGACAAGATAACTGACGACCTTCGTCGAAAAGAGTTTGAACCTTGGGACTCGATGGCTCACTTAATCATTGTCAGTGAGATTGAAAATGAGTTTGAAATCTTCTTTGAGGATGAAGAGGTCATCGAGCTCTGGACCGTCGGTGACATCAAAAAGGTCCTTTCTAGCAAATTATCTCCCTAATTGGTTTTTGGCTCAAGTTTCTGTACCATCCGTGCTGGATTTCCTGCAACGAGTGTGAGTGGCGGTACATCTTTTCCAACTACAGCTCCTGCTGCAACTATAGCCCCCTCTCCTACAGTAACACCAGGTAAGATAATTGCACCTGCTGCCAGCCAAGCTCCTTTTTCAATTACAACCTTTTTAGGGCCCTCATGAAAGATCCGTCTTCGATGGTGATATGGACTTGCTCCTGAGTGTGCCATTATTTTGACACCAGGACCAATACTTGCCCAGTCCTGAATCTCGATATACTCTGGATATTCTCCATCCAACAAAACTTGGAATCCCATATAGACACCTTTCCCTATTTTGACACCGCATCTCCGGTATAGACTAGCTCGGAACTGATAGAATGGTGCTATCCATGCCAGGATGCGCAGGAATCTACCAAGTTTCTTTCCCATATCATATCACCTTTGCATTCTCTTCCACAAGATTCGTCTTAGATAGTCTGAGAACACCCAGTTATCAATATCTCCTGTGAGTAAAAGGCAGAAATTACTGTCCCCTTTCCATCTGGAATGTTTATCCCAGTATTGAACTGCTTCGGTTGGAGTTGTGCACCACCCTCCAAGAATATTTGCATGTTCGATGATATCCCCCAAACAATTTACGAATCTCTTTTGTCCCATCCTAATTGGATGTAGATCAAACATGATAACTCCCCCAGTTTTGGAGGCTTTTGACACCTCTCTCTTCAAGACCTTCGATATAGTATGTGGTCCCATCCCCATTCGATCAATCATGTAGTCATCACTCCAAGCATTAAGGGGGATATATGTGACACGCGATTTCCGTCCATCTATCTCTGTCTTGAAAAATTGGATCTTCTCTCGGTGCTGCGGACGATATCCAAAACCTCCATCCCAAATGAGGGGTGTTTTTTCGAGTAATTCTGGCATGTCATCTGTATAGTTATCATAGGGTGCCCGGAATCCAGTAATCTTGAGACCAAGTCTTTTGTAAACTTGAAGACTTAGTAGTAGGTCCTGTTCTCTTGCCTGAGCAGAGATGGTTGGATATCTGACATGGTTATAACCGTGACTAGCAACCTCGTGTCCCTCTTTTTCGATAGACTTCACAAGGTCAGGTTTCATTTTTGCCACAGCTGCAATAGTTGGAAATGCGAAGTGTCCATTGAATTCCTCAAGTACGGAGAACATGTTGTCAAGTATTGTGCTAAATGATGTCTTGTGGAGTTTCAGCATACGGTACAGCTGTCTTGGAGCTCCGAAGCCCCATTTTTTTCCAAGTTGTGCGACATAACTTGACCCTGACACTATCTCCACCAATACTAAGACACCTTCTGGCTAACCTGTTTCTTTCAAAAGGATTACGACGCTTCTTTTACCTTCAGATTTACATGGTAACACTTATGCCATATTAATTGAAACCAACATCTAGGTGAGCGTATGCAACTGAGTCACATTGGCATCATCGTAAAGGACATCGAAGAGAGTATTAAGAATCATGAGAAGCTTTTCGGATACAAGCAGCTCGGATCTATTGTCGATGATCATACACAGAAAGTCCGGGTTGTTCTTTTGGGACCTTCTGATGATGCTCCTGTTAAAATTGAGTTAATCTCACCTCTTACTGAAGATTCTCCTGTAACGGACCTTCTGAACAAGCGTCAAGCTCTCTACCATCTCTGTTATTCCGTTCCCGATATCGAGGAGGCAAAGAAGCACGCTCGTGAGAGTGGTGCCATAGTCATTTCGAAGCCTGTAGAAGCGCCTCTGTTCAATAATCGAAAGATATGTTTTCTCTTTACCAAAGACCACTATGTGATAGAGCTAGTTGAAGAGTCTCACTAGTCAAGGTTATGCTTGAACAACAAATACTTTCGAAAAGAGCTCGAACAAAGGTTCAATGTATTCTGTGTCCATTTTGGCATAGACATGGTTAGACATCTCGATGAACGTGTTTGCTCGCTCATCAGCATGTTCCTCTATCCCGATGATTTTCTTTGCTCTTTTTGTGATGTCTCGAACCAGTCCTTTTGCTGATTTGTCTTCACCAAAAATATTGATTGCATCTTGTTCAACACGCTTCAACTGACTCTTAACCCTGATATCTGACACATCATCTGCACCAAAGCTTTTCACAACATCCATTAGAACATCCAAAATACCATTATGGAGCCCTGCGACAAGTGCCTCAATCTCATATGCTGTGAATCGTACTGTCGTTTCATCACCACTGAGTTGCCACTTCAAATCACTGCTCCTACTCACGGTCAGTTTTCTTTGCCCTACTGAAATCTCTTCATCGAAGAATCTTGAATCAATACTGCTCTTGATTGAAGTCTTAATGATTGCTGCTTCTGGGAGTCGTATCTTGATGGAATTGCCTCCATTTGTGACTACAAGGCAATATCCTTGTGATGGTGTGATTTTCTTTACATAGTCTGATGGTGGTGCGACTTCTACCGGCGGCAGATGCTTCAGCTTCTCAGCCAGCTGTCTAATTTCAGCCTCTGTACAGATGTATGACTGTCTATCTCCTGAAATTGCTATAGTGCCATCATCAGCCCGCTCAAATGTTATCTTGTTTCCTCCACCAACATCTGTCGTCTTCAGATACTCCTGTTTATAGCTGCGTGCAGTCTGTGCTAGCTTCTCTAAAGCTGCGGCCACCATATGGGCTTCTCCATAACCCATTGTTATCTCCGCGTTTCCCTCGGTCCCGCGGCCAATACCAAGGGCTCCGTCCTGTCTGATTTTGATGTACACAAACTTCCACCTATCGAATTTTATACTGCTTTACTGAAAACTATTGTGGGGATTGAGTCCCCAACAGAATGGTCTTATGCAATCCATTTTCTTGGTGCATGAAAGAACATGACTGAAGATGGAAGTTTTAAGAAAACTATCTCTATTGCTGGACAAATATCAGAGGAGAATTATTGTCCCTTCAGTCGAGGAAAATGGAAGAGAGCTGGCGATGCTCTTGTTTTCTTTATGCTCTTTGTGACGCCTTTGCTATGGGTCATATCGCTAATCGTCACTAATCTGTTCTGAAATATAATAGTGTCAAATGCAGAAGGCAGTTGCCCTCTGCACTAAAAAACTAGATCGAATCTTTCACATCGAAAGCTAGAGTACCTGCTTCTTTTGTCTTGAGTGATATGTCGATTGTATGTTCACCTTCAGGAAGAGGTTCGCCTTCAATGAAAATCTCTATCTCAACACCAACTTTGATTGGGAATGTGTTGTCCTCGCTAATCTCAGAACCCTTGACCTCACCATCTACGGATTTTATTGTAGTGGAGTCAAGTGAGTACTCATCACCATTTACCTTGATTGGTGCTACTGCTGTCGTAGTCCCAGGTGATAGCGAGTTTTTCAATTTGAACGAAAAGCCGCCCTCGACATTTTCGAGGCTTCCTTTGATGTATAGCTTCCTAAGGAGGAAGGCTGGGATTTGCATTAGTCATTTGGCCTCCATCTAATTATACTCTGGCCAGCAATCGTGCCAATCTTTTATAGGTTCCGAAGAAGGTTATTGCTTTTAATGAGGCAACTGTGTATGCCTTTGAAAAACATAATAAGCACTCACCACACGTCAAGCTTTGAAAAACTCACAATAAGGAGTAGGTTACTTGTTCGACCCCTGGAATGTATTTGGTAATATTTTTGGGACATTTGGAATTATGTTCGTGATTATACCTGTTTTCGTCTTTATTATCATCATTATCGTTATAGTTAATATCTGCAGAGCTGGGTCACGAGTGGCCAGTAATGTGGCTCGTGGATTCACAATAGAAGCTCCATCTTTTGTAATACCCGAACGGCATCGTGGCAGAACCAGGTCAGATGGCTCTGAAATGAAGACAGTACGATTGCCCGAGAGATGTCCCTCTTGCGGGGCTGCTGTATCTCAAGAGGGGATTGACTGGACAGGACCACTTGAAGCGCAATGCAGTTATTGTGGAGCTACACTAAGAGCAACTTTCGAATCGATATAGCTCCATCTTATCTCCTCAATATCCTCGGTACACTGACATTCATAGTGCATACTAAGATTTGAGTACATGCTAGTGGAATATATATCCAAATATGAGGAAGCTTTTTCACTAGAGTATCACGCCATACCATAAGACTTGCGCTGCCCATATTTAACCACGAGGAACACCCAATGGTCGATGCACTTGAGATGCAGGAGGATGGCACAACACTCTGTGTAGACCTGAACAGAGAGAGCCTACTACCGGACAGAGTGTTTTGTGTGGTTGATAACACCAACAAGAATGTCTATATCTGGTTAGGAAAAGAGGCTAATGTCCGTAAACGGTTTGTTGGAGCACAAGTCGCAGGTAAGATACGAGGAGAGTTGAGTACCGGCTTTAGGGTTCGTTCATTGGACCAGGGAGATGAAACTCAAGATTTTTTCAACTCATTGACTCATGAATAACTGTGGAGTAGGTCTCACGTCAGTTCCACAAGATTCTATAGAGTCTCCGACATCGCTCTTTAGAGGTCATCAAAGTGAGAGGACTGATGAAGACTACCCGTGGTATCGGTAATCTAGAACTTCGCGAGCTTGATGATCCAAAACCTAAGAGAGATGAGGTCCTGATTGAGGTTGCCGCTGCAGGTCTCTGTGGCACAGACATCCACATCAAGCATGACCAAGCATTCTATACACCCCCCGTTGTTTTAGGTCATGAGTATTCAGGTACTGTGGTTGACGTTGGATCAGATGTGACCTCTGTAAAAGCCGGTGACCATGTAGTTTCACCTGCCACCGCCTATTGCGGAAAATGTCATCAGTGTAAAACAGGTCACATGAATAGATGTACGGCAGAGGATAAGCGAATCCTGGGAACATCACGAGCAGATGGTGCCTTTGCGAAATATCTGGTTGTACCTGAATACATAATCCATCAAGTCCCTCAGAATGTTTCACTAGAAGCGGCTGCATTGGCTGAACCATTTGCTTGCGTTGTGCATTCGGTGATTGACAAGACACCCATCTGTCCGGGTGATACTGTTGTTGTACAAGGTCCAGGTACAATGGGTCTGATGGCCACACAGATTGCCAAGTCAATGGGTGCTGGAAAGGTCATAGTGACAGGAGTAACATCAGACAAATGGCGTTTCGATATAGCTAAGAAGATTGGCGCAGATATAACCATTGATGTCTTGGCTGGTCCTGACCCGGTCGAGCTTGTTAGGGATGGAACTGATGGTCGTGGTGCCGATGCTGTCATTGAAGCAAGCGGTGCATGTGTCGCATGTACACAAGCTCTAGACTTTGTAAAAGTGGCTGGACATGTAACATTGCTTGGAGTAAGAGGTCAACCGGCGAATATCGATTTGGATCCAATAATCACTAAAGAATTGACTATGTCCGGCACTTGGGGCACCCTGCCATCCTCTTGGGTCACAACTCTTAGATTAATGTCCTCAGGAAAGGTAGATGTGTCCCCTCTAATTACACATCGAATATCACTCTCGGAATGGGAGAAGGGTTTTGAGTTAATGGAAAGTCAAAAAGCAATCAAGGTTCTCTTCACAGAGTTTGAGTGAGACTGGAAGGTGTGTCTATGTTTCTTACAAAAGATGTGCGTGATGAGGAGTATGAGGTTTACGACTACCCTGGGATGAAAGGTGTAAAACGCAGGCGGTTCCTTAATCCAGAGAACTCCTCAAAGAATTTTGCACTTCGAGGGTACATCATCGAACCCGGTGGCCATACTTCCTTTGATATCCATCCACATGAGCATGGAGTATACATGCTGAATGGCATAGCCACTGTTAAGGTGGGTGAGGAAGAATTACATCTACAACCTGGAGATATCCTTCATATTCTTGGGAATGAACCTCATCAGTTCTTCAATCATGGGTCCACGCCTGTGAAGTTCCTGTGCATTAGGGACTTTACTATGTCCTAGGTGCCCATACATCAAGGCTGTCTTGTACCGCTGCAATATGAGATGCAGCTGGTCCTCCACCCATCACGATTGCGACTGAACAGGCTTCCATAATCTCTTGTCTGGTTGCTCCAAGGGTCAGAGCTTGTTTAGTATGATATACCATGCATTCTTCACAAGGAGAAAGAATTGAAGCAACTATGCAGATTATCTCTTTGAACTTGGCTGATAGTGCACCATCCTTATGAACTGTCTTCTGAAGGTCAGTGAATGCATTTCTCGCATCTGGAATATCTCGGTTAAGAGCGCCAAAATGTTTCATGAAGCTCTTCAACATCTTTTCAACATCATCAGTCATTGGGACATACCTCAACTTCATTGGGCTGGTGTACCCAGGTTCCACTCGGACTGAGAATAGCGGCTCTGATATAAAGCCTGTGCAGTGTCCACTTCTTCAAGCGATGGATTGTTTCTCTCAACAGATTTTCTAGAAATCTTCCCGATAGCTTTTATGATTACATTTTTTATGTTCTCATCCGAGGGACAGTTTTCCACCACTTCTGTAATGTTAGTTACAAAGTTTCGTTTGCTTTCCATACAACGTACCCTTGTTTTATCACGGAGAAATACCGGTTGTCCTTTTTGAGGTGAAAGACATTTACGAAGCATATGAAGATCAGACTTAATCAACAGTGTTCCATGGAGAAAGGCGACACCTCTTTTTAGCCATCCCGCAGTCCCGGTTATCTTCAGGTCATTAATTCTGATACATGAACGAACGGGATCATATTGAGCAGGTATGTCGATTGATTGTAACGCGGTGGCAATACTTCCAATAAATAGTTCATAAATCTCCTTCAATGTCTTTGGAATATATTTCTCAGCACGGTCTGCACAGATTGAGAAATTCAGATTGCCTCTATCGTGGAAGACTGCACCTCCCCCTGTAAACCGCCGAGCTATTGCAATTTTTTCCTCTGAGCAATATGAAAGGTTCACTTCTTTGTGGACACACTGGAATCTACCAATCACTACTGCCTTTTCGGAACGCCAGAAACGGATTGTGTTACTCTTTTCGATTTGATCTGCTGCATGTCTGGCTATTGCTTCATCCAATGCGAGATTCTGATAGACATCAGTACTATCATCATCAATGAGACGCCAAGTCATCTATGGTTCACTAGCCCATCTACTGCATGTACGATTCCCTGATTAGCTTGTTGCCAATCAGTTTGAATGAATTAGCCGATGGCTGAAGTAGGTTGCTCGCCACCGGCAGGAGGCCTCAGAGCAACGGTTGAGGCATGGAGCAGATGTCGTATTCGAGGCTGACACGAAAACCTCGTGTCGACATTCGGTCCGCTTGCTATAATATAAGGTCCCCCTGAGATTTAGGGTCGAAATCTATGACAAATATTGACCACATTCATGGCAAGAAATTGCACCTGGTCGTAGTTTAGACCCACAGTAGGGACAAGTTCGTCTTGTCATCTCTGGTTCTTGCGGTGTCGTACCGAGTACAAACCTACCATATGCGTTGATATTCTGCAGACCTATTTGGTCGACATAGAACTCAGTATACCCACAGTCAGCACATGTAAAACTCTCGAGTGTTGCTGTAGAAAAACCTGGGAGGTCAACTCTTACATGGTGTTGACCCGCCACCTTGTGCGGTCCAGCAATTCTGCTGCTACCACATTTTGGACATGTGTGAGAATGAATCATCTCCCTATCATGTATGATTCAATACGAAGGCTGATAATGGTTTGCTAAATTCAATCCAGAAACAGTGATTGGTCTTGACATTTGATTATATCTTCATCATGAATGGATTCTCAAGGTTCTCCTTCAGTGCTGCAAGGAACTGACCTGCCGGAGCACCATCAAGTACTCTGTGATCAACAGCGCAGCTCGCCATCATTATCGACCTGATGGCAATTTTATCGTCAATGACAACCGGTGTCTTCTTGATCTGGCCAAGCGCAAGGATTGCAGTTTCTGGAGGATTGATTACTGGAATAAACAAATCCACCTCGAATGGTCCGAGATTCGAAACAGTAAATGTGCTTCCTGTGAGTTCCTCTGGTTTGAGTTCATTGCTTTTGGCTCGTTTACCAAAGTCCTTTGTTTCTAAAGCAATCTCTGTTATCGATTTCTTGTTAGCATTTTTCACTGTGGGGACAATGAGACCATCATCAGTTGCCATTGCGACACCAATGTTCACTTCATCGAACATTACTAAATCGTTCCCAGATAGGGTTGCATTGAATTTTGGAAACCTCTCAAGAGTGTCTGCTACAGCTTTCACAATGATATCATTGAAAGAAATCCTAATCCCATGTTTCTTCTCAATGCGTTCGTTGATTTCTTTGCGTAGTTCCACAACCTCAGTCATGTCAATCTCAGTAATCATTGTGATGTGTGGGTTCTGAGAACTCTGAGTCATCCTACGTGCGATAGTACGTCTCAAAGGGGTCAAGTGTGCAACCTGTTTCACCTTTCGTTCATCTAGACTAGCAGTTTGGGGGATGGTATTGGCTGAAAGTACATCCTTCTCCACAATCCTACCATCTGGACCAGATCCCACCAAAAGGGAAAGATCAATACCCATCTCTTTGGCCTTCTTCTTTGCACGTGGAGAGGCTTTGATTTTTCCACCCGGTAATCGGGTCTCTGTAGACGGTGTACTTGTTTTTACTGCCGCCTTTTGTACCGTTGTTGAAGCAGTAGAGGGTGTTGTTGCTGCTTGTGGAGTAGGTGCCGCACCCACGTTCAATTTCTTTGGCATAACATCGGGGACTTTTTCTCCTTTCTTTCCGATGTATGCGATGGGTTCGCTGATGGGAATTTCATCATCAACCTCACAGAGAATCTTGAGCAGCACCCCGTCTACAGGTGACTCTAGCTCAAACTCGTTCTTCTCCCCGAAGATCTCAACGATGGGGTCTCCCTGTTTTACAGTATCACCCTCTTTCTTTAGCCACTTGAGTATGACACCATATTCCATGGCTACACTCATGCGCTGCATAATCATGGTCGTAACCATTGATTTCACCTACACTATATCACGGATAGCCTGAGCTATACGTTTGTTGTCGGGAATGAAATATTGCTCTAGTGGGGGACTGAATGGTACTGGTGTGTCAGGTGCATTGACCCTCTTGATTGGCGCATCCAACCAGTCAAATGCCTCCTCCTG
Source organism: Candidatus Thorarchaeota archaeon (assembly GCA_048882965.1). Lineage (GTDB taxonomy): Archaea > Asgardarchaeota > Thorarchaeia > Thorarchaeales > Thorarchaeaceae > SMTZ1-45. The sequence continues at coordinate 34,055 of JBHLRC010000011.1, forward strand.
GACTTTCGCTGCCACCTCTGCAGTTGTTGCTCCTGTCTTGGTTTCTTCAGTCACAAGAACCAATCTTCCTGTCTTCTTCACCGAGTCAATTAGTGTCTTCGTGTCCAATGGAGCAAGGGTTCTTGGGTCAATTATCTCAACACTGATTCCTTCCTTCTCCAAGTCTTCTGCAACCTCTAAGGCCTTGTGAAGCATGAAGAAGGTTCCCCATACTGTCACGTCCGTTCCTTCTCTTCTCACTTTTGCTTCTCCGAAAGGTATTGTGTAATCCTCATCAGGGACTTCTTCCTTCTTGTCATAGACTAACTTGTGTTCAAAAAACATCACAGGGTCGGGGTCTCTAATTGCTGTCTTGATGAGCCCTTTTACATCCGCAGCAAATGCTGGGACCGCGATTTTTAGTCCTGGTGTATGCATAAACCATGATTCAAGACTCTGCGAATGATGTGACGCAATATTTTTGCCGCCTCCAAATACACTTCGAAGAACCAACGGGACTGAAGTCTGCCCTCCAAACATATACCGCATCTTTGCAGCCTGATTGCATACTTGGTCCATTGCCAGGGTGATGAGGTCTCCAAACATGATTTCTGCGACTGGAATCATTCCGGTGATAGCTGCACCAACAGCCGCTCCTGCAATTGTGTTCTCTGAGATTGGAGTGTCTCTTACTCTAGCTTCTCCAAACTCCTCAGCCAGACCCTTTGTTACCTTGAAGGCTCCGCCCCAATTCAACCCAACATCTTCGCCCATGATGAACACGCGCTCATCACGGAGCATCTCTTCACGAAGGCCCGCCTTGAGGGCTTCTCTATATGTCATTTCGGTCAATTAAGGCACCTCCGCAAATACATCATCGAGAGTTTCTTCTGGTTTTGGAAACTCTGATTTCTTGGCAAATTCAGCTGCTTTCTCTACTTCCTTTGTGATTTTAGCATCAATTTTATCGGCTTCCTTCTCAGTCATAGCTCCTTGTTTGATGACAATCTCTTTTATAATTCGGACAGCATCTCTCTCCTCACTGAGCCAATGGTTGGCCTCATCCTCGGGACGATATTTGGCAGGATCAAAACGTGAGTGCCCCCGCTGTCTGTAGGTCTTGCATTCTATGAGAGTTGGTCCGTCCCCAGCTCTTGCACGTTTCACAGCTTCTACGGTTGCCTCATAGACCTCGAGTGCATTGTTACCATCAACCACTACATTGGGAATGCAGTAACCATCTGCTCTCTGTGCGATATCTACACTGGGACACATCATTTTGATAGGGGTGCCCATGGCATACAGATTATTCTCCACAATCCAAACAAGCGGAAGTTTCCAGATTGCAGACATATTTAGGGACTCTCCAAAAGTACCATTGTTGGATGCGCCATCTCCAAAAAAGCATGCAACGACGTCCTTTGTGCCTCTCAATTGACAGGATAATGCAGCACCTACTGCAATAGGAAGACCAGAAGCTACCACTCCGGTGGCGCCAAGTACTCCCACATCAAACTGTGTTATATGCATGGAACCTCCTTTGCCTTTGCATGATCCGGTTGATTTTCCAAGTAGTTCTGCAAGAGCTGCATTCATATCTGCACCTTTTGCAATAACGTGTCCATGGCCTCTATGAGTGCTCTGAATCCAGTCTGATTTTTTGAGTGCTGTAGTGACTCCTGCTGCAACAGCTTCCTGTCCTAGGTATAGATGTAATGTGCCTGGAACAATGTTCTCTCCAAAAAGATCCCAGACCTTTTCTTCAAATCTACGCACTTTCAGCGTTCTTGAATAGAGCTCCTTTAGTATATTCTTACCAACAGCCATCGTTTATTCAGCAACCTTGTCTTGACTGTGAGTTTCGGGCGCTCCCGTCGAATCTTGTCTGATAAAGGCTTCGAAGTGGTAGATGTATTATGTAGGTAAGACATCACCATGCCTCTAGATTAAAAAATCAAACAAATTCCTGGGTGTATCCATGTATGCATTAATGTAAATGACCTGGCTGTGTAGCCCTTTTTCATAGGCGTGTGGAGAAACAAAGGTTGCGCCATGAATGACAATCCGAATGGATTGGAATCACTCCTCGTCCCTACTTCATTTCCTTTTCTATATGAAACTCGTTTCCCCAAGAGTTCTTATTGCGGTTTGATAAGTCAATATTCACATTTCGGAGCTGTCTTTGATGAGTCGTGTGGGAGTCGAAGCCCTCCTCACTTCGGGTAGGACCCTAAAACAAGGTCGTACCATGGAGTTGGGTAAACTAGGTCCTGAATATCTCCAGGAAGTTGGTATCTGTGAGATGGACAAAGTTACCATGGAGGCATTAGGACTAGAAGAAGGTGATGCTGTTCGTGTTGAAACCCTCCACGGCAGCGTTGTTGTGAAAAGTAAAATTGACCGGAGAGCTGAACCCGGTGTTGTGTTCATTCCATGTGGTCCCTATGCAAATGCTGTCACTGGTCCAGACACTGAAGGCACAGGCATGCCTGGGTTCAAAAGCGTGTCCGCCCAATTATTCGCTGCAAAGGGAGAAAGCGTCCCAGATGTGGAAGAATTACTAAAACAGATGACGGAGGGAGAATAATGACCGAGGATTCAATAATGAAGGAACACATTATCTGCCCGTTCTGTGGTTGTCTCTGTGATGACATTGTGATTGGCGTTGAAGATAATAAAATAACAGAGAATAAGAATGGATGCGCCATAAGCAAAGCCAAGTTCCTAAATCATTATGATGATCGTTTGGAGATGAATGCGCCGCTTAAGGAACTAGTCAAAAAGGCTGCTGAAATCATTGTAAAGTCCAAACGTTTGTTGGTATACGGTCTAAGCTCAACAGAAAATGATGCACACAGAGAGGCATACAAGATTGCTGAAGAAGTTGGGGGAGTAGCTGACAACACATCCTCTGTCTGCCACGGTCCCACAATCTTAGGTCGTCAAGAGTCTGGTGAACCGGTTGCATCTTTAGCTGAAACACGTCATCGAGCAGATTTGATTATCTACTGGGGTTCTAACCCACAGTTTGCGCACCCGCGTCATATGAGTCGTTACACAAGAGCAGATGGCATGTATATCAAAGATGGAAAGAAAGATCGTGAAATTTGGGTTGTCGACATCCGGAAGACTATCAGTGCCGGGGTTGCAGATAAGTTTGTCAAAATCAATCCCGGATCTGATCTAGAGGTCATATCAGCTCTACGTGCGATTGCACGAGGTAAAGTTCTAGATGTGGATGAAGTGGGAGGTCTCTCGATTGAAGAGATGACCGAACTTGTTGAAGCAATGAAGAACGCAAAATATGGGGTGCTCTTTTTCGGTCTGGGACTAACACAGTCAAAAGGTCGCCACCGAAACATCGATGCTGCAATCCGGCTTATTCAAGACCTGAACCACTTCACAAAGTGGGGTATGATGCCTATGCGAGGTCACTACAATGTTGCAGGTGCTAACAAGACCTCAACATGGCAGACTGGCTACCCATATGCTGTAGATTATGCTAGAGGTTATCCACGATACCAACCCGGTGAGTACACTGCTGTTGATATGCTTGTCAGAGGGGAAGCTGATGCGTTTCTAAACATTGCAGCTGATCCTGCTGCACACTTTCCCAAGGATGCTGTGAAGCATCTAGCAAAGATACCCGTTATCAATATAGATCCGAAACGCAATATGACATCGCTCCTAGCGAAGGTCAATATTCAAACTGCCATTGCTGGAATTGAGTGTGATGGGGCCGCCACTCGCATGGATGGACTGCCGTTATATCTCAAGAAGGTTGTCGACCCACCAGATGGGATACTTCCAGATAGAGATGTGCTAAGAATGATTTACGACGAAGTCAGGAGGTTGAAGAAATGAGTAAACAGACGATTCTCACCAACGGTCGTGTCTATGATCCGAAGAATGGTATAGACGGCGAAATCAAGGACATCTGTATATCAGATGGCAAGATTGTAGACAAGGTATCAGCGTCTGCTAAGAAAATTGACCTAAAAGGGCGTCTCGTAATGGCTGGGGGTGTTGATATGCACTCTCACATTGTTGGGAGTAAGGTAGGTGTTGGTAGAGCCACATGCCCAGAAGACCACCGGAAGGATCCTGTTCCTAGGACTAAGTATACTCGTGGTGGTGTGGGTTATACAATGCCAAACTCCTACGTAATTGGATATCGATACTCTGCTATGGGTTACACTACTGTCATAGAACCTGCTCTTCCAGCACTCAAAGCCCTCGGGTCATGGGAAGAGATGGAAGATCTACATAATCTTGATTCAGGACTTCTTCCCATGTTCTGCAACAGTATGATTACATTCCATTATGTGAAAGAGAAAGACATCAGTGGACTTGCCGCTTATATCGCATGGATTAACCGGAAGGTAGGTGGTCTGGGATGCAAAGTCGTGAATCCTGGTGGCACATATGCATGGGCTCATGGGATAAATCTCAGGGATCCAGAAGGAGAGATTCCAGATTGGGATATATCACCGAAGGATGTCATGCGAGGATTATGTCAGGCTGTTGAAAAACTAGGGCTCCCTCATGTTATGCATTATCATCCTAACAATCTAGGACGTGTTGGAAACATAGCTACCACTATCCAACAGCTCGATTCGATTCGTGACATCAAAGGTTATGGTGGGAGGAAGCACATTTGCCATCTCACACACATGTCCTTTGAAACACTGGGTAGTGTCGAAGAGAACAGTGAGGAATGGAAGGACATTCAGTCTGGTGGTCTAGAATTTGCGAAGTACTTCAATAAGAACAAACACTTCACTGCAGACATGGGTCAGATCACTTTTGGCCCTGCGACAACTATGACTGGAGATGGACCCTTTGAGTTTTATCTCTATCAGCTTACCGGAGGTAAGTGGGTAAACCTCTCAGTTGATGTTGAACTCCCAGGTGGTGCTGGAATTGTACCTTACACCTATTCACCGAAGGCAGCTGGGAACTCTGTGCAATGGGCTATTCCTCTGGAGTTCGCTCTTAGCGTTGATGATGTCTGGCGATGCATCATGAGTACAGATCATCCAAATGCTGGGCCCTTTACAAAGTACCCACTTGTTATGTCTTGGTTAATGAGTAAGAAACAACGTGATATCTGGATGGAAGACATGCATAAATTTGTACACGAACGAACCGCTCTAGAAACCATCGACCGTGAGTGGAGCCTCTATGAACTAGCAATTTCAACAAG